>JAYTXQ010000309.1:0-23498 GCA_043742825.1 Caulobacteraceae bacterium | reverse complement strand
TGCGGCGTCTGCGGATAGA
Organism: Caulobacteraceae bacterium; assembly: GCA_043742825.1. Classification (GTDB taxonomy): domain Bacteria; phylum Pseudomonadota; class Alphaproteobacteria; order Caulobacterales; family Caulobacteraceae; genus Acaudatibacter. The sequence goes on along the minus strand of JAYTXQ010000309.1, from coordinate 23,479 downwards.
AACAGTCCATGCCGATCCGCCGCCTGCCGCCTGATCTGATCAACCGCATCGCCGCCGGTGAGGTGGTCGAACGGCCGGCCAGTGCGGTCAAGGAGCTGATCGAGAACGCCCTGGACGCGGGGGCCCACCGCATCGAGGTTCAGGCCGACGGTGGGGGCTTAAGCCGCCTTTTGATCTCAGACGATGGCATGGGTCTGGGCCCTGACGAATTGCCCCTGGCCGTCGAGCGCCACGCCACATCGAAACTGCCGCCGGCCGCAGACGGCTCTTATGACTTGTTGCGCATTGCCAGTCTTGGGTTTCGAGGAGAGGCCCTGCCCTCGATCGGCTCGGTATCGCGGCTCTCCATTGCCTCGCGGGCCAGGGGTCAGGCCGCGGCCTTTGCCATAGCTGTCGATGCCGGAGCGGTCAGCGCGGTTTCGCCCAGCGCTTTTGCCGGTCCGCACGGCGCACGGGTAGAGGTGCGCGATCTTTTTTATACCACCCCGGCGCGGTTGAAATTCATGAAGTCGGAACGTGCCGAGGCCATGGCGATCAGTGACGAGGTCAAGCGCCAGGCCATGTCGGACCACACGGTGGCCGTGCACCTGGACCTGGACGGACGCCGCGCCCTGCGTTTGGGGGCAGAACCGGAGGGCCCTGCCGGCCGTCGAGCCCGCCTGGGCGCGGTTCTGGGCCGTGAATTTGCTGAAAACAGTCTGGAAATCGATCAGGAGCGCGAGGGCGTCCGCCTGACCGGCTTCATCGGCCTGCCCACCTATAATCGCGGCAATTCCGGTCACCAATTCCTCTTTGTCAACGGGCGCTCGGTCAAAGACCGCCTGCTGCAAGGCGCGCTGCGCGGGGCCTACGCCGACTTCCTAGCCAGAGATCGACACCCGGCGGCGGCCCTGTATCTGACCCTCGATCCGACCCTCGTTGACGTCAACGTGCATCCGGCAAAAGCCGAGGTGCGGTTTCGCGATCCGGGCCTGATCCGCGGCCTGATCGTCAGCGCTCTGCGCCACGCCCTTGCCGCCGCCGGTCATCGCGCGTCAACGACAGTGGCCACCGGCGCTCTGGGGAGCTTTCGACCCGGTGAGCCGTCAGCGGCTGGCTTTTCGGCCTGGCGATCCGGCGGCTGGACCCCCACGCCGACCGCGAACCTGCCTGGACTGGATGGGGTTTCCGCTCGCGCTGAACCCTGGATAGGTGCCGGAGTTGCCGACGGCAACACCCCCCAGGCCAGCTTCTACAGCGAAGTCGATGTGACCGCCTTTCCGCTCGGCGCCGCGCGGGCTCAGGTGCACGGCACCTATATCGTCGCCCAGACCCGAGACGGGGTGGTGCTCGTAGACCAGCACGCGGCCCACGAGCGTCTCGTCTATGAACGCATGAAGGCCCAGATGGCGACCGGCGGCGTCACCCGCCAGAGGTTGCTGCTGCCCGAGGTCGTCGAGCTTGATCCCGCCGACGCCGAACGGGTCTGTGCCCGCGCCGATGAACTCTCCGCCCTGGGCCTGGCCCTGGAACCCTTTGGCCCAGGAGCTGTTCTGGTGCGCGAAACCCCGGCCTTGCTCGGCGACACCGACGTCGTTGGCCTGGTACGCGATATTGCCGATGATCTGGCCGAAAACGGCGCACCTCTGGCCTTGGGCGAACGCCTAGCCGAAGTGTGTTCCACCATGGCCTGCCACGGCTCCGTCCGCGCCGGTCGTCGCCTGACCGCCCCGGAAATGGACGCCCTCCTGCGAGAAATGGAAGTCACCCCTCATTCCGGGCAATGTAACCACGGCCGGCCAACCTATGTGGAACTGAAGCTGGCGGATATCGAGCGACTGTTCGGGAGGCGGTGAACTTTGCCCGGAGCTTGCCTTAAGATAGCCCACAGAAAAAACTCCTTGCGATGAGCCCGACGACGATCATCAGCTTCTGGCGTGACGCCGGTCGCAAGGCCTGGTTCGCCAAGGATACGGCGTTCGATGCGTTGATCCGCAGTCGGTTTGCCGCCACACACCACGCTGCGGCACGTGGCGAGTTGCAGGCCTGGGAGCAAAGCGCCGACGGCACCTTGGCGCTGTTGCTTTTGCTTGATCAGTTTCCGCGCAACATCTGGCGCGGCTCAGCCCATGCCTTCGCTACCGATCCCTTGGCCCGGGCCATCGCCCGCAAGGCCGTGGGGCACGGCCACGATCAGTGGCATGCCCCGCCGCTGCGGTCGTTCTTCTATCTGCCCTTCGAGCATGCGGAGGACGCAGCGGATCAAGACCTGGCTGTAAGCCTGTGTGAAGCCCTGGAGCGGGAGACCGGGCAGCAGGACAACTGGGCACGCAAACATCGCGATATCATCGTCCGTTTCGGTCGCTTTCCGCATCGCAACGCCTGTCTGGGGCGCCAGTCTACGCCTGAAGAATTGGCGTTTCTTTCCGAGGGTGGGTTTGCCGGCTGATGGCTAGCAGGGTCAGGGCGAGAAAAACTAATCCACCGGGTGCCGGCAGAAGCCACCACGGGTGCGGCGCGTCCAGGCCAGTGAGGCCTGCGGCGACCATCCCTAGGCCCCCTCCCGCCCAGCCCAACTCTTCCAGTATGCTTGTCACCGCAGTTGCGAACACCGCAGTTGCGAACACCGCAGTTGCGCCCGACGCTGCCGACATTGCCCTTGCAAAGGACGCGGCACCGCCGAGCAGGGCTATAGCCAGGGCACTACCGGTCACGGCCAGGGTGACCAGGCCCGCCGTGGCGACCGCTCGCCAATCGGCTCGCTTATTGCGATCGCCCAATCCTCGGTTGAGTGCCCATCCCGAGATGGCGGGCCCGAGGATCAGGACCAGACGGCGAGGATCGACAAGCTTAGGCCCACCTAAAACGATGAGCGCCGCCGGCCCGGCCAGAACGATGAGGACGAAGAGCGCGAAACGGATCCGCGCAGCGGTGATCACGTTTTGGCCAAACGCTCATCGCGTAACTGAGTCCGACGCACCTTGCCGGCGTCATCGCGGATATTGTCGGCCACGAACTCAAAACTGCGCGGCTGCTTATAACTCACCAGCCGGGAAGCCAGATGGCTGCGCAGATCCTCTTCGCTCAGGCCCGGATGAGGTTGCACGATGGCGTGGATGAGGTTGCCAAGGTCCTCGTCGGGAAGGCCGATGACGGCGCTGGACTGCACGAGGGGATGCTCGTCAATCGCCGATTCGATCTCGGCCGGATAGACGTTCGATCCGCCCACCAGGATCATATCTGTGCGCCGATCGGCCAGATACAAATAGCCCTCCGCATCGAACCAGCCGATGTCGCCTAACGACTCCCAACCACCATCCAGTGTCCGCGCCTCCGCCCCGCGATAACTGTAGGTCTGCGGTGTATCGGCGGCCCGACGCATAAAGATTTCGCCGGTTTGACCATGCGGAAGGGGGTTACCGTCAGTGTCCACCGCCCGCATTTCACCCGTCAGAACCTTGCCGACTGAGCCGCGATGGGCCAGCCACTCGGTCCCGGTAATGACCGTGATCGCCTGACCCTCGGTGCCGCCGTAAAGTTCCATCACCACGTCGGGGCCTAGCCACTCGATCCATGCGTCCTTCAACCATGCTGGGCAGGGCGCAGCCAGGTGCCAGAGCATCTTCAGTGTACTGAGGTCATAGCTGAGGCGAACCTCAGTCGGCAGCCGCCAGATACGGCTCATCATGGTCGGCACCAGATAGATCCAACTGCCCTTGTGACGCTGGATGGTCTTCAAGGTCTCTTCGGCATCGAACCTGGGCATGATCACCAGATGCGCGCCCTGGGTAACCGCAGCGACGGCGGTGACGAAGGGGCCGTTATGATATAGCGGCCCGGGCATGATGACCGTGTCGGCACCGGTGACGCCCCAGGCACCCATAGTGCCAGGTTCCGGTGGCACATAGACCCCAGGAGCGCCCGAAAGGATCAACTTTGGCCGACCTGTCGAGCCCCCTGAGGTCGGGGCCTTCCATACCGCTGCGGTAACGTCGGGCAAAGGACTGTCGTCCTGGCTTAGGTCCAGAAGAGCGGGGATATCATAGCGGGGGCAACGGCTGGAGATCGATGGCCCCGCAATCAGGATCGGCGTCTGGGCCAAGTCCATCACCGCTTCAGCCTCGGCCGGCGGCAGGCGGTGCGAGATCGGCTGCGGCGTCGCCCCTAATTTCCACACAGCCCAGCAGGCCTCGACAAAATCGACGCTGTTGGTCAGGCCAATGGTGACCAGATCGCCGAACTTGACCCCGGCCTGGGTCAGGCCTCGGGCGATGCGATTGGTGCGCCGATCGAGCTCCAGCGACGTGACCGTGCGCTCCATGTCAGTGACAGCCGGTCGGTCGCCCTGGCTGAGAGCCAGTTGGCTGACGCGCGCGCCCAGGGAAATCGGCGCGGTCATCCTTTGCGCGAGCCCACAGGGTGCGAGGACGACAGACCGCCATCGACCACGATGGCCTGACCGTTGACGTATGAAGAGTCATCACTGGCCAGAAAAAGCGCCGCCCCGGCAATCTCGCGTGGCTCTCCGCCCCGGCGCAGAGGATTGAGCTGGCCGATCTTGCCATCGGTGCCCCGGTCGCGGGCTGAGGCGAAAATCGGCGCGGTCATGCCAGTCTCGATCAAGCCGGGACAGATGGCGTTGACCCGCACACCGGTGCCGTAGAGGACATTCGCTGTCGTCTGCACCAGATTGATCACCCCGGCTTTGCTGGCGCTGTAGGGAACCCCGCCCGCGCCGGAGCAAATACCGGCGACGGACGCGGTGCAGATGATCGAGCCTTTGCCCGCCGCACGCATGATCGGGCTGGCGTGCTTGATGGCCAGGAACGGGCCGATCAGATTGATCCGCAGCACCTCCATCCAGAAGGCGGCATCGATCTCTTCCATGGGGGTCCAGCCACCGCTGATGCCAGCATTGGCATACAGGGCATCCAGGCCGCCAAATTCCGACACGGCCCTGTCGATTGCCCCTTTCACATCGCCTTCATCGCCCGCGTCACCGGTCAGGGCAATGGCCTGGCCCCCGTCGCTGGCGATGAGTTCGGCGGTCTCGTGCACTGACGCGGCACGATCAAAACAAACCACTCGTGCGCCTTCAGAGGCAAAAAGCTGAGCTGTGGCACGACCGATGCCACTACCGGCACCGGTAATCAGGGTTGAGCGTCCTTGCAATCGGCCCATGACCGTCGTCTCCCTCAAGCTTTGCGTGCACGTTTGCAACAGGCTTATTCGAAGCGGTCGGCCTTGCGCAAGGCGGGAAATGCATAGGCCCAGAGGCCGGTGGCGATAAGGGCCCCAATACCGCCGAAAACCGCTGAGCCCACCGCGCCCAGAAATCGGGCCGCCAGGCCACTTTCGAATTCGCCCAGCTCGTTGGATGCCCCGACGAACAGGGTTGAAACGGCTGACACGCGACCACGCATGGCATCGGGCGTTGTCACCTGAACCAGGGTCTGGCGCACATAGACGCTCAGCATGTCCGCTCCACCCAGGACTGCCAGGGCGAACACCGACAGCCAAAAACTCTTCGACACCCCAAATACCAGCGTGGCCGCGCCAAAGGTGGCGACACCGGCGAACATGATCAGACCGGCATGTCGGCGGATCGGACGGATCGCGATCAGGAGCCCCACCAGGGTGCCGCCAATCGCCGGGCCGGCACGCAGGATGCCGAAGCCCTGTGGCCCGACGAAGAGAATATCGCGAGCGAAAGCCGGCAGCAACGCCGTCGCGCCGCCGAGAACCACCGCGGCCAGGTCCAGGGATATGGCGCCAAAGACCACCCGGTTGCGCCAGACATAGTTGAGCCCCTCGCGCACCAGGGCCATACGCGTGCCGACTACCGGCGGCGGTCGAGTTACCCGACGAATGATCAGCAAGAGAGCCGCAGCTGCAAGGTAGAGGCCCAGGCTGGAGACGTAGGACATGCGGGGCGAGACGGCGACCAGGAGTCCGGCCATGGCCGGTCCGGCGATTGCTGCCGAATGAGAGGTCAATGAGTTGAGGGCGATCGCCCGTGGCAAAAGCTCGCGGGGGACCAGCATCGGGCTGAGCGCGTTATTGGCAGGGGCGTAAAAGGCGCGGCAGGCTCCGAACAGGGCAGCGACGGCTAAAAGCAGAGGCACGGTGATGAAATTCATCAGGGTCGCAGCCACCAGAATCGCGGCGCAGGTTATTTCTCCGGCGTAGCAGGCCAGCACGACAACACGCCGATCATAACGGTCCGCCGTTTCGCCCGCCGGCAGGGTCAACAGGAACAGCGGCGCAAAGGTCGCCAGGCCCAGCAGGCTGACGTTCAGGGCCGAATGTTGAACATCCTGGGTCCGGCGTGAGATTTCATAGACCTGCCAGCCCATAGTCACGCTCTGAATCTGCGAGCCGAAACTGCCCATCCAGCGTGCGGCTAGAAACTTCAGGTAGTCGTGTTCTCGCAATAAGACTCGGGCGGGCGGATGGGCAGGTTCAGACATATTCGGCCATAGCCCGCCACCCTAGCCCTGGCAAACAAGGCGTTGACGCTAGCTCGTCTCATGCCTAACCCCGACCGCGACATGGCGAACGAAACGGTGAAATTTGAGCCCGAACGTGCGGCGGACGCCGATGCCGTCAACGCCCTGATCGCGCGGGCCTTCGGTCCGGGACGCTTCGCCAAGACTGCTGAGCGTCTGCGTGAGGGCCGCCAGACGAAAGACGGGCTGTCGCATGTGGCGAGGCAGGGCGATCTGATCATCGGCTGCGTGCGGATGTGGCCGATCCAGATCGGTGAGACACCAGCCTTGTTTCTGGGCTCCTTCGCCGTGGATAACGCTCACCGTGACCGGGGTGTAGGGCTGAGTCTGATTGGTCAAGCCTGTGATGCGGCTGCGGCAGCGGGCCACGACATGGTCCTGTTAGTCGGCGACGCAGCCTATTTTGCCCGCGCCGGGTTCAACGTCGCCAAAGGGGTAATCATGCCAGGCCCAGTCGATCCGCGCCGGGTGCTGTTGCGGGTGTTGTGTGACGATACTGTGGGAGTAACTGGGTTTGTCACGCCAGAGAGAGCCAAATAGGGAGGCGCTTTCTCGTAGCGTCGGCAGTACGGGATAATCACTTGAGCCTAAGCCCCGACGCGCCTACCTCTAGACAATGAGTGAACCTGATCAGGCGAGGGGATTAGACGGCGTCATCGCGGCGGCTAAGGCGCAAGCACCCGTCCTTGGCCTGCCGCCGGTGCATCTGTGGCATCCCGCTCACTGTGGCGAGATCGATATCGTCATCAAGAAGAACGGCCTGTGGTTTCATGAGGGCACGCCCATCGGCCGTGAGGCTTTGGTGCGCCTGTTCTCGACTGTGCTGCGCAAAGACCCTGACGGCTTTGTCCTGGTGACCCCTGGGGAGAAGCTTTCGATCACCGTCGAGGATGCGCCGTTCATCGCCGTGCGCGTGGATCGCGAGGGAGACACTCTGCGCTTTACCACCAACGTCGGCGATGTGGTCGAGGCCGGTCCCGATAACGCCATTCGGGTGGTTATAGACGCCGCCAGTGGCGAGCCCAGGCCTTATCTGCATGTGCGTCGCGGACTCGAAGCCCTGATCGCACGGCCAGTGTTTTATGAACTGGTTGAGATGGCCCAGGAGCGTCCACTGCCTGATGGCCCGACACTTTGCGTCGCCTCGGGTGGCATCTGGTTTCCCGTTGGACCGGCCATGGCGCACCTGACATGAGGGGTGATGCGGCGCCGGACGATTGGCGGACCTGGCTGACAGGGCATCTGGACCCGCTGGATCTGGCCGATTCCACGATGGATTTCGACCATGATCCACACGCTCTGGGGATGGTGCAGGCGGACTTTGCCAGTGCTGCGGTCTTGATCGCAGTGGTTGAGCACAGTGATGGGCCAACGGTGATCCTGACCCGCAGGTCAGACACCTTACGCAAACACACTGGCCAGGTAGCGTTTCCCGGCGGGCGTTGCGATCCTGGCGAGACCCCGTGGGAGACCGCCCTGCGCGAGGCACAGGAGGAAATCGGCTTGGATCCGGCACTGGTCAGTGTGGTGGGTCTATCGACACCCTATCGCACGGGAACCGGGTTCCACGTGACCCCGGTTGTGGGCTTTGTTTCGCCCGGCTTTAGCCTGACGCCAAACCCGGATGAGGTAGCCGCAGTCTTTGAGACGCCGTGGGATTTCCTGATGGATCTGGCCAATCACGAAGAACGCGAGGGCGAATTTCCAACAGGAGTAAAGCGCAAATATCATGCCATCACCTGGGCCGAGCATCTGATCTGGGGGGCGACAGCCGGCATGGTGCGGGCCCTGCGCACCCGACTTTACGGCGCATGACCCAGGTTCTGACCAAGACACTAGGGCACCAGGCCTGGCTGACCCGGTCGGACACCGTCGCCGTGATGAACGCCCTGATCGCCGCCGGCGGGCACGACTGCGCGCGGTTCGTTGGCGGCTGTGTTCGCAATGCCCTGCTGCGGGCACCCGTCAACGATATCGACATCGCCACGACCCTTGAACCCCAGGCGGTGATCGCGGCGTTGAAAGCCGCCGCCCTGAAGTGCGTTCCCACCGGTCTGGCCCATGGGACGGTGACGGCGGTCGCATCGGGACGGCCCTTCGAGATCACGACACTGCGCCGGGACGTAGAGACTGACGGGCGCCGGGCCGTGGTCGCCTTCACCGACGATTGGGCCCAGGACGCGGCGCGGCGGGATTTTCGCATCAATGCCCTCTATGCCGACATTGAAGGGCGCGTGTTTGACCCGACCGCGGCCGGGCTGGCGGACGTGGCGGCGCGGGCGATTGTCTTTGTCGGCGAGGCTGAGAGGCGGATCGAGGAAGATGCCTTGCGCATCTTAAGGTTTTTTCGTTTTCACGCCTGGTACGGGCGGGGTGCCCCCGATGCCGAGGGGCTAGCCGCGTGCGCCAAACTGCGCGCGCTCGCCGGCTCGCTCTCTGCCGAGCGGGTTGCCAAGGAACTCTTGACCCTTCTGGCGGCGCAGGACCCTCGCGACAGCCTGGCGCGGATGGCCCAGACCGGGGTGTTGTCGGTTGTTTTGCCCCAGGCCCAGGGCCTGGCGCGCTTCGATGCGCTGGTCGGCATCGAAAACGATATTCTGTTCACCGAGGATCCGTTGCTGCGCCTCGCCGCCCTGCTGCCTCAGGATCCGGCTGTTGGTGAAGAGGTCGGTGAAGCGCTGAGGTTGTCAAAGGCTATGCGGGCACGGCTGACCTCTGCTCTTGGCCACGAGCCGGCTCTTACATCCTGGATAAGCCCGCGCGAGACGCGCCGCTCGGTCTATCGGCTAGGCACACAGACGTTCTGCGACCGGGTCATGTTGGCCTGGTCCCGCTCTAAGCGCCCTGCCGCCGCGATCCAGTGGCGCGCCCTGCTGCCGGTGGCGCAGAGCTGGACAGTGCCCCGCCTGCCGCTTTCCGGCAACGAGGTTGAACGCGCCGGCGTGCCCAAGGGGCCGATGGTCGGTGCAGTGTTGCGCGAGGTAGAAACATGGTGGATCGACACCGACTTTCCGGGCGACAAGCTTTCGATCATCGAGCGGTTGAAGTCTGTCGTTCAGGGCATGGTGCTTTAGGGGCCCTCAGGAAAACGAAGTTTTTCCGCAGATGACGCAGATGAGAGCAGACGAACGAAGGGTTTTGCGCCGCAGGCGATTATTTCCCGGGCGCTAGGTCCTGATCGGCTTCGCCCGCTAACCCTCAAGCCTATCTGCTCTCATCTGCATCATCTGCGGACCCTCTTGAGAGCTATGGCCACTTTACCACGGGGGGCATTGAGGAGAGGATGGAGGTGATGTTGCCGCCGGTTTTCAGGCCGAACATGGTGCCTTTGTCGTAGAGCAGATTGAACTCTACATAGCGGCCACGGCGGATTAACTGTTCCTCGCGCTCAGCCTCGCTCCAGGCCTGCGACATGTGGGTCCTGGCGATTTGTGGATAGACTTCCAGCAGGGCCCTGCCGACATCCTGGGTGAAAGCAAAGTCGCGTTCAAAATTACCCGAATCATGGCGGTCATAAAAGATGCCGCCAACCCCGCGCGGTTCATTGCGATGCGGCAGATGGAAATAGGCCTCACACTGATCTCGAAACTGGGGGTACCAGGCAGCATCGTGCCGATCGCAGGCCCGCCGAAGTGCGTCGTGGAATTCGACGGCGTCGGGCGATGCCGGGTCACGTTGATGGTCTAAGAGCGGCGTCAGGTCGGCTCCGCCGCCGAACCATCCTTGCGTGGTTGCAAGATACCGAGTGTTCATGTGCACCGCCGGCACGTGCGGATTGTGCATATGCGCGATCAGACTGATCCCCGTAGCCGTAAAGCGACGGTCAGTCCCGGTCCCTGGCATGGTCGCTGCCATCTCCGGGGTAAACTCGCCATTCACGATGGAAAGATGCAGGCCACATTTTTCGAAAAACCGCCCGCGCAGGAATCCCATGACCCCGCCGCCGCCCTCTTTTCGCACCCATGGTGTCAGTTCGAAACGACCAGCCTCGCCGGGATAGAGGTCGGCGGGAGCCTCGTCCTCCAAAGTTTCGAATGCCATGACCAGGCGGTCGCGCAGGGTCTCGAACCAGGCACTGGCGCGGGCGGCGGGATTTTCTGCGATCTTTGTCATGTCAGCGGCGTTTAAGGTCAAATCGGCTCAGATGGAAATCCAGCGGTCAATCTGAAGGCCCCGCCCACCGTCAAAGTGGCCGCTTAATGCGAGGGCGAAGGTCTCGACAATATGCACCCCCATACCCAAATAGGAGATGTTCCGGACGGACGCTCTGAGATTTTGAGGAATGTCTGGTTGAAAAATGACGAGACGCATTCTAAGCGATCCTCATAACTGACCGCAGTTAGCGGTTGACGATCCCTGGACACGCCTGCAGCGAGCCCAGATGACAAACGAAGGTGTGCTGAACTTGGCGAACAGCCCAGGAACTACCCTAGACCACTTGAGCGGCCCGGCAGATCCGCCCCGGCGCGATTTCATTCATATTGTTGCCACCACCGCAGCCATAGGCGGTGTTGCCGCCGTGGCCTGGCCATTGATCGATCAACTGAACCCGGCTGCCGATACCCGCGCCCTGGCCAGCCTGGAGTACGACCTGGGGAAGATTACTCTGGGTCAACAAGTGACCATCTCCTGGCGCAAACAGCCTGTGTTTGTTCGCCATCGCACACCAGCAGAAGTAGCGCAGGCCCGCGCCGCCGATCACGGCGATTTGAAAGACCCCCAGGTCGATGCAGACCGGGTTAAGGCTGGGCACGAGCAATGGCTGGTGCTGCTGGCCAGCTGCACCCACCTAGGGTGTGTGCCGGTGTTCGCTCAGGGAGAGTATGGTGGCTGGCTCTGCCCCTGCCACGGCTCTGTCTACGACACCTCCGGACGTATCCGTAAAGGTCCCGCGCCTAAGAATCTGGCGGTACCTGAATATGCCTTCATCAGCGCTTCGAAAATTAAGATAGGATAGGCTTAAACACCCATGAGTGGACCTTCCACATACGAGCCGAAAACGGCTATCGCACGCTGGTTAGATAGCAGACTGCCCATTGTTCGCTTTGGGGCCGACCTGCTGGATTTTCCAACGCCGAGAAACCTGAACTATTGGTACACCTTTGGCGGCATCCTGGCATTTTGTCTGGCGGTTCAGATTGCCACCGGCATCGTCCTGGCCATGCACTACGACGCCAGTGGTACCGGAGCGTTTTTATCGGTTGAGCAGCACATCATGCGTGATGTGAACTATGGGTGGCTGGTCCGCGGTATCCACGCCAACGGTGCCTCGATGTTCTTCCTGGCGGTCTATATCCACATCCTGCGCGGCATGTATTACGGCTCGTACAAGGCCCCGCGTGAAGTGCTGTGGCTGCTCGGCTGCACGATCTATTTTCTGATGGTGGTAACTGCTTTCATGGGTTATGTTCTGCCCTGGGGCCAGATGAGTTTCTGGGGTGCCAAGGTGATCACCAATGTGCTGGGGGCCTTCCCCGTGGTTGGCAATACGATCACCACCCTGCTGTGGGGCGGCTATTCGGTGGACAGCCCCACCTTGAACCGGTTCTTCTCACTCCACTATCTGCTGCCCTTTATCATGTCTGCTGTTGTGGTCTTGCATATCTGGGCCCTGCATGTGCCCGGCAACAACAACCCTGTCGGCATCGATGTAAAAAGCAAGTCCGATACCCTTTCCTTTCACCCCTATTACACGGTCAAGGATGGTTTCGCGATCGCACTATACATGATCCTGTTCTCGGTCTTTGTGTTCTTTATGCCAGAGGCCTTGGGCAAAGTGGATAATTTTATTCCGGCTAACCCCTTATCCACACCGCAGCACATCGTACCCGAATGGTATTTGTTGCCCTTCTACGCCGTCCTGCGTGCGGTGCCGGACAAACTGATGGGCGTTCTGGCCCTGGGCGGGGCTTTGGCCTGTCTCTTCGCCCTGCCCTGGCTCGACAACTCGCAAGTGCGCTCCATGCGTTATCGCCCAACGGCGCGCCTCTATTTCTTCTTCTGGATCGCATCTGTCATGGCCTTGGGCTGGTGCGGGGCACAGGAGCCGGATGGGCAGCTTATTCCTGGTCTGGTTACCGGTATCAACCTGACTGGCTATGACCTCAACAGTGTCACCTGGTTCAGCCGGCTCGCGGCGATCTATTATTTCGCCTATTTCCTCGTCATTACCCCGCTGCTGGCCCGGCGCGAAACGCCCCTGCCGGTTCCCAGTTCACTTTACACCCCGGTGCTCAACCTGGTGGCGGCCGAGTAGAGAGACAGACCATGGCGCGCCCATCCCCTAGCACTACCATTGCCATTGTTTCTGGCTTCGTCCTGGCCAGCACCGCGATGCTGGCGAGCTCAGGGCCGGCCTTGGCGGCCACCTCCGCCAAGCCCTTGCTGCCGGTAGAATTCCCCTTCGAGGGGCCATTCTCACACTATGACCAGGCCGCAGTGCAGCGCGGCTTTAAGGTTTACCGTGAGGTCTGTTCATCTTGCCATTCCCTGAAGATGATCGCCTTTCGCAATCTGGGAGATAAGGGTGGGCCGTTCTGGAACCCCAAATACCCCAACCCGAACGATAACCCTGTGGTGAAAGCCATCGCCAAGGACTACCAGATCTCCGACATCGATCCGGATTCGGGCGATGCGATGAAACGCCCGGGCACCTCGGCCGACTACTTCCCGGGCCCCTATGCAAATGATATCGCCACCAAGGCCGCCAACGGCGGGGCCCTGCCGCCGGACATGTCGCTGCTGGCCAGGGCGCGCGAAGGCGGACCGCACTACATCTATTCCATCCTCATGGGCGACACCGACGTCGCACCCCCGGGAGTCACCCTGCCACCGGGCAAACACTATGACCCCTATATGCAAGGCGACATGACCTCCATCTATAAGGGCAAGGGCCCGGTGCCGCCGGGTAGCCTGATCGCGATGGCCGCGCCCCTGACCGACAATAGGGTGGCCTTCGACGACAAAACCCCAGCCAAATTGGCTGAGGAAGCCAAGGACGTCGCCAGCTTCCTCGAATGGGCCGCCGACCCGAAGATGGAAGAGCGCAAACAACTGGGCCTGCAGGTGATGCTGTTCCTGCTGGTATTCTCGGGCCTGATCTACGCCAGCTATCGGCGGATCTGGCGGGGGGTAGGGCACTAAACCGAACCGTCGGCGGCGCGGGGCTGGCGCAAGCCGGGCGGCAAATGGCGGCAATTGGCGGATCTGAGGCGGCCCGCAGGCGAGGGGCGGGCGATATTGCCGCGTCTGACGGGCGACACAAGGCGGCCGATGGGCGCGTCTTGGCAACAGACGGGGGGTCAGCCGACGACCCAGTCTGTCGCATTTTTCCAACGCCCATTCTTATTCATCGCATACCGTTCGGTACCTCGTTCTACCGCCAGCTCGCGTTGCAGGCGATAGGCCTCTAACAGGTTCAATCGCGCCTCCTTGGCGGCACTGGGGCTGGCCAAGGCCTCGCTGGCCGCAGCCATGCGCACAAGGGCGCTGATGATGGCCGCAGGACTGGCGGCCACCGCATCCTCCGCCGCCTGCCTCAGCTTGGCAATGCGCTCAGCCACCTCCGGGCGAAACGCCAGACGGCAGGCGTGGCCATTGCCAGGCGTGAACCCGGCATCTTCGTAAGCATCTTCCAGTGTGGCACCCTTGGCCCGGGCCTGAGCAAAGGCCTCGTGGCGGGAGTTTTGCAAAATCGGCATGTGGCTGGGGTCCTTTTGGGGATAGTGCGGGCCGGATGGATTGAAGATAGTCGCATATTGCAAATGACTGGCGATGTTGTCAATATGCAAACTGAGCGGTCGCCATGAAAAACATGGCGAAAATTCGTCAGGGGTTATATAAATCTACCTATGCGGACGGCTGGGTCGAACTTTGCCTTTCTTGAGCGGTGGGAGCCGCAGCTATTTCGCCTCGGCGCTCTGGCCGAGCGCTATTTCTCCGATGATCCGAACACCTGTCACATCAAGCTGCGGCAATACTCAGAGTTGATGGGCCAGTTGACGGCCGCGCGGTTCGGCCTCGCGCCCCAGATCGGCGAAAGCCAATCAGACCTTTTGCGACGGCTGAAGTTTGATCAGGGATTCCCGCGCGAAGTCGGCGAGTTGTTTCACGCCCTGCGCATGTCCGGCAACCGGGCGGCGCATGATCAGCTCGATGACCACGCCGGCGCCCTGACCAGCCTGAAAGTCGCCCGGCAGCTTGGTGTCTGGTTTGTCCGCACCTTCCACGACCAGAAATTGGCATCCGGCCCCTTCACGCCGCCGCCGAACCCGGATCACGCGTCCCAGGCTTTGCGCGTAGAGCTTGAGCGTTTGGGCCTGGAATTGGAGGGTTCCCGTACCGAGGCTGATCGCTTGCGCGAAGCGTCGCTGGCCGCGGAGCGCGAGGGCCAGTCGGCGACCGAACAGGCGCAGCGTGAGCGACTCGACCGGGAGACTTGGGAGGCCTTGGCGGAGGACTCGGAGGCGGCCCGCGCGGATCTGGCCCAGCAATTGAACGCGGCACGTGCCCTGGCCACAGCCAAGGACGCGCCGGGACCCCGGGCCATCGCTGCCTTGGCCCAGGAAGCAGCCGATAAAATCAATCTGGACGAGGTCGACACCCGCGCCCTGATCGACCAGCAATTGCGGGCCGCCGGCTGGGAGGCTGATACCCGTGCCATGCGCTTCGCCCTCGGCGCGCGCCCGGTAAAGGGCGTAAACCGCGCCATAGCCGAATGGCCGACTGCCAGTGGGCCGGTGGATTATGCGCTCTTCTGCGGGTCAACCCTGATGGCGACGGTCGAGGCCAAGCGGCGCAACCGCAACGTCATGGAAGTACTGCGCCAGGCCGAACGCTATGCCCGCGACATTCATCGCCACGACACCCAGCTGGCCGATGGCGGACCGTGGGACGGCTTTCAGGCACCGTTTGCTTTTTCCACCAATGGGCGACCCTACCTTAAACAGATCGCCGCATTGTCCGGCATCTGGAGGCGCGACCTGCGAGAGGCCGATAACCCCGCTGAAGTCATCAGCGGCTGGCCGACCCCGCGCGGTCTGATCGAACGATTGGCAGTGGACAAGCGCGCATCGGCTGCGACCCTGGCGAGCGAGCCGTTCGATTTCGGATTCCACATCCGCTCCTATCAAAAGGACGCGATCGAGGCGGTCGAGGCGGCTCTGGCCGAAGACAAACGCGCCATGCTGATCGCCATGGCCACCGGCACCGGCAAGACCAAGCTGGCCATCGCCATGCTCTATCGCCTGATCGCCGCCAAACGCTTTCGCCGGGTCTGTTTCGTGGTCGACCGCAGCGCTCTGGGCGAACAGACAGAGCGCGAATTCAAGACGACTAAGGTGGTCAGCGGCAAGGCGTTCGCCGATATCTTCGGCCTCAAGGGGTTGGACGCCGTCACCCCCGATGACGACACCCGCATTCACATCTGCACCATCCAGGGTCTGGTACGCCGGGTGCTCTACGGCGAGGAGTCCGAAAACGCCCCCGCTGTCGATCAATATGACCTGATGATCGTCGATGAATGCCATCGCGGCTATCTGCTGGACAGGGAAATGTCGGAGGGCGACCTGACCTTCCGCAGTCAGGACGACTATGTCTCGAAATACCGCCGGGTGCTGGAGTATTTCGATGCGGTTAAAATTGGCCTCACGGCCACGCCGGCGCTGCACACGACCGATATCTTCGGCAAACCGATCTTCACCTATGCCTATCGCGAAGCGGTGATCGACGGCTTTCTGGTCGATCACGAACCGCCGATCCGCATCGGCACCAAACTGTCGGACGGCGGCATTCATTTTGTCGCCGAAGATCAGGTGGCTTTCCTGCACCCGCCCAGCGGAACCATCGAGACAGCGACCCTGCCGGACGACATCGATTTTGACGTGCAGGAATTTAACAAGGGCGTGGTCACCGTCGCCTTCAACCGCGCCATCGCCGGGGAACTGACCAAATATATCGACCCTAATGAACCTGCCAAAACCTTGGTTTTCGCCGTCTCTAAGGCCCACGCCGACATCCTGGTGGGTGAAATGCGCGCGGCGTTTCGCGAGGCCTATGGCCCTATGCCTGACACCATGGTGCAGAAGCTGACTGGTGAAGTGGACCAGATCAGCAAACTGATCCTTGGATTCCGCAATGACCCTCTGCCGAAGGTAGCGGTGACAGTCGACCTTTTGACCACCGGCATCGATGTGCCCAGAATCTGCAATCTGGTCTTCATGCGCCGGGTCAACAGCCGCATTCTGTACGAACAGATGCTCGGCCGGGCGACGCGGCTCTGCCCGGAAATCGGCAAGGAGAGCTTTCGCATCTTCGACGCGGTCGACCTCTATGCCCACCTGCAAGATCTGACCGATATGAAGCCAGTGGCAGCCGACCCCAACTTTACCTTGACCCGCCTGTTCGATGAGCTAGCTGGCGTCGGCGACGCCGAGCACAAGAACCGAATCCGAGAACAGATCATCGTCCGCCTCCGCCGCCGGCTGAGACGCCTGTCGGCCGAGGCCAGAGCCAAGTTTGAGATTGCTGCCGGCGAGACGCCCGAGGCCTCGCTGCACCGGTTCCAGACCGGCGACCCGATGGAACTCTCCGCCTGGGCGTCGCAGCGCCCATCCCTGGGGGCGATCCTGGACTGGACCACAGAAGACGGCACGCCGCGGTATGTGCCGATTTCAGAGCACGAGGATGAAGTGACCAGCGTCACGCGCGGCTATGGTGACGCTAAGCGCCCGGAGGACTTCCTCGACGCCTTCACCCGGTTCGTCCGCGACAACGTCAACAACATCGCCGCCATGACCCTGGTGGTGCAACGCCCGCAGGAATTGACCCGCGAGGGGCTGCGCCAACTGCGCCTGGAACTCGACGCGGCAGGTTTCACCGACAGCCGGATCAAACGCGCCTGGGCCGAAACGAAGAACGAGGAGATCGCCGCCTCGATCATCGGCTATATCCGCCAGGCCGCCATCGGTGACCCCTTGGTTCCTTACGCAGATCGGGTCCGCGCCGCTGTGGCAAAGATCCAGACCGCCCAATCCTGGACCGAGGTGCAGCGCAACTGGCTACGGCGCATCGGAGAGCAGGTGGCCGTTTCCCTGATCGTTGACCGCGCCGCCTTTGACGATGAACCCTTTGCCGCTCTGGGCGGTTGGACGCGGATCAATAAGGTGTTTAACGGCGAGCTGGCGGCGGTGCTGACCGACCTCAATCAAACGATCTGGAAAGCGAGCGCCTGATGAACGGACCAAGAGCCCGCGAGACCGTTCAGAAGCTGTGGAACGCCAGCAAGAGCCTGCAGGGCGGCGGCGTCAGCTATTATGAATATGTCACCGAGCTGACCTATCTGCTGCTGCTGAAGATGCTCGAAGAGGTGTCACGCGACGGCAAGAAACTGGAACTGCGCCTGCCCGCCGATTGCCGTTGGGGGGCGTTGAAAAAGCTTGAGGGTGAGGCGCGCCTGATCCGCTATCGCGCCCTGCTGCTCGATCTGGGCACTCGCGCCGACATAAATTTCCCCCTGGTGAAACAGGTGTTCACCGACGCCAAGACGGCCCTGACCAAGGCCACGGCCCTCACCTCCCTGATCAACACCATCGACCAGATCGATTGGTACGCCGCCGAAGAAGACGGCCTGGGGGATCTCTATGAGGGATTGCTGGAGCGGACGACATCGGAACGCAAGTCTAAAGCCGGGCAGTATTTCACGCCCCGCGTTCTAATCGAAACCATTATCGAACTGGTCAAGCCGGTGGCCGGTGAAATCATCCAGGACCCGGCTGCCGGCACAGGTGGATTCCTGATCGCTGCGCACCGTTCGATAATGCGTTCAACCGACGACATGTCCGGGTTCTTGCCCGACGACGCCAAATGGCAACGCAATGACGCTTATCGTGGAGCCGAGTTGATCACGGGAACACATAGGCTCTGCACTATGAACCTGTTGCTACATGGCATCGACAAACAGATTGACTGCATCGACACACTTTCTTCATAAGCCGAAAACGCCGATCCCGTTGACCTGATCCTGACCAATCCGCCGTTCAACAAATTCCCCGAGCGGGTTTCGCGCAGCAATTTCGTCATCACCGCCAGCGCCGCCAAAGGACCTCTTCCCTTCGTCGAGCATGTGGTCCGCTCGCTGAAAGTCTGCGGCCGCGCGGCCATCGTCGTACCAGACAATGTGCTCTTCGAAGACAATATGGGTCGCGAGCTGCGCACCTGGCTGATGAACCTGTGCGATCTGCACACCATCCTGCGTCTACCCACCGGCATCTTCTATGCCCAGGGAGTGAAGACCAACGTGATGTTCTTCACCAAACGCTCTGACAGTCTGATCGGCGCCACCAAGACGGTCTGGATCTATGACCTGCGCGCGCAAATGCCCAATTTCGGCAAGGCACGGGTGCTAACGCCGGAGGATTTCGCGCCCTTCATCGAAGCTTTCGGCGATGACCCCCACGGTAGGGCGACTCGCACAGATCAGGGACCAGACGGACGTTTCCGCCCCTTCACCCGCGCCGAGATCTCCGCCCGTAACGATAATCTGGACATCAGCTGGCTGCGCGACGAAGAGGAGGTGGACGAGGAAGGCCTGACCGAACCCGACGACATCGCTGCCGCCATCCTCGGCCACCTGCGCGCCGCCCTGGCCGAAATCGAGGCTGTGGCGGATGAGCTGGCGGAAGTCGAGGGGGTGCAAGAGTGAGTACTGGTCGCGAGAAGTACCTGCGGGCACTTGGTCTCCTCCCCGGAGATCGGGAAGAATCCCGAAAGGCGGCCCTGGGACGCGCGCACTCGATCCGCCAATTCGAAATTGAACTCTATTGGAAACGGGCGGCCTACTTTTGGGTTCTACAGGCTGCGGTCTTTGCCGGATTGGGCTTCCTCTGGAAGGACGACAAGGCGCAAGTTCGAGACTTGATTCCCGTTGCGCTCTCTGCACTTGGCCTAATGACGGCCGTTGCTGGCTGGTTTGCTTCGCAAGGATCTAAGTTCTGGCAAAAGAATTGGGAAAATCACATCGACATGCTCGAAGACGAATTCGAAGGGTCTCTTCATAAGAGTGTGTGGATCGACGAAAGTGGATTTAGCTGGTCTGTTTCAAGGACCAATGAATTTCTTATAAATTCCTTTGTAGTATTTTGGTTCGTCGTACTCTTAGTCACAACCTATGAGGCCAACAAATCCCTATTGGCATGTTTTTCTGCGAAACTCTCCGAGAACACACTGATATTCTGTGCGACGCTGGCAGTTTGGGCCCTAGCATTTGTTGGGTTCCGGGCAATGTATCGGCAGAAAACCAAACGTCGCGAACGGGGAAATCTGTTGCCTACCGACCAGTTTAAGGACGATCTCCCGTGAGGAGTTTGCAACACAACGGCCCGACGATCTCGGGCATGCTCGCGGGAATCAGCAGCCGATGAGTGAGTTGCCAAGCAGTTGGATTGAGCCGGCGATCGAGGACGTCGCAGTCGTGAACCCGCGCAAGGATGTTGATCTCGCCGTCACCGACCTAGTGTCGTTCGTGCCGATGGCGGCGGTTGACGAGGTAACCGGGACCATCATCTCGCCAGTTGATCGACCCTATGGCGAGGTTTCAAAGGGATTTACCCATTTCCGCGATGGCGATGTGGTTTTCGCCAAAATCACGCCCTCGATGGAAAATGGCAAATCGGCCGTCGCGCGGGATCTCACCAATGGGATCGGCATGGGCTCCACAGAGTTTCATGTGTTCCGTTCGAACGGAGCTATCGAACCCAACTACCTTTGGCGCTTCGTCCGACAAAAGTCGTTTCGGGAAAACGCTCAAGTCGTAATGTCGGGCGCGGTGGGACAACAACGAGTTCCTACAGTCTACCTTAAGGATCATCTGATCCCCCTGCCGCCCCTCCCCGAACAACGCCGCATCGTTGCGAAGATCGATGGCTTGACCGCGCGCACCGCCCGCGCCCGCGCAGACCTCGCCCGCATCCCCACCCTCATCGCCCGCTACCGGGTTACAGTACTCACCCTAGCCTTTTCAGGAAAGCTGACTGCGGATTGGCGAACCAAGCAAGGAACTTCAGTCAAATCGTGTACCTCGCCGAGGTCGCTCTGGGAAACTCCCTCAACCTGGCGCTGGCATTCTGCTAGTGAGGTTGGCACCGTGGGACTTGGACGACAGCGTTCCCCCAAACATCATGAAGGGCCAGATATGCGCCCGTATATCCGATCCGCGAATATCACGTGGTCAGGGGTCGATGTGTCAGATGTCAAGGAAATGAACTTTGATGCCAAGGACTTTGCGCGGTTTCGACTCCAATATGGCGATGTGCTCCTGAACGAAGGCTCAGGCAGCGCGAAAGAAGTGGGAAAACCGGCGATTTGGCGAGATGAAATCCCGAATTGTTGTTATCAAAACACCGTTCTTCGTGTTCAACCCGAGAAATGCTCTTCCGAATATCTTTATTGGTATTTCTTGCTGACTGCACTCAGTGAGCGGTTTGTCCCGCAGACACAGGGAATGAATATCCAGCACATCAGCAAGGATGGCTTGGCTCGATATATGTTGCCTGTGCCGCCAGACGACGAACAAGCTGAAATCGTCCGCCGCATCGCCTCGGCCTTCGCCTGGCTCGACCGCGTTGCCGCCGACCATGCGGCGGCGGCGAGGCTGCTCCCCAAACTCGATGCCGCCATCCTCACCAAGGCCTTTTGCGGCGAGCTTGTGCCACAGGACCCGAACGATGAGCCGGCCGCTGTGCTATTGGACCGCATCCGCACCGCACGGTCGGGAGTACCCAGGCAAGGGCGCGGCGATCCGGCGAGAGTTGTCACGGCGACGGGCTATGCCATCGGTGAATCAACAGCCTCGGGGGTGGGACTTGCCACTCGTGCGCAAGTTAGGAAAAAGTCGATGAGTAAGAACCGTCGAGACCCCGACGTGATTGGTCAGCCCTATTTGACAAATCTCGTGAAGGCGATGGAAGGTAGGGCTCGCGCAACCGAGCTCTACGCCAGATCCGATCTGGAACTGGTCGACTTCTACAAGCAACTGTCGGACGAACATGATCGAGGGTGGTTGGTCGACCAAAATCCCTGGGTTAAGGCGGCCTGATGTTGCGCTTGAAGCGCCTGTGGATCGACGGGTTTCACAACCTGAAGGACGTCACGGTCGAATTTGACCCGATGAGCCTGACTACCGTAATCCTTGGCCAGAACGGCACCGGAAAATCCTACCTCCTTGAAGCCATAGTTCAGATTTTTCGCAATGCCGATCTCGACCCCGCGCCGCCGGCGTTCGACTTCGCGCTTGATTATGTGATCGGGAACCAGTCCGTTTCACTGGCTGGGAAGGCTGGCCAATGGACGTTCAGCCGCAACGGCGACTCCCTCTCTCGCCGTGAATTTCAGGCGGCCAAGGACGATATTTTTCCCGATATGATCTTTGCCTATTACTCTGGCACCAACAATCGGATGGAGACCCACTTCGATCGACATCAGCAGAATTACTATCAAAAACTGATCGGCGACCAGTCCGACGGCGTATTCAAGGCCGCGAGTATCGAAGATCGCCGGTTGTTCTATTGCCGTCCGATCCATGGCGTGCTGGCGCTTCTGTGCTTGCTGACATCGGAAGACGCTAAAATCAAAAACCTGCTCGCGGAAATGCTGGGCGTGACCGGCTTTCACTCGGCCATGCTGCTGTTGCGGAAACCCTGGTTCGCCAAAGGCAAAAGCGGGAAAGATGCCAGCCAGTTCTGGGGGGCAGGTGGGAGGCCTGCCCGGGCGGCGCGGCTTGTAAAGGAACAAGCCTTTTTTCCCATGGAGGTTACTCAGCGAGCCACCGACGACTATCGTAGCAAGGGCAAGGGCAAGGGCAAGAGCGAGAGCCAGTATGCCATTTATCTGCGCAACAAGGATGCGCTCATGGCCTTTGCTCGGAAGTTCGAGAGCGACCTCGAATTATTCGAGGTGCTGGAAAGCATCGATATCTCAGACCTTTATCGGTGGGTCCAGGTCTGGGTCACGCGCAAGGGCAGTGAGGATGGTGATGTCAGTTATGGCGAAATGTCGGAGGGTGAACGCCAACTTCTGATGGTTCTCGGCCTAATCCGCCTGTCCCGCAATAAGCGGACGCTGTTCCTGCTTGACGAGCCAGACACTCACCTCAATCCCCGGTGGCAGTATGACTATCTCAAGCTCATCCAGCAGTGGGCCGAAACGAATGGCGACAGTTGTCACCTCCTGCTGACAACCCATAACCCCCTGATTATCGGGGGCTTGCGCAAGGCACAGGTCCGCGTCCTGTCAGTCTCGGAATCTGGACGGATCGAGGCCCGAGAGCCTGATGACGACCCCATCGGCATTGGCGTCGAAGGGCTGCTCAAGTCAGAACTTTTTGGCCTACGGTCGACGCTCGCGCCCGAGGTTCTCGTCAAAATCGATGAGCATTACCATTTACTTGGAAAACTGGACCGGACTCCTAAGGAAGACGAGAACGTCAGGCGGTTGGCAATCGAATTGAACTCGCTTGGCATCAGCCAGACCCATCCGAATCCCTATTTCGAAGAATTCGCCAAGGCCATGGCGAGAAAGGTCCACTCCCCTGAGTCTGGTCTGAGCAAGACGGAAATCGACGAACAGACGCAGCTCGCAGATGAAGTTTTGGACGAACTACGGCAGGAAGATGCGCGTCAATCTGACGACGACACTTTCGAAGTGGACGCCAGCTAATGCGCCACATACCACTCGCGGAAAAGGAACCCGACGAAGCGTGGAAGCTCAAAGCTGGCAACTTATTGACGAAACTTAAAGCTGCACCGGATCAAGCGGCGCGAAACGCGATCATAGGCGGAAACAGCGCAGTTTGGGGCGAGTTAAAGGGGTGGCTACTCGACATATCGCATCAAAAGTGCTGGTTTTCTGAGGCTAAGGATTGTTTCAGCCATTGGCATGTCGAACATTTCCGACCCAAAAAGTCGGCCAAGGATGCCGATGGCACTGAACACGACGGC
>JAYTXQ010000308.1:0-5413 GCA_043742825.1 Caulobacteraceae bacterium | reverse complement strand
TCCAGAGCCAGGCGATTGTGCGCGACCTCAAGGATATTGCCGCCCAGACTACCGATTATCGTTGCGACATGTCCTAGAAGTCCCGGTCGATCATCACTGATAATTTTCAAGGATACTAACCGCTGCGCCCTCACCAGTTCGCGGGTCAGGACCGAGGCTAACAGCCTGGGATCTATATTACCCCCGGTGATGATCAGCCCGCATTTGCGACCGGCAAAGCGATCCGGATAGGCCAGCAATGCGGCCAGCGCAGCCGCGCCAGCGCCCTCGGCAACCGTTTTTTCGACGTTGCAATAAAGGGCAATCGCCCGCTCGAAATAGGGTTCTTCAAGCAAAAGCACATCACTGAGCAGCGGTCGGGCGACGCCGTAGGTCAAGTCTCCCACGGCCTTTACCGCGATCCCCTCGGCAATCGTCTGGCCGCCGCAGGGGGCATTGAGGCCGCGCATTCGGGCGGTGAACGAGGGATACATCGCCGGCTCGACGCCGATGATTTCGATATTCGGGTTAACGCTTTTGGCCGCCGTCGCCACACCACTGATCAACCCGCCGCCGCCGATAGGAACGGGCATGACTTCCAGGTCGGGTGCATCTTCAAGCATCTCCAGGGCCAAGGTCCCCTGACCCGCCATGACGTCATAGTCGTCGAATGGCGGCACATAGACCAAGCCCCGCTCATCACGCAGCTGGTAGGCGTGATCGCTGGCGACGTCGAAACCTTCACCGTACATCACCACTCTGGCACCAAAGTCGCGGGTCTGCTGTACCTTCACGTGCGGCGTGTTCTCAGGCATGACGATGGTCACCGGCACGCCGAGGCGGCCGCCGTGGTAGGCCAGACCCTGCGCGTGGTTGCCAGCAGAAGCGGCGATCACGCCGCGCGCGCGCTCCTCAGCGTTGAGCCGCAACAGGCGGTTCAGGGCTCCGCGTTCCTTATACGAGGCGGTAAATTGCAGGTTCTCGAACTTCAGCCAGACCTCGGCACCGGTAATCTGTGACAGGGTCCGCGAATATCGGCACGGCGTGCGCTCTACCTGTCCGCGTATACGCGCGGCGGCCTCCTGGATATCGGCGAGGTTCAAGGACATGGGGTTGGAGCTTAGAGCTTAGCGACAGAGAAGGCGCGTTTCCCTAAACGGATTTCGGGCTGGCGGCTAGGGATTCGATGCGTTCCAGTTTTCCGCAGATGTGGCAGATGGCTGCAGATGCGGTAATGAACGGGGACCGCAAGCGATCAATTCTCGACCTAGTTTTATGACTGGCTGAGCCCACGTTGCTGAGGGATTGACCGTGTTCATCTGTGTGACCTGCGGAAAATTCTAGCCCAGGGTTTGCTTGGTCTGCGCCAGGGCCGCGACGCTGGCTGTGCCGATGGCACCGGCTTCATCGTGGAGGCGGCATTCGCCAAAGCCGACACCGTCGGTTGCCCCGTGGTCTGTCACCTCCATGCCCACCCAATCGCTTACCGGCAGACGATGCAAATATAATGTCACGTCGCTGTTGATATACTTCAATCCCTGGTCGCCGGCATTGGCGAAGGGACTGGCGAAATCCGCAGCCAGGGCGACGCGGGCAAAGGGGGTCAGAGCCTCACCACCGACAAGCTCACGCACCTCCCGCATCCATATGCGGCGCGGGCCAAGACTGCCCATCTGGCCGATGATCGGCAATAGGTCCCACATGCCGTCCAGGGTCATGCGAGGGTCGGAAGGGCGCTCCACCTGATCCGGCCCTGGTGCACCCCAGGGCTGCGGATGCCAGACCTCGCCACCGGGGGCTGCGGTGCGGCGCAGCAGCTGGCAACTGGCCCTGGCCATGCTAACCCCGTCACTAAAGAGCTCCGCCTCCGCCACCTTTATACGATAGCCATCGCGTACCAGGCGTGTGGTCACCGTGACCGGGGCCATGCTGGGCAGGCGGTACATGTCCACCGTCAGGCGCGCCGGCATATAGTCAGCCCCGCCATGGGCAGCCTCGAGGCGAGCCCCCATCAGACCAACGATCACCCGCCCATGTAGAGACGTGGCGTCCCACGGCCCGGCGCAGGCAGGAGTGGGCAAGAAGCGATCACCGTCACGGATATAGAAGGGCGTCTTTGACATGCATCTGCGATACATCAGGAGCCGACCAGGACACAACTATCGCCCCAGCTATACAATCCCAGCGCGCAGGAAATCGTGCATGTGGACCGCCCCTAAGAGCCGGTCGTCCTCGCAGACGAACATCAAGAGGATTGGACGCGGGCGCTCATTCATCACCCGCAAAGCCTCGGTGGCTAGCAGGTGGGGGCCTACAAATACCGGGGTGGGGTTCATGTGCTGGGCGACAGGTGCGCTAAGATCGGCACCGGGTAGCGCGCGGCGCAAATCGCCGTCTGTGAAGGCACCGATCAGACGGTGTTCGCCATCCACAACGGCAACGCCGCCCAGACGGGCGCGAGTGATCTCGATAATGGCTTGCGAGAGTGTGGCGCTACTGGAAACCGTCGGCACATCGGTGCCGCGCGCCATCAGATCACCAACGCTGATCAGCTGCGTGCCCAGGCGCCCGCCTGGGTGAAAAGTTTTGAAATCGCTGGCGGAAAAACCCCTGGCCTCGACCAGGGCAATCGCCAGGGCGTCGCCGGTGGCCATCTGCATGGTGGTCGAGGTGGTGGGGGCCTGACCATTGGGACAGGCTTCGGGGGCCTTTGGCAGGTTGAGGGTGATGACGGCCGCCCCGGCAAGAGCACTTGCCGGCTCGGCCGTCATGGCGATGAGCGGAATGGCATGGCGTTTGCAGTGGTGGATGACGTCGCGCAGTTCCGGTGTTTCGCCTGACCATGAAAGTGCCAGCACCACGTCGCCCGGTGCCAGCATGCCCAGGTCGCCGTGGCTGGCCTCGGCAGGATGCAAAAAAAACGCCGGCCGCCCGGTAGAGGCAAAAGTGGCGGCAATCTTGCGCGCCACATGGCCGCTCTTGCCCATGCCACTGACTGCGACCCGGCCAGGTGCCGCGGCGATGGTCTGCACCGCCGCTGCAAAGGGCGTTCGCAGGGGGCCGCCCAGCGCTGCCGCAAGCGCCCGCAAGCCGTCGATCTCTATTTCCACCGTGCGGATGGCGGAGACGGCTAGGTCGGGGGTGGCTTGCGAAACGCCCTGCAGATGGTCCACTGTCATGGCTTCAATCTTAGGGCCCCGTGCGTGATCCAGGAAGCGCCCATACCAGTTTTGCGCCCAGCCGTGATTTTTGATCGTGACGGCGTGCTGAATATTGACCACGGTTATGTGGCGGACCCTGCGCGATTGAACTGGATTACCGGCGCACGGCTGGCCATCCGACGGCTGAATAAGTTGGGCATCCTGGTCATCGTCGCCACCAATCAATCGGGCATCGGTCGCGGCTATTTTGGCTGGGAAGATCTCAGGGCTTTCCACGCGGCGATGCAGACGCAATTGGTCGGCGAGGGGGCTCACATCGACGCTTTTTATGTCTGTCCGTATCACGAAAATGCAGTGCTGGAAGCCTATCGTGTGGTCGATCACCCCGATCGCAAGCCAGCACCTGGCATGCTGTTGCGCGCCCTCACCGAATGGGGCATCGATCCCGCACGCGCCGTGATGGTCGGCGATAAACAGACTGACGTGCTGGCCGCCGAACGGGCGGGCATTGCCGGGCTATTGTTTCCCGGCGGCGATCTGGCCGCTTTTCTGGCTGATCAGGGGGTGACGAAATGATGCGCAACAAGGTTTGTCTCGAACCTGTCGACGTTCTGCGCTAACGGCGCGCACTATGATCCCGTTTATCGACCTGGGCGCGCAGCAGGCGCGCTTGCGACCGCAATTGGATGCCGCCATAGGCCGGGTTCTGGACCACGGCAGCTATGTCATGGGCCCCGAAGTGCGGCAGCTTGAGGCGCAGTTGGCGGCCTTCTGCGGCGCAGACTTAGCGCTGTCCTGCGCCAATGGCACAGACGCTCTGGCCCTGCCGCTGCTGGCTTGGGGGATTGGCCCTGGCGATGCGGTGTTTTGCCCGTCGTTCACCTTTGCCGCAACCGTAGAAGTCATTGCCTGGACCGGGGCCACGCCCGTCTTCGTCGATATTCTGCCGGGAACCTATAATCTCGACCCCGACCATCTGGAAGCAACGATTAGCGCGACTAAGGCCGACGGCACATTGAGGCCCGCCGCCGTAATTGCCGTGGACCTTTTCGGCCAGCTCGCTGACTATCCTCGTCTGGCTACAATATGCGCGACCCATGAGCTGAGGCTGATCGCGGACTCCGCGCAGGCTTTTGGTGCCACTCTGGGCGGGCAACACCCTATTGCCTGGGCCGGCGCGGTCAGCACCAGCTTTTTCCCCGCCAAGCCCCTTGGGTGTTACGGCGATGGCGGCGCGGTCCTGACTAATGATGTGGCGCTCTGGCAACGGATGGACTCCCTGCGGGTGCACGGCAAGGCGGTGGCCGGGGATGCTGCGCCCGGTGACCACGACCCTAAGTATCTGAACGCCCGCGTTGGCATGAATTCCCGGCTGGATACGATACAAGCAGCCATCCTGATCGAGAAACTCAGCATTTTCGCTGATGAGATCAACGCTCGACATGAAATGGCGGCGCGCTATGCGCAGGGCCTCGCGGGCCATTGTCTCAGCGTTCCGCACCTGAGCGAGGGCGGCACATCCACCTGGGCTCAATATGTTATCGAACATGCGAATCGAGACGCCCTTGCGGCGCACTTGAAAACCCTGGGTATCCCGACGGCCGTCTATTACCCGGTCCCCATGCACCAGCAGGCCCCCTATTCCGCCTACCCGTGCGGTCCAGGCGGGCTGCCAGTCTCAGAGGCCAAGGCCGCGACCGTTCTGGCTCTACCGATGCACGCCTATCTCACGCCGCAAGTTCAGGACCGGATCATTGAGGGGGTGCGGGGATTTAACGGATAGGTGCAGGCATGTAACCGGTGACTCCACGACGTAACCCTCTCTATAGGCCTTTTATGACCCAAACCCGCGCGACACTTCGTGACCTGGCCAACCGGATGGTGGACAGTACTCCGCAGGCCGCAGCGCTGGGGATAACGCTCGTGTCGGTTGAGACCGGGCTGGCGACGATGAAGGTTACCTATCGTTCGGACTTGGTAGGAGATCCGGAGACGGGGGTTCTGGCCGGCGGGGTAATCACCACTTTGCTCGATCATGTTTGCGGACTGGTGGCAGGCAGCACCTCGCAACAGATGGAACGCGGGACCGCCACCCTCGATCTGCGCATCGATTATATGCGCCCGGCCATCCCAGGACGCGATGTTCTGGCCACGGCCCATTGTACGAAAATGACCCGGTCGATTGGTTTTATCCGCGCCACGGCCTTCGAGGACGATCCAGCAGATCCCATCGCCACGGCACAGGGCGCGTTTGCAATCGGTACTCCCCCAGG
>JAYTXQ010000307.1:0-10249 GCA_043742825.1 Caulobacteraceae bacterium | reverse complement strand
CCGGGGTTCTGGCCGAAGAAGAAGAACGCGTCGGTTTCACCCAGGTCGTCCCAAATGATCGTGCCGACGGGCGAGCCGATCACCTTGGTCAGCCCGACCAAGGTGGTCTCGTGGCACATGTTCGAGCTTTGCGGCAGGTTGTTGTTGCCAAAGGTGCGTGCAAGCAGCGCATAGAGATAGGACGCCTCAAGCCCGGCATGACCGGATGCATAGAAGACGACGCTTTCCTTCGGCAGTGCCTTGAGCGCCGCGCCGATCGCGGCGAAAGCCTCATCCCAGCCCACCGCTTCGTAGCGGTCGTTTTCGGCATTATAGCGCAGTGGATGGGTTAACCGCCCGGTCAGCTCAAGGTCATGATCCTTCCAGTCGCGCAGCGCGGTGACACCGTGCGCATCGTCGTTCCAGAAGTCCGGCGTGCAGCGCGCGCTGGTCAGTTCCCAAAGCGTCGCCTTCGCGCCGTTTTCGCAGAATTCGAACGCCGAATGGTTCGCCGGCTTCGGCCAAGCGCACGACACGCATACGACGCCCTTGGGTTTGTTCAGCCTACCCAGGCTTTTAATGGCCGCCGGCGAGGGCCACGATTCGCCATAGATGCGCGCCATCCCTTTCATCGATCCCCAGCCGCCCGCCGGACCGGATGCATGAGGAAGATCGTTTTTGTCAGCCATGTGTGCACGCCTGTCGCCCGGATAACGCAGCCGGAAATCTCACTTCCCGGACGACCAACTCAAAACGCCAACGGTGAAAGTTGGTTGCGCCGCTCAAAACGAAAACATCAGGCGGCGGTCTCGCAATCGCGAAAAATCCCCATTGTCGGTGATTGGGCCTGGAGTCGGGTGCCGGTGGCGCGCTGACACCCGGCCAAATGCGGGAGGAAATCAAGGATGGTGGGTGCCGGTCGTCGGGGCGGTCAATTGAATAAAGCGTCTACGGAATTTGCATCGGCGGCATCCTGGGTGCGGTCATGGGCGGCGTCATCGCCGACGCCTATGGCTGGCACCCTGTTCTGGTCGGCGCGTGACACGGTAAGGGGGGTATTGTCAGTTAGGCGCGCGTCTAAACCGAGGTCAGGCTCGGTTTTGTAACCGCGCAGGCGCAAGTGCGCCCGAAACCGTGTCTATGCCCATTTGCGCAACTATCTTTATTTTCGTGTCTCGCCCATGGAGTTCACCCTAGGTGCACTTAAATAAATTAAGGTGGTAAGGTGTCGATCTGTGTCGGCGCTGAGTGTTAGACTTCCCGCTGTAAGCTCCATATGGGATTTTCAAAGGACATTCATCACCCGGTAAGGCCGATCGGCTCAGTAACGGATTTCGCCTCCCACATACTCACCGTCACAATCGGAATTCTCATTGCACTGGGGTTGGAAAGCATCGTCCAGAGCCTTCACACCACGAACTCGTCGAACATGCGCGGCGGGATTTTCGTGAGGAGTTCACGAGGAACCGGGACAAGCTCATCGCCGATCGACCTCGTGTGAAGCTTGTCGGCGAGGAACTCGAAGCGCTGATTGGCAAGGGTCAGGCCCGCCTTGCTCACCAATCAGCTCCGAAAGCGGCAATTTCCGGCCCGCGCCAGTGGGCCATGTTGCGCTCGGATATAGTCAGATGACTATTTAGCGAAAGTCTCTATGAGTTGCTCGGCAATTTGAGACGGCTAAGGCGCGGCTCGGCAATGTCGTGCGGCAGGCCGGTGAGAATAGGCCTCAGACCATCACAGGCTGTTGCACCATCTAGCACCCTATAGTGGACCACTGTGCCAACACATGGGTGTCGGCGGCTAAGCCGCCATCGCGGTCAGCAAGGCCGACCCCGGACGACACCCAGTCAGCGCAACCCGCGGAACTCAAAAACTCCCTCCGGTCCCTTACCCCCCAAGCTTCAGCACCCGGCGGGCGTTGTCGCGCAGGAATTTCGGCCAGACGTCGTCCTTGAGCGGCAGCTGCGCCATGTCGGACATGATTCGCTCCAGGGACAGGCCCATGGGGAAATAGCCGGCGTAGATAATCTTGTCGGCGCCGCGACTGTTGGCGTAGCGAACGATGGCCTCGGGATAGTGTTTGGGCGCAAAAGCCGAGGTGGAATAGTAGAGGTTCGGCCATTTCAGCATCAGTTTGATCGCCAGGTCTTCCCACGGCTCACAGCCATGGCGGGTGACGAAGACCAGTTCGGGAAAGTCGTACATCACCTGATCGATCAGGCGCACTTCCTGTGGCCACATGGGAAATCGCGGCCCTGGCACGCCGGCACAGGAAAAGATCGGCACGTCCAGTTCTACGCATTTGGCATAGATGGGGTACATCTTGGCGTCGCTAATCCCGACCTGGGGATTATAGCCGGCATTGAAGGCGCCGAACGACCGCACACCAAATTGCTCATATTGGCGCACCATGTCGCGGATCCCCTCCATACCGCGATTGGGATCGACCGAACCCTGGCCGATGAAACGGTCGGGATGATCTTTGAGGGCCTTGGCGCTGACATCGCCGCCCACCCCAATCAAGCCGATCTCGACCCCGAAACGGTCCATCTCATGCAGGGTAATGGCGATCGGGTCGCCTGAGCCATAGAGGTGCTTAGGGACATTTCTGAACATATATTCGACAGGAAAATCCATCTGTTGCGAGCCATCTTTCAGCTGCTCGCGGATGAAATCATACATTTTGAAGTCTTCTGCGGGAAAGCCGATCATGCAGTCGACGATACCGATTCCAGCTGGCATGGGCATGGGCGTCAGGCCTCGTGAAGCGCGTTCTGAAACAGGTAGCAGGCCGAATCGCGAGGGATCTGGTCGCGCGGCAGAGGCTGGTTTACCTGATCGGGCGTCGGCCCATATTTCGCCGCCAGCGGCCGGAGCTTTTCCAGATCAAAACCGTAGAGCGCCGCGGCATTTTCGCCAAACAGCTTGCGGCGACGGGTCTCAGAGACGTCGGCAAAGGTGAGGCGCAGAGACTCAAGATTATACGGGAACGTCCCTTCATAGTGGGGATAGTCATTGCCCCACAAAACCCGATCCTCACCCACCGCATCTATACCATCAAGTTCGGCCTTGCTGGGGAAACTGGCCCCATACCAACAATTGCGCGCGGCATATTCGCTGGGTTTTTCCTTCAGTCCCCACTCCAATCCGGCATAGCTGATCTCGCCGATGGCACCTTGGACAAAACCCATATGGATGCGGTCCAGTTGCTGCAGCACCGGGGCGACCCAGGCGCAGCCGCTCTCGGTCAGGACGTATTTCAGCTTGGGAAAGCGCTCATAGGCCCCGCCTAATAAGAGTTGGCGAAAGCCGGACTGGCAATAGAATGTCACCTCACTCATCCACATGGCTTCCGCAGCGGCCCCTTCGCCATAATCGGGGAGCCCCGCCCCGGAGTGCTGGTTCATCACCAAGCCATGGTCCTGAATCGCCGCGTAGACCTTGTCCCAGGATGGATGATGCAGGGGCTTAATCCAGGTGCAGTCCGGAGGAACGAGGGGCAACAGCACTCCGCCACGCAGGCCCGCCCTGGCAATGGCCTCGATATCCTTGACCGCTTCATCTAGGTCGTTGGGGAGGATCAGGCCGATACCGGCTCGCCTAACTGGGTCTTCGGCACAAAAATCAGCCAGCCAACGATTGTGGGCGCGAATACCGGCCAGGGTCAGTTCATAGTCTTCTGGCTGGGGAGGCTGCGCGGTAACGATACTTTTGCG
The DNA here is from genome assembly GCA_043742825.1 of Caulobacteraceae bacterium. Lineage (GTDB taxonomy): Bacteria > Pseudomonadota > Alphaproteobacteria > Caulobacterales > Caulobacteraceae > Acaudatibacter. The sequence continues at coordinate 6,554 of JAYTXQ010000307.1, read as the reverse complement.
ATAAAACGGCGGCACCGTGTTGGGAAACACCACCTCGCCAACGACACCCTGGCTGTTCTGATCCTCGGTCCGAACCGCCAGATCCCAATTGCGTAGTTTTTTGCGAGCATAGTGCTCCGGGGCCGGGTTCTTGTATTCGCCGCGCCAGGCATCGAACGCATCGCGATATCTGGGTTCGAGATAACCTCGATACTGCGAGTGGCTGCCACCGGCGTGGGTATCCGCCGTGATCAGGATATAGGGTTGGTTGCTCACTGGGCCGTCTCCTGAGTTCCAGCTGATACCTTAAGCCCAAATTTGAAAGCCCGCCCAGGGGTGTCCCATGCTTTAACGCTCAGCCCGGTCTTTCAACCCGTCGGGGTCACGCTATAACGCCGATGTACTCCCGAACAGTGAGGCGATCAGATGATTAGACGGGTGGCCAAATCGGCGGCGCAGGACATTTCCCCAACAGCGGCGGCGGCTTTGGCGCACTCTGGTATGTGGCTGGATTTCGGGGTCAGCCTGGGCCAACCGGATGTCTTCGATGCCGCTCTGGCCGCCCGCGTGGGCGAACTATCGGACGTCAAGGTGCGATCGTGTTTTACCCTCCGGCCTCGCGCATTTATTGAAGCCGATCCTAGGCGCGAACATTTTCAGGCCTACAACTGGCATTTCAGCGGCTATGATCGGGCGAAAGCCGATGCTGGCCTGACCCATTACATCCCAATGAATCTGGGCGAAGGGCCGGACTATTATCGCCGGTTCATCGATCCTATCGATATGGTAGTTCTCAAGACCTGTCCCATGGATGAGGGCGGATGGTTCAATTTCGGCCCAACCAATGTCTGGCAAAGGGCTGTGGTCGAGCGTGCCAAGGTTCTGATTGTCGAAGTAACCACCGGGCTTCCCTATTGCCTGCCGCAGGAAAACGGTATCCATTTCAGCGAGGTAGATTTCATCCTGGCCGGCGACAACTGGCCGGCGACCGAGATACCTAACCCCCCTCCAGGGGACGTTGATCGCGCCGTCGCCCGGCTGATCGCCGCTGAAGTTGCTGATGGTGCCTGTTTACAGATTGGCGTGGGCGGCATGCCCAACGCGGTCAGTGCTCTGTTGCTGGACGCCGGGGTCAAAGACCTGGGCGTGCACACCGAATTGCTGACCGAGAGCATCATCGATCTCTACCTAGCCGGTCGGGTCACCGGGGCGAACAAGGCCCTGGACAGGGGAAAAATCGTCTACAGTTTCGCCGTGGGGTCCAGTGCCCTGTATGCGACCCTGGACCGCAATCCCGACATGCTGTGCCTGCCGGTAGACTACACCAACATGCCACACATCGTCATGCAGAACCCCAAGGTGGTGGGGATTAATAGCACCACCCAGATCGACCTTCAGGGCCAGGCTGCTTCAGAGTCGGATGGCCACCGGCACATCAGCGGCACCGGGGGGCAATTGCAATTTGTCCGCGGGGCCTATGCCTCGCACGGCGGCAAGTCATTCATCTGCCTCGCCTCGACTTATGAGCGTAAGGGCATCCGCAAAAGTAGGATCGTTCTGGATCTTACCCCAGGCAACATCGTCACCACGCCTCGGTCAGACATGATGTATGTGGTCACCGAATACGGAGTGGTCAATCTGAAGGGCAAAAGCGTGCCGGAGCGGGCACGGGCCATGATCAGCCTTGCCCACCCCGATTTTCGTCAGGAGCTCGAGCGCCAGGCCTACGAAAATGGGCTGCTGCCCAAAGCCATTTCAGGATTTAAACCTGCCCCGGGCTGAGCGCCGCCATTGAGACCCCACCATCCACCGGGATCGTCGCTCCGACCACATAGTCGCCCGCACGTGAGGCCAGATAAATTGCGGCGGCGGCCATGTCTTCTTCCGTACCAATGCGGCCCTGCGGGACATATTTTGCAACAGCGTCGCCATTGTCCCGTGCGGCGCGGTTCATGTCCGAGGCAAAGGCACCCGGCGCGATGCAACTGACGACGATGTGTTTGGCAATCAGGTCGGCGGCGAGGCGACGGGTCAGATAGATCAGCGCTGATTTCGAGGCCTGGTAAGAATAGGTCTCGTCCGCCGTCAACCGGATACCATCGATGGAGGCGATGTTGATCACCTTAGCCGGTTGCGCGGCCGTGCCTGAGGCCTCGAGCGTTTCCTTTAGGGCCTGAATGAGAAAGAACGGGGATTTCAGGTTAAGGTTCATCACCTTATCCCAGCCGCTCTCAGGGAAGATTTCAAAGGGCGCACCCCAGACGGCCCCGGCATTATTGACCAGGATGTCGAGCTTTGGCTCCAGAGCCCCGATTCGCGCCGCCAAGGCCCGACACCCATCCACCGTCGAGACATCCTGAGGCACAGAGATACAGGTTCCATAGGCCGAAAGCTCTTCCGCCGCCGCGTCGCACTGGGCGATCTTGCGAGAAGAAATATACACCTTGGCTCCATAATTGAGGAAGCCTTCAGCAATCATTCGGCCGATCCCGCGTGAGCCGCCGGTGACCAAAGCCACGCGGCCCTGTAACGAAAAGAGGTCTTTCAGCATCTCACGCTCCCAAGTTTTCTATTCCAAGCCTTAGCATTTATCGTCAGCCATCACCCCCATGCAGGTCAAGGCGCGCTTGAACTAAATTGCCCAGGGTCTTAGGTCAGCACCTCACAACTGGCATGCCCACGGGGCGCGCAGCGGCTATCAGGAAAACTTCACGCCTATGCTCACCCATCTTCAGCGCCTGGAGGCCGAGAGCCTGCACATCATGCGCGAAGTCGTCGCCGAATGTGAAAAGCCAGTGATGCTTTATTCGGTAGGCAAGGATTCGGCTGTCATGCTGCACCTGGCAGCCAAGGCCTTTTATCCCGCAAAGCCCCCGTTTCCGCTGCTGCATGTGGATACCACCTGGAAATTCCAAGCCATGTACGAGATGCGCGAGCGGATGGCCCGCGAACTGGGCTTTGATCTTCTGGTTCACAAGAACCCGGAAGCCGAAGCGCGAGGGATCAACCCCTTTGATCACGGGTCGGTGCACACCGACATGTGGAAGACCGAGGGCCTGAAACAGGCTCTGGATAAAAACGGGTTTGACGCAGCTTTCGGTGGGGCGAGGCGCGATGAAGAAAAGAGCCGGGCTAAGGAGCGCATTTTCTCTGTGCGCACGCCGCAACATGGCTGGGATCCGAAAAACCAACGCCCTGAACTGTGGAAACTCTACAATACCCGCCTAGCGAAAGGGCAGTCCTTACGTGTGTTTCCGATCAGTAACTGGACCGAGTTAGATATCTGGCAATATATCCACCTGGAGAACATCCCTATCGTGCCCCTCTATTTCAGTGCCCCACGTCCGGTGGTGGAGCGGGACGGCATGCTGATCATGGTCGACGATGATCGCATGCGGCTTTTGCCCGGCGAGGTTCCTCAGATCCGCAACGTTCGTTTTCGCACCCTGGGCTGTTACCCTCTCACCGGCGCTGTGGAGAGCGACGCCGACACCCTGCCGCAGATTATCCAGGAAATGTTGCTGACTACGACCTCCGAGCGTCAGGGTCGGGCCATCGACCACGATCAGGCAGCCTCAATGGAGAAGAAAAAACGCGAGGGGTATTTCTGATATGGCCCATGTCTCTGACCTGATCGAAACCGATATCGATGCCTATCTGATCGCGCATCAGAACAAGTCCCTGTTGCGGTTCATCACTTGCGGCAGTGTCGATGATGGCAAGTCCACCCTGATCGGGCGGCTGCTGTATGATTCGAAGATGATCTTCGAAGACCAACTCGCTGCGCTGGAAGCCGACTCAAAAAAGGTTGGAACCCAGGGCGGCGAGATCGACTTTGCCCTTCTGGTGGATGGTCTGGCCGCCGAGCGTGAACAGGGCATTACCATTGATGTCGCCTATCGTTTTTTCAGCACCGACAAGCGCAAGTTCATCGTTGCCGACACGCCTGGGCATGAGCAATATACACGCAATATGGTCACCGGCGCGTCAACCGCTGATCTGGCTGTCATCCTGATCGATGCCCGCAAGGGGATCCTCACCCAGACCCGCCGCCACAGCTTTCTGGTCAGCCTGATTGGTATCCGTCATGTGGTCCTGGCGGTGAACAAGATGGACCTGGTAGGCTTTGACCAGGGCGTCTTTGATAAGATCGTCGCCGACTATCGCGACTTTGCCGAACAGATCGGCATCAAGAATATCCTGGCGGTGCCGATAAGCGGCCTAAAGGGTGACAATATCGCCTCCAAGAGCGACCAGACACCCTGGTATTCTGGACCGAGCCTGATGGCGCATCTGGAAACCGTCCAGATCGATGAAGAACGCCGCGCCTCGGGGCCTTTGCGCCTGCCGGTACAGTGGGTCAATCGACCGAACCTGGACTTCCGCGGCTTCTGTGGCCAGATTTCCAGGGGCGTCGTTCGTCCAGGAGATACGGTCCGCATCCTGCCCTCCGGTGCCACCAGTCACGTCGCCCGGATCGTCAGTCAGGATGGGGACCTTGACCAGGCGCAGGCTGGGCAGTCGGTTACGCTAACCCTGACAGACGAGGTCGATTGCTCGCGCGGCGACGTCATCGCCACGGCCGCCTCACCGCCGGAAGTTGCCGACCAATTTGAGGCGACCCTGGTATGGATGGCGACTGAGCCCATGCTGCCAGGTCGCCCTTATCTGCTGAAAATCGGGGCCAAGACCGTGACCGCGTCCGTCACCGAGCCAAAATACAAGATCCACGTCAATACGCTGGAGCACCTGGCCGCCCGACAGCTCGAGCTGAACGAGATCGGTGTGTGCAACCTCAGTCTTGACGTGGCGATCCCTTTCGATCCTTATACGGATGATCCCGATATGGGCGGCTTTATCCTTATCGACAAGATGACCAACGCTACCGTGGGGGCTGGCATGATCCGCTTTGCCCTCAGGCGCTCGCAAAACATCCACTGGCAGGCGGTGGATGTAAATAAAGCCACGCGCGCCGGGGCTAAGGGCCAGACCCCCGCAGTTCTGTGGTTCACCGGGCTCTCCGGAGCCGGCAAATCCACCATCGCCAATCTGGTGGAAAAAAAGCTCACTGCTCAGGGCCGACACACCTATCTTCTCGACGGTGACAATGTCCGCCACGGCCTTAATCGCGATCTGGGCTTTACCGACGCAGAGCGGGTGGAAAATATCCGCCGGGTGGCAGAAGTGGCCAGGCTGATGGCCGACGCCGGTTTGATCGTGCTGGTTTCCTTCATCAGCCCCTTCCGCTCAGAACGCCGCATGGCCCGCGAACTGATGCCTGCCGGCGAGTTCCTCGAGGTGTTTGTCGATACCCCCCTGGACGTAGCCGAACAGCGCGACGTCAAGGGCCTCTATGCCAAAGCCAGACGCGGCGAACTGAAGAACTTCACCGGCATCGACAGCCCCTATGAAGCCCCCGAAGCTGCCGAAATCCACATTCGCGCTGACCAGATGAGCGCCGAAGAGGCGGCAGAGTTGGTGATCCGATTGATGGATGCAAGCGCAACCGGAGCTTAGGCCTCAGACACCCGGCAGGTCCAGGCGTCGGCAGCGAGCCATTTCGGCATAGAGTTCCAGGATTTCACGGTCGCGGGCGATATTGCCTCTCGCCTCCACGTCTGTATGAAGATCGATGAGCAGGCGGCGAAGGTCAGCGTTTGCCCCGTCCAAAGCGGCCAAAGTGAAATCGCTGTCCGTCATCGATGCAGCGGCGCTTAGCTTTGCTGTCAGGTGACCACCCGCCTCTTCAGCAGCATTGGCAAACAGCGCCCGGATCGCCGTATTCTCCTCCACACGAACTGCGACACCACGCTCAGCCTCCTGGGCCGCGAGGACCGAGATCATGGCCAGCAGACCCAGACGTCCCGCCATATAGTCGCCCTGCGCCTCCGCTGGTTGCGGCGCAGACAGGTTGATCGTCAGACCGATCATCAGCTCGGGGAGTGTCGGGGTCATTTCGGGGCCGCCTCTAGCATCCAGCGCGCCAGGATTTCGTCCTGACGCCTGGCCGTGTACCAGCCGGAAAAGGCCAGAACCGGTTCCGCCATACCACCGGTTTTCCAGGCCTTGGCCGCAGATATCCAGATCGCCTGAGCCTTGACCGAGGCGAAGAGCCGCCACCAGGCGAAAGCGACAGGATCGATCTGCAGCCCACTGCTGCTACCCCAGATTTTCAGGGCCTCGTCCATTTCCACCATGCCTGAAATGCGTTTATCGCCCGGCACCGTCCACAGGGGGTCAAGCGCCCAGGCAAGATCTTCCAGAGGATCCCCTAAATGCGCCATCTCCCAATCTAGCACCGCGATGATCCGGCCTGCCCCGTCGTGCAGGAAATTGCCAGTGCGGAAATCCCCGTGCACGACAGCGATCCTAGCGGGTGGCGGCGGCGGGGTGCCACGAAGTCGGCGGATAGCAGCACGGACAATGGGTTGAGGATGATCCTCATCGCTGTCGATGACGCCAGCCCAATAGTCCAGTTGCTCGCGCCAACAGTCATTTGGGGCGGGCGGGTCTGTGACCGCCAAGAGAGCCATACCCTCGATCGGTTCGGCGGCGATCCAGCCCAGTAGATTAAA
>JAYTXQ010000306.1:0-3329 GCA_043742825.1 Caulobacteraceae bacterium | reverse complement strand
GGCCCCGCGGTGACCGCGCGCGCTGTCGTCGCACCGGACGCAAGCCTTAAGCCGCCGCTGGAATCGTTCGACGCGCCCCGCCGGATCGCTGCCGAAGCCATGGGGACCGCCTTCCTGCTGGCCATAGTCATCGGCTCAGGGATCATGGGTGAGCGGCTGGCCGACGGTAACGTCGCCATCGCACTTTTGGGAAATACCCTCGCTACGGGCGCGGGCCTCATCGTCCTCATCACCATCCTTGGCCCGCTGTCCGGCGCGCATTTCAATCCTGCCGTGACCCTGGTCTCTGCGCTGCGCGGCGAAATTTCCTGGCCGTTGACGGTGGGCTATGTCGTGGCTCAGATCGTCGGGGCCATTGTCGGGGTATGGGCGGCCCACCTGATGTTCGCCGAACCAGTGTTGCAGATATCGACCAAACTTCGCGACGGCCCGGCACAAGCCTTCTCCGAGTTCATAGCCACCTTCGGCCTGGTGGCGACCATCCTGGCCTCGATCCGATTTCGCCCGGCGATGACGCCTTTTCTGGTCGGCCTGTATATCACGGCAGCTTACTGGTTCACGGCGTCAACCTCGTTCGCCAATCCTGCGGTGACTATAGCCCGGGCGATGAGCAACACCTTCGCCGGCATCGCACCCGCCTCCGCGCCTCTGTTCATTCTGGCGCAACTGGTCGGGGCTGTAACGGCGAGCCTGGCGCTAAAGTGGCTCCTGCGGGCAGACGCTGGGCCAAGCCAGCAAAGCGATTGACGCCGACAGACCAAAGCCCTATGCGTCCCGGCCTCGCGCGGCTCGATAGAGTTTTGCGGGCCCAGGTGGCGGAATTGGTAGACGCGCTGGCTTCAGGTGCCAGTGGCTTAACGGCCGTGAAGGTTCGAGTCCTTTCCTGGGCACCATTGTCTTGGTTGGCAATGTGCCGGTTGCGAGACTAAGCTCCAGGCTCGGCCAGTTGGTGCCGAGGCGTGGATTTGTTGCAGCGACACCAAAACCAGAGAGGCGGGCAATGAACGCGGTCGAGATCGAAGAAGCGATCTCTGCCCTGGCCGAACGGCCTTTTGACGCCGAAGAATTCCCCTACGCGTTCCTCGAAGCCTTTGGGAACAAGGAAACCACGCTAAGACGCCTGCGCAAGGGCGAGTCCAACAAGTCTGATCTGGCAAAAAGTCTGAACGCCGTTCTACAGACCAACAACATCCATATCGCCACTTGCCGGGCGGGGGAGGTCACCAAGACGCTGGCGGCGCTGAAGGCGAGCCCGGCGACCGCGCGGGCGAAGGCGCGCTTCGTACTGGCGACTGACGGCGACCTGTTCGAAGCCGAAGACCTCACCGCCGATGATCCGCCAGTCGTCTGCACCTATGCCGATTTCCCCAACCATTTTGGCTTCTTCCTGCCGCTGGCCGGGATGACCACGGTCAAACAGATCCGTGAAAGCGCCTTTGACATCCGGGCCACCAGCCGCCTGAACCGGCTCTATCTCGAGTTGCTGAAAGACAATCCCGACTGGGGAACCGCGCAGCGCCGCCACGACATGAACCACTTCATGGCGCGGCTGATCTTCTGCTTCTTCGCCGAGGATACCGACATCTTCAATGGCGCCAGCGTGTTCACCTCGACCATCGAGAGCATGAGCGCGAGGGATTCGTCCAATACCCATGAGGTGATTGGCGAGCTGTTCCGCGCTATGAACACCAAGACGGCTGAACGGGCGAGCGCGGGTGTTCCGCGCTGGGCCGATGGCTTTCCTTATGTGAACGGCGGGTTGTTTTCAGGCAGCACGGATGTGCCACGTTTCAGCCGCATTGCCCGCTCCTACCTGCTACATATCGGCAATCTGGACTGGAAGAAGATCAATCCGGACATTTTCGGATCGATGATCCAGGCTGTGGCCGACGATGACGAACGCGGGGCGCTCGGCATGCACTATACCAGCGTGCCTAACATCCTGAAAGTGCTCAACCCGCTGTTCCTCGACGGTCTTCGGGACCAGCTCGCGGAAGCGGGTGACAACGGGCGCATGTTGCTCAACCTGCGCAAGCGCATGGCAAAGATACGCGTGTTTGATCCGGCCTGCGGCTCCGGCAACTTCCTGGTCATCGCCTACAAGGAAATGCGGGCTATCGAAGCGGTGATCAATCTTCGCCGCGGCGAGGCCGACCAGCGCTCGGAAATTCCGCTGACCAATTTCCGCGGCATTGAGCTGCGCGACTTCCCCGCCGAGATCGCCCGCCTAGCCCTGATCATCGCAGAATACCAGTGCGACGTGACCTATCGTGGACAGCAGGAGGCGCTGGCCGGGTTCCTGCCGTTGGATGCGATGAACTGGATCACCTGCGGCAATGCCTTGCGGCTCGACTGGCTCAGCATCTGTCCACCGACCGGGACCGGCGTGAAGCACCATGCGGACGATTTGTTTCAAACGCCGCTCGATCAGGCGGAGATCGATTTTGAGAACGAGGGAGGCGAGACGTATATCTGCGGGAATCCGCCGTATATCGGCAGTACTTGGCAATCCGCAGAGCAGAAGGCCGATTTGGAAAGCGTATTTGGCGTGCTGACGAAGAGCTGGAAGTCGCTCGATTATGTCGCCGGCTGGTTCATGAGGGCGGCTGACTACGCGACGCACACCGAGACCATCAGCGCTTTTGTAAGCACAAATTCAATTTGTCAGGGCCAACAGGTCCCGATTCTTTGGCCACTTCTTTTCGCAACCGGGCGCGAAATCGCATTTGCTTATACATCGTTCAAGTGGGCTAATCTCGCTAGCCATAATGCCGGAGTCACCGTCGTGATCGTGGGCATGGCACCGACTGGAGTTCAGACGCGCCTCCTCTTCGCCCCAGGACAAGGCAACGAGGTGATCAAGCGCGAGGCTGCAAACATCAATGCCTATCTGACTGCCGGACCCAACATCATCGTCGAGCCCGTCTCGAAACCAAGAGATGGGCGAGGCCACATGGAATGGGGCAACAAGCCGACGGATGGTGGAAATTTCTTGCTCACGCCGGATGAAAGGCGAGAGCTGATTGCCTCTTGGCCGAAAGCTGGGCGCTACATTAAGCGTTTCATGGGTGCCCAAGAATTCATTCGAGGCGAAGGGCGTTTTTGTCTCTGGCTGGAAGACAGCGATCGTGAAGCAGCAGAATCGATTCCCGAATTGGATCGACGGATCGCGGCTGTTGCGAAAATGCGGACCGAGAGTAAGGCCGCTGAGACCCGCCCTGCAGCAGCATTTCCTCATCGTTTCCGACAGATTCAATCAGTCGCCAGATACTATTCCATCGTCGTCGCCGCCATAAGTTCAGAAAATCGGCAATATTTACCCTCGGGCC
>JAYTXQ010000305.1:0-1581 GCA_043742825.1 Caulobacteraceae bacterium | reverse complement strand
GCTTGATCAAGCTGCTCGAAGCCGCCACATCTGCCAGGGCTGACGTCTTGGGCAAGCTGGTGTCGGACATGGAGGAGGCACAAACCCGCGTTGAGGCTCAACTGGGCCTCGCCCTCGGCGAGTTCGATACGGTCACTTCCTCTCTGACAGACGACGCAGAAAAGGTCCGTCGACGTGGTGCACGGCGTGCCACGCGTAGCGCGGCACCCCGGGTTTTGCCGACGGTCCCAACCCCCATATCTAACAGGGGGGTCAGGTCTACCCCAAAACACCGAAAGGCGGCTCCCTGATGGTCCGATTTGACGGGTACTCAGCCACCACCACGGCTGCCAACCATTACCAACTGGCGGAGCTTTTTGGCGATGGCTACGAGATCAGCGGCGGAAGGGGATTCCACGGCTTTGGCGAACGCATAGCCTTCAAGGATTCAACCGGCGTTGAGGTCGGCTCTGTCGCCTGGGGCGGTCGCCACGATGGCAACCACGGCCAGCGAACCATGATCGAGGTCAAGGGCGAACAGTCGCCGAGGGTCGTAGAAGCGCTTAGGAGCCTTTATCCGCATCGAGCCACCCGATTGGACTCATGCGCCGATTTCGACGCGCCTGGAGCGTTTGAGCGCCTTCTGTCGTCATGCATGGCCGTTAAGCGCCGGCACCGTCTCGTCGGCGAGCGTCAAGGCGACTGGCAGGACTTCCCGGAACGCGGTCGCACCCAATACCTTGGCTCGCGTCAGAGTGTCACCAGGTTGCGGCTTTACGAGAAGGGTAAACAATCTGATTACGTTCACCTGGGCTTACCGAATTTGGTGAGGGCAGAGGCCCAAGTCAGGCCGGCCAAAGAGGCGAAAACAGCTTTTTCCACGCTTAGCCCGCTGGCGATCTGGGGCGCTTCGACCTGGACGCGTGAGTTGGCGGGCGAGATCCTGCGCGATCACATCGATCCGCATCCAGCGGGAACGGTCTGGCGCAAAACCGGCCTTGAGCAGCGTTTGGGTTTCCTGTGCAGGCAGTACGGCGCCACTCTGGTCGAGCTGCTTGCACAGGTCGGAACTTGGGAATGCGTCGGACTGTCACTGTCCGAAAAAATCAAGCAGCAACGCGATGAACGCCACTGAGCTTCAGCGGCTGGATGCACCTTTGCGTGCTTACCGGTCGCAGCGTTTCTGCCAGGGGGTATCGGGGTCGTAGACCCTGATGGAAAGCGTGTTGTGTTGAGGACGTGGGCAGGCCCGAGGGGTTGCGTCGCGCAAAAAACGGAGGGTCGCTTACGGCCTCGCCCGCGTCCTGAAAAGCGGTATTCAGGCAGCTTGTGGTGCATCAAAAACCGTCTTATGATGCACCATGCCAACCAAAAATCCACGGCTTTCGATCACCTTCCAACCGTCATTCAAGGCGCGGCTCGAGCGCTTGTCGGCGATCACGGGGAACAGTCAGGGTGCGCTTGCTGCCGAACTTCTTGAGGGGTGTATCCCGGCTATCGATCGCTTGATCAAGCTGCTCGAAGCCGCCACATCTGCCAGGGCTGACGTCTTGGGCAAGCTGGTGTCGGACATGGAGGAGGCACAAACCCGCGTTGAGGCTC
>JAYTXQ010000304.1:0-4452 GCA_043742825.1 Caulobacteraceae bacterium | reverse complement strand
GCCGGCTGACGGGCCTTTGTCGCCGCCAGCAAGGTCGCTACAGCGTCATCGTCCGGGGCAATCGCTTCAAGTTGCACCTCAATACGTGCGCCGCAGAGGAGGCGGATATCGGGCCAGGGACTGCCCTGACCATAGATCAGGCGACCAGGGGAGGTATCGCCGGCGAGCAGGCGCGTCGCGTGGTGGGCAACGTCGGCCTCTAGACACCCCCCTGATAGAAAACCGCTGAGCTGCCCTTCACTGATCAGCATCTGTGTGCCAACCGGCCTGGGTCCGCCGCCATCGAGTGCCACAATCGTAGCTAAGGCCGCATGCTGATGGTCATCGCGCGCGGCTTTCAGCGCCGGTCGGATGTCGTCGCTGAGGCCGAACACGGGCCATTGGGGCAGGTCATTGATCACGGGGGCAGATTAACCTCCTGGAAAGTCTATGGATACCGCTTCTTTACGCCTTGTGATGCACAGTGCACTGGCCAGAGGGTCTGCGGTGGCGCGCAAAACAGGGCACGGTTAAGGTATATGCATCCATTGATTTCAAAGCTGGGATTGGGCGTCGCCCAATTCGGCCTCGACGGATCGGCGCGTCCTCGCGGCCGCCCGGCTGAAACCGAGGTTTGCGATATTCTCAAAATCGCTGACGCTGGGGGCGTCGGTGTGCTCGATACCGGCGCGGCCTCGCCGCATGGTGAAGCGGTGCTGGGGGCGATCATGCCCAGGCCATTGCGCCTCAGTCTGACGCTGAAGGCCCCCAGGGGAGATCGGGGTGTAGCTTATGTTGAGGCAGAGGCACGCGCCTCCCTGGACCGGCTGGGCTTGACCCACGTTGATGCGATCATGGTGCAGGCGGCGGGGGACCTCTTTACCCCCTATGGGCCGGCGTTATGGGATCGACTGAAAAGCCTGCGTGACGCTGGCCTCTTTGATCGCGTTGGAATTTCTGCCTATGCTTCGGATGATCCGGCCGGGTTGGCACGACGTTTTCGCCCCGACCTGATCCAGGTCCCAGCCAGTCTTTTGGATCAACGCCTGCTGCTCGATGGTAGCCTGCGCACGGTCCGGGACCTGGGCATAGATGTGCATCTGCGCTCAATTTTCCTCAACGGTCTATTGTTCCTGCCGCCGGAGCGCGCGCCAAGTGCCTTGGGTGATGCGGCGATTAATCGCCTGGCCCGCGCGCGTAGACTGATCGCCGAGGGCCGCAGCGACCCCCTGCAAGCAGCACTCGGATTCGCGCTCTCTCGGCCGGAAGCCAATGCGGTAATTATCGGCGTCGAGACGGCAGCAGAACTGAAAGCCGTGATCGCCGCCGCCGCCAGCCCACCCCCGGATCTCGACTGGGATGACATGGCGCTGGACCATCCAGAGGCGCTCGATACCCCCCGCTGGGCTGCGGCCTGACTGCACCTACCTCTGCGCCTACTTCTGCGTTTGGGCCTGGGCTGCTGCGGTTTCGCCGTCTTTGACGATGTGAGGCGTGACGACGATGTAGAGCTCGGTCTTGGCCCCAGTTTCCTGGTGCAGTTTGAATAAATTACCAAGCAGGGGCACATCACCCAGGCCGGCGACATGGCTGCGGGTGATGATGCGGTTTTCCTGAGTCAGGCCGCCGATAATGAAATATTCCCCGTCCTTGACGGTAGCTGAGGTTGAGGCCTCACGCTGGCTGATCGTCGGATAGCCTTGCGAAAAGCCGGTTACGCTGGAGACCTCGGCAAAAATGTGCGAGGTGACATAGCCATCGGCCCCGACGCGGGGGGCGATCTGCAGGGTCACCCCAACATTGACATATTGCACCTGTTGCGAGACGGCATTGACGCCGCTGAGCGCAATTGCAGTCAGGATCGGTAATGCGTCACCAGTGATAATTTTGGCCGACGCCCCGCTCTGAGCGGAGATGCGCGGCTTGGAAATGATCCGGCCCTCACCCTTTTTCACCTCGGCATAGATGGCCGCTTGCAGGCTATAGCTGCCATAGCCGCCGAAGCTGCCGCTGGTGGTTAGGTTCGAGTTGCGCTGATAGCTGCCAGCGGCAATCTGTCCGCCGCCGTTATTGAAATCCAGGCCAATGTTGCGCGCGCCGTTTTCGGTCAACTCAACAAAGATAGTCTCCAGCAGCACGCTCTGCACGGGCAGGTCCAGAGCAATGATTTTTTCCTTTAACCGGGCAACGCGCTCGGGCGAGCCGCGCAGGATGATGGCGTTCAAACGGCGATCGACGCCAATCGACTCGTCGATCATCAGGCCGTAAGCCGTTGACGCTGCGTCCTGGTTTGTGGAGTTGTAGTTCTGAACCGCAAGGTTGTTGTTCTGGCCCTGGCCATTGTTGGTAAAGCCGGAGGAGCCGAATGCTGGCTCCTGCGGGGTGAAACTGTCATTGGGCTTGATCGCCTGACCGGAGCTGAGCAGGCCGACCACCTCGCTGATATCGGCATATTTCAGCGGCACGACTTCGAAAGCATCTTCGCCGGCCGGGCGGTCAGCGTGGGAGGGCACGACGGCGGTGGCCGCCTGGCCTGTGTCCCTGGCCGCAAACGGGGCCGCCGAAATCGTCAGGTCCAAGGCCCGCCCGGCGATGGGCTTGGCGACGATACGTATCGGGACAGTGCCCACCAAGGTGAGGTTCAAAACACCGGAGCGTTGGGAAAGCTCAATGGATTTCAACAAACCGTGTGCGGTCGTTGGCAGGGTGACGGCAGGGCCGCGCACGGTATTGCCAAAACCCAGAACCGGGCGTTCGATATCATTACTGACGATAGAAAACTGCGGCAGGATCTGGCTGAAGCTCAAGAGAACATGCGTCTCACCCGGTGCGCCATCGCTGACTGTGACGGCCGTGACCGAAGCGGGTGGGGCCTGAGCCTGGGCCGGACCAACGAAGACGAGCAGGCTGAGACAGATCATGGCTGTCAACCAAACGCCGTGCAGACGAGCCTGAATAACGCCGATCATAAGCGACAAAAACCCGTCATCTGACCTCCGATAGTGAAGCCGGTGTCTAGTAGCGACGAACCCACGATAAAATCCAGCGATACCCGGAAAAACGCGAACTGGCCCCACGGTTTCCCGTAGGGCCAGGCACTGATCAATCGATGATATCCAGGAATCGTTTAGAAGCAGACGCCCTGGCCGCCACCGGCGAGATTGCCGACAAACGAACCAGAACCGCCCGTGCTGGTCGACGGGGTGCGATAGAACCAGTCGTGGAAGGGCAGATCCTGATAGTGATAGACGAATCCGCCGACCCCGGTCACCGGATAGTTGGGGAAGTGGCCGGCCTGATCAGGCGTCAGCGGATCGCCCGCTTCCAGATTGTTCTGACAACCATAGACTTGTCCGGTGTTGCCCCATGCCGGCGTCAGGTCGTTGTTGAAGCCATCCGGCGCGCCGGCGATGGATTGGACGAAGGGGTCGTCAACCAATTCGGCCAGCTCATGTACCCAGACTGTGGTGTCGGCGAAATGAGGACCAAAGGCACCGTTGGTGTCGAAATAGGCCCCCACTGCATAGACCTGGGTGCCACCGGGGACCGGGATCGCATTGTGGTAGCCGAGGACGCAGCAATTGCCCGTGTTGCCGATATAGACCGCAGTGTCATTGACCAGGGTCATAGGGATCTGATTGGACTTGGCGAAGGATGCAGCAATGGCCACAAGCTCGCTGTCAAGCTCATTGATTTCAACCAGCGGGACAGGAATGACAGGCCCACAATCGGAGGGGATGCCGGTGACAAAGTCATTAGGGTTGGAGGGGAACCAATCCACCACGATCGGGGTTGAGTGTGTGCCGACCAAAGTGACGTTATAGGGCGTGCCCTTGACGGCGCTCCAGAAATTGGCCCGCTGGAAGGCCCCGATGAGCTGCGTGCCCCCGGGGACCCCGGCGCTGACGTTCTGACCATTGGAGACAAAGGTGCTGCCCTTGTTGAACAGCGGCGAGTTAAAGAAGCGCTTCGCCGGGGATTGGCTATCGCAGGCACCCGGCACGGTCGGATCAAGAGTGAAACCGCTCAGATGAATGCGCAGCGCAACCGGCACATAGGTGATGTTGGTGTTGTGCGGGCTGACGTCATAGGGACTGCTGCCGACCATGGATACAGTGTAGGTATTGCCATCCAGCGGGGAGGTAATCGAGGTTGTCCAAAAGGGAACGGTCAAACCTGGACCGCTGATTGACGATGCATGCAGCCCACGAAGGGCGGCGTGTGTCGATGGAAGTCCAGCCATGAATATGGGCTTCCAGCTAGATTTCTTGGCCATATGCAACTTCAGATAGCTGGTCTTTTGCACATCTGTCATGTTGGCGGGCGGCAGTGCCGCCATGGCAGCGCCGGCGATGGCGGTGCCGGCCAGCACCGTGACGCAGGTCCGCCACGAAGCGCGCAGGAAGCGTTTGCCCCCAGCGGTGGTATTTTCAGGAGAGTTCATGAGCTTGTCGTCCCTCAGGTTAAAGTTGC
>JAYTXQ010000303.1:0-5451 GCA_043742825.1 Caulobacteraceae bacterium | reverse complement strand
GCACTGTTCCCCGGTGCCAGGGTCATCCGTTGTCGCCGTGATCTGCGCGACGTGGTCGTGTCAAACCACACGATGTATTTCGGCCTGGGCAACCTCTTTTCCACCGACCAATCTGACTGCGCATTCGCCGCGCGCGAAATTGAGCGCCTGGGGGACATCTGGCAGCGGCAAAGTCGTCTCCAGATTCTCGAAGTGGTCTATGAAGACCTCGTCGCAGACCTCGACACCCACGTCCGGCGCATCATTGATTTTCTGGGCCTGCCCTGGGAGTCCGAGTGCCTCAATTTCCATCAGACCGAGCGGCGAGTGGACACGCCCAGTAACTGGCAGGTCCGGCAGCCTATCTACACCAGTTCCGTCGGACGCTGGCGCAGATTTGAGAAGCACCTGGGACCGGCATTGGCTACATTGGCAGAGCGCGACTAGCACAAGCTCGAAGCGCTGGTGGTAAGGCGGGAGAGCAAAGATGCGTATTGGCTGTCTTGGCGCGGCGAGGATCGCGCCCGCCGCACTGGTCGACCCTGCAAAAGTGCGGGGTGGAGCGGTGTTGCAGGCGGTAGCGGCGCGGGACGTCGGTCGTGCCGAGGCGTTTCGTCAGGTGCATGGCTTTACCCGCGTGGCAGCCAACTACGCCGAACTGGTCACCGCACCGGATGTGGACCTTGTCTATAACGCCCTGCCAATTCACCTGCATGCGCCCTGGAGTATCAAGGCCCTGCAAGCGGGTAAGCACGTGCTGTGCGAAAAACCCTTTGCGATGAACCTTAGCCAGGCGCGCGAGGTGCTGGCGGCGGCTGAGACGGCGGGCAAGCGGGTGATTGAAGCCTTTCACTATCGCTATCACCCGGGGTTTAATCAGATGCTGGCCTGGATCGACGCCGGAGCCATAGGCGAGGTCACAGCTATTGCGGCGAAATTCACTGCCCCCATCCCCAATACCGGCGGCCAGGAAATCCGCCATGTCCCCGATACCGGCGGCGGCAGTTTCATGGATCTGGGGTGCTATCCCTTGAGCTGGACGCTGGCGGTTGCACGCAGAGCGCCTGTCGCAATCACCGCTAGCGCCCAAATGAATCCCCTGGGCGTAGATGAGAGCTTGGCCGCGAGCCTGGATTTCGGCGGCGGCCTGACCGCCCAGCTTGCCTCGTCCATGGCTATGGACGCCGGCTTCGCTGCTATCCTGAAGGTGACCGGGTCGGCCGGCGAGATCACCTATATCAACCCCTTGGCCCCGCAATTGGGTGCGCAGCTGTCGCTAAAAGGCAAAACCGGTGATGAGACAGCGCGTGTCAGTCGCCTGACGACCTACGCCTACCAGCTCGATGCCGTACTTACGGCGCTGGAAAGCGGCGAGCCCCTGCCCACCGAGGGTGAGCAAATTCTGCTCCAACAGGAAACCCTGGATCGCATCTACGAGGCAGCAGGGCTACGGTATTTGCGATATTGGGAGGGCGGCTAGGCGGGCGGTTAGCCACCGGACCCCGTGGGCGGGCACGCGGATCCCCAAAATGACTGGAATCTACCCCCTGCAATTCAGGGTAATTCCATTGTGGACTTCGATCGTTTGTTTGTGGTTTTTGTGGCCGATTGACGTCTGAGTGATAAGTAATTACAATTTTCTTCACTGATCCGTATTGCCGGATGTCATAACTTTGGAGCATGAAATGAAAAACCTAATCAATTTGTGTGCCGCCGCTTTCCTGACTTTCGGTATCGCTGGGACAGTCGCCGCCGAACAGTGGGTGGACTACACGCCGGCAAAGGGGGTCACAGTCGTCACCTCGGTGCATGTCGAGCCGTCCCGGATAGATGACTATCTCGTAGGATTGAAGAAGACCTGGGTGCCTTCGCAGGAGATCGCAAAGAAGCATGGCTTGGTTGACTACTATTTTGTCCAGGTGGCTGTGAACGCGAACACTGGAGGCCCCAATGTCATGCTTGGCGTCCACTACGTCTCGATGGCCTCGTTCGATCCGGTTAAGGATCGTGACTTAGCGATGAATCAGGAGTTCGAAAAAGTCCTGCCCAAAGCCGAAGGGGTGACGGTTCAGGCTGAACGCGGCAAATACCGCGCGATGGTCGGCGAAGAGATGTGGGCAGGCGTCGATTTCACTAAATGAGCCGAAACGACCGATTGCCAGGGTTTGATCCGGAAGGTGCGGACCAGATGCAGATGATGGCTGAGGTTATCGGCGGCCGGTAGGGCATCTTGGGTGTATTTCACCGATAGGTCTGCAAGGCCCTCACCTCCAGCGTCCCTTCGGCCTGAGCTACGATTGCCCGTGCCGCCGCCAAGGCTCCGGCTGC
Organism: Caulobacteraceae bacterium; assembly: GCA_043742825.1. GTDB lineage: Bacteria > Pseudomonadota > Alphaproteobacteria > Caulobacterales > Caulobacteraceae > Acaudatibacter. Next base: position 3,144 of record JAYTXQ010000303.1, on the reverse strand, counting down.
CGTGGTATAGTAGGGGATTTTCATCATCAGGGCGGCACGTCTGAGGGAGAAGCTGTCTTCCAGCGATTGCCGACCCTCGGTAGTATTGAAGACCAGATGTACCTCGCCGTTTTTCATCGCGTCGACGATGTGGGGTCGTCCCTCCAGCACCTTGCGGACGAGATCGGAGTTCAAACCCTCGGCCGCAAGGTAGGCGTGGGTGCCTTCGGTAGCCAGGATGCGGAACCCTTGGGCGATTAACAGGCGGACCGGTTCGACGATCCAGGGCTTGTCGGCCTCTTTCACCGAAACAAATACGCCACCAGCGGCGGGTAGGATCGTGCCGCCAGCCAGCTGGCTCTTGGCAAAGGCGCGGGCGGTGGCCGGGCCCATGTCGGCCTCGTGCGGGCGCCGCCAGTCCAACCCCATGATCTCACCGGTCGAGCGCATCTCAGGACCCAGCACTGTATCGACGCCGGGGAACCGGGCGAAGGGGAAGACGGCCTCTTTCACGGCCACGTGATCGTAGGCCGTATCTGCCAGGTTGAAGCTTGCCAATGATACGCCCGTCATAACCTTGGCGGCTATGCCAGCCAGCGGCTGGCCGATGGTCTTGGCGACGAAAGGGACGGTGCGGCTGGCCCTGGGATTGACCTCAAGCACGAAGATGCGTGGGGCGTCGGACAAGGGCTCTTCGATGGCGAACTGCACATTCATCAGTCCACGGACGTTGAGGGCGAAAGCCATTTCCTGTGTCTGACGTTTCAACTCATCGATGGTTTCGTGGCGCAGGGAAAAGGGCGGCAGGGAACAGGCGCTGTCGCCGCTGTGCACACCGGCTTCCTCGATGTGTTCAAGCACCCCGGCGACAAAGACAGTCTCGCCGTCGCACAGGGCATCAATATCAACCTCTGTAGCACGGGAAAGATATTGGTCGATCAGCACGGGGGCATCGCCGCTGATCTTGATCGCCTGGTGAATATAGCGGGTCAGTTGCTCCTCATCGTAGACGATCTCCATCCCCCGTCCGCCTAGGACGTTCGAGGGGCGTATGACCACGGGAAAGCCGACACTGCGTGCGCCTGCCATGGCTTCATCGGCACCCCGGGCAATGGCGTTGACGGGCTGGGCAATGTTCAGGCGGTGGAGGAGTTGCTGAAACCGTTCGCGATCTTCGGCAAGGTCCAGAGCGTCCGGGGTGGTGCCAAGGATCGGCACGCCGGCCGCTTCGAGTGGGCGTGCCAGCTTCAGCGGCGTCTGCCCACCAAACTGGACGATGACGCCCAGCAGTTCGCCTTTGGACGCCTCCACTGCAATCAGTTCCAGCACATCTTCAGCGGTCAGGGGTTCAAAATACAGCCGATCAGAGGTGTCCGGATCGGTGGAGACCGTCTCGGGGTTGCAGTTAACCATGATGGACTCGATGCCGATCTGGTCCAGGGCATAGGCCGCGTGACAACAGCAATAGTCGAACTCAATCCCCTGGCCGATACGGTTGGGACCGCCGCCTAGGATGATGGCTTTGCGCTTAGTGCTGGGGGCGGATTCGCATTGCGGCTCCTGGCCCAGGGCCCCGGTCTCATAGGTGGAATACAAATAAGGCGTAGCGGCGGCGAACTCGGCCGCGCAACTGTCGATGCGCTTGAAGACGGGTCGCACGTTCAGGGCATGACGGGCGGCGCGGACCACAAGCTCGCTGCTACCGCTGAGGGTGGCCAAGCGGGCGTCGCTGAAACCCAGCCCTTTGATCCGCCGCAGTTGGTTGGCGTCGGTGGGAACGCCTCTGGCGCGGATTTGCGCTTCCTCGGCCACAAGGGTCTCGATCTGGCGCAGGAACCAGGGCTCATACGAGCAGGCCGCGCGGATGGTTTCAACATCGAGGCCTTCGCGGAAGGCTTGAGCGATCACCAGCAGGCGGTCAGGTGTGGGGGAACCCAAGGCGCGCAAAATGGCACCCCGACCCTCACCGACGTCAATCTCGTCCAGGCCCGTCAGGCCGGTTTCCAGGCCACGCAAAGCCTTTTGCAGGCTCTCGGCAAAGGTGCGGCCGATAGCCATGACCTCTCCCACCGATTTCATCTGGGTATTGAGGGTAGGCTCGGCACCCGGATATTTCTCGAAGGCAAAGCGTGGGATTTTGGTGACCACATAGTCGATGCTGGGCTCGAAGCTGGCCGGGGTGGCCCCGGTGATCTCGTTCATCAGCTCATCCAGGGTGTAGCCGACGGCCAAGCGAGCGGCGACCTTAGCGATAGGAAAGCCTGTGGCCTTGCTCGCCAGGGCCGATGAACGAGACACCCGTGGGTTCATCTCGATCACCAGCATTCGCCCATCGGCGGGATTGACCGCGAACTGGACGTTCGAACCTCCGGTCTCCACTCCGATCTCACGCAGGACGGCGATGGAGGCATTGCGCATCCACTGATATTCCTTGTCCGTCAGGGTCATGGCCGGGGCCACCGTAATGGAATCGCCGGTATGAACGCCCATCGGATCGATGTTTTCGATGGAGCAGACGATGATGCAGTTGTCGGCCACATCTCTCACCACCTCCATCTCATATTCCTTCCAGCCCAGGACGCTTTCCTCGATCAGCACCTCAGTGGTGGGAGAGATATCCAGGCCCCGCTCGACGATTTCGCGGAACTCTTCGAGATTATAGGCGATGCCACCACCGGTGCCGGCCAGGGTAAAGCTGGGGCGGATGATCGCCGGCAGGCCAATCTCGGGTTGCGCGTCCAGCGCCTCCTTGAGGGTATGAACGGCGCGGGATTTGGGGCTCTCCAGGCCGATGGTGTCCATGGCGTTGCGGAATTTTTGCCGGTCCTCGGCCTTGTCGATCACTTCCGCTCGGGCCCCGATCATCTCGACATTGTATTTGGCCAGTACCCCATTGGCCTCCAGCGCCAGGGCGGTATTAAGTGCGGTCTGGCCGCCCATAGTCGGGAGCAAGGCGTCAGGCCGCTCCTTTTTGATGATTTGTTCCACCATTTCCGGCGTGATTGGCTCGATATAGGTGGCGTCGGCGACATCCGGGTCGGTCATAATCGTAGCCGGATTAGAATTGACCAGGATGATTCGGTAGCCTTCGGCGCGCAGGGCCTTGCAGGCCTGAACCCCAGAATAGTCAAACTCACATGCCTGACCGATAACAATGGGCCCGGC
>JAYTXQ010000302.1:0-10214 GCA_043742825.1 Caulobacteraceae bacterium | reverse complement strand
CTCTGCAACAAGTCTATGGCTTGGTATTCCAAACGCCAACGCTTAATCGTAGACGACACCCATGCACGCGCTTCACCTTCATCGCCATTTGATCGGACGCCAAGGCTCGCGGTATGAGTTAAATACCCCGGCCCTTGTCCTTGACCTCGACCTCTTTGAGCGAAACCTCGCGCTTATGGCCCAGCGGGCTGCGGCCAGAGGTATCGAACTGCGTCCGCATGCAAAAACCCACAAATGCGCGGAAATCGCTCGCCTGCAAATCGGCGCCGGTGCGGTCGGGGTCTGCTGCGCAAAACTGGGTGAGGCCGAGGCCCTGGCTGACGAAGGGATCACCGACATCCTGATCACCTCGCCGGTTGTGGGGTCGGCTGGCGTCGCGCGTCTTGCGTCACTGGCGCTGCGTTGCCGGGGCCTGATGAGCGTGGTTGATCATCCGGATGCTGTGGCGGCCCTGGCGGCGACAGGCGCGTCATTGAGCCTGATCGTTGATATCGATCCGGGACTGCACCGCACTGGTGTGGCCAGCAGCCAGGCGGCATTGACGTTGGTGCGTCAGATCACCGCAGCACCTAACCTGAGCTTTAGCGGCGTCCAGTACTATTGCGGGGCGCAGCAGCACATCGAAAGCGTCGCAGACCGGCGCGCAGCAATGATCGAGCGAGCCGCCTATCTGCGAAACGTCGTCAGCGTGTTGAACGAACAGGGATTCGCCCCGCATCTGATCACTGGCGGCGGCACGGGCACCCACATGATCGATATGGAACTGGGTCTTTTGAACGAACTTCAGGTGGGCTCCTATATCTTCATGGACCGACAGTATGGGGACTGTGACGAGGTCGGCGGGCCCTTGGGATTCGCCACCGCCCTGACCGTTCAGGCCAGGGTGATCAGCGCCAATCATAGTGCTTTGGTGACCGTTGATGCGGGTTTCAAAGCCTTTGCCACTGAAGCGGGCGCGCCGGTGATCATCGGCGGTGCACCGGCTGGCTCGGTCTATCATTTCATGGGTGATGAACACGGGTGCGTGGTGCCGCCGCGCGGTATTGCGCCACCTGCGCTTGGGGAACTCGTTAGCTTCGTCACCCCTCACTGTGATCCGACGGTGAACCTCTATGATGCCTTTCACGTCGTGCGCGGCGACACCCTGATGGCGATATGGCCGATCCAGGCGCGTGGACGGTCCGCCTGAAGCGGCGCAAGAGACGGCTTCCCAGCGACCGCAGAAGCCGGTTACAGGGATCGAAAGATAGAGGAAGCATGATGACTGAGAAGACTGCACCCGATCTGGACTTCGACCTGGACGCCATCCTCGCCGACGCCCATCTGCCGACGCTTCTGATGGCATTGGTGCACCTGACCGGCAATCCAGGCCTGCTCACCCCCGAGCACCGAGCGGTCTACGAGCCCTTGGCGGAGCCGCGCGAGGGTGGATATTCGCCGCAGGTTCAGATCGACCTACGCCAACGGGCCAAAACCGCCATCACCGCTTATCTGGCCGGTAAACCGCTTGCGCCGGAGCCTGATCCCGAAACCATCCGCAAGATGATGGACTTTATCGCCGGTGCCGACATCCCCGAGCACTACAGCCCGTTTCTGATGGATGAGCTGGGATTGGGGGGTATCGATACCAAGACGCCGCGTTGGGAAGAGCCGGCCGTCAAAGCCGCAGCCGAAACCTTGAGTGTGATCATCATTGGGGCGGGGATGTCCGGGATACTGGCGGGCATCCGCCTTCAACAGGCCGGCGTTGCCTTTACGATCGTAGATAAGAACGCCGATGTCGGCGGCACCTGGTTTGAGAACCTCTATCCGGGGTGCAGAGTCGATAACCCCAACCACATGTATTCCTATTCCTTTGAGCCAAACCACGATTTTCCTTATCATTTTTCTACCCAACCGGTGCTCCTGGACTATTTTCAGCGCATGGCGGCCAAACACGATCTGCGGCGAAAGATCCGCTTTGAAACCACAGTGGAAGAGGCAGTTTTCGATGAGGGGGCTGCTCTGTGGCGGGTCACGGTCAAGGCCGCCGACGGCAAGAGCGAGACCCTGACGGCGACCGCAGTCATCACAGCGGTGGGCCAGCTTAACCGACCACGCTATCCGGATATCGAAGGCTTTGGCACATTCGCAGGTCCCAGTTTTCACTCAGCTCGCTGGCGGCACGATGTCGATCTGACAGGCAAACGCGTCGCGGTTATCGGCACCGGTGCCAGCGCCTTTCAATTTGTCCCTGAAATTGCCCCCAAGGCAGGCCATGTCGAGGTGTTTCAGCGCACGCCGCCGTGGACGGCCCCCGCGCCTCATTATCACGAGCCTGTGCCCGCCGGGATGAAGTGGCTGCTGGAACACGTACCCTATTATGGCAAGTGGTATCGCTTCTGGCTGTTTTGGAGCCTGACCGACGGGCTGTATGATGCCGTCAAGGCCGACCCTAATTGGGACGGACCGCCCGAGGCCGTCGGCGTGGCCAACGCGGAGTTTCGCTTAGGGCTGATCGCGTCTATTCGGGCCCAGACTGGCGACGATGCTGAGTTACTGGACAAGGTCGTGCCGAAATACCCCTTTGGCGGCAAGCGGGGCCTTGTGGATAACGGCGTCTGGATTAGCGCCCTGAAGCGCGACAATGTAGATCTGATCACCCAGCCGATCGCCAGGATCACGCCGACCGGCGTTGAGACCACCGATGGGCAGGCCCACGAGGCCGATGTGATGATCTACGGCACCGGCTTTCACGCCAGCCGGTTTTTATGGCCGATGCGGATCGTCGGGCGTGGCGGCATTGAACTGGAGAGCGCCTGGAATGGCGATGCACGCGCCTATCTGGGCATGACAACGCCGGGGTTCCCGAACCTGTTCATTCTTTATGGCCCGAACACGAACATCGTGGTCAACGGCAGTATCGTCTTCTTTTCGGAGTGCTCAGTGCGCTATGTTGTCGGAGCATTGAAGCTGATGGCCCAGACGGGCGCGTCTACGCTTGAGGTAAAGCGGGAGGTGCACGACGCGTTCAACGTTAAGGTGGATGCGGCAAACCAACAGATGGCCTGGGGATCACCCAATGTCACCAGCTGGTACAAGAACGCCATGGGCCGGGTTTCGCAGAACTGGCCGTTCCCGATTGTTGACTATTGGACCGCGACGGTTGCACCCAACCCGGAGGATTTTATGCTTGAGGGTGCGGGAGGCGCTTAAGACTCAGCCCTGGCGGGCCTTAAAACGCGGGTTGGTCTTGTTGATCACATAAATGCGGCCCTTGCGACGCACGAGTTTGCAGTCGCGATGGCGCGTCTTCAGCGTCTTCAGCGAGCTTCTGACTTTCATGGGGTTCGTCTTCTCTAAAGGGTCGTGTCTAAAACGTCAGGCGGTGGCAAGCGCGGTCGTATAGGTAGGCTTAGCCCGCAAGTCAATCTTCAGTGATCAGCTGTCAGTGTTTGGACCATTTCGTAGTCTTTCCTGCCTGGTGCAGCCAATTGAGGGTAAAGCCTGATTCAGCCTTTGCATCTGTTCCGCCTAAAGCCATCTTGATCTGGTCGCTCGCCGTAAACCTTGCCCCAGAGGCGGCAACCTTATAACCCCCGCCGCATGACCAGTGACGCTCCTTCCCGCCCCCAGGCGCGCGTCCCGCGCGGCTTCCAGGACCGTCGGGCCGCAAGTTTGCGCGTCGAACGCAGGATTCTTGAGGCAGTCTCCGGCGTTTATGAATCCTATGGCTTTGAAGCCTTAGACACCGGGGCTTTCGAATACGCTGATGCCCTCGGCAAATTCCTGCCCGATGCCGACCGCCCGAATGAGGGCGTGTTCGCGTTGCAGGACGACGACGAGCAGTGGATGGCGCTGCGCTATGACCTCACCGCGCCCCTGGCCCGGTTTGCGGCCGAGCATTGGGACGCCCTGCCCAAGCCCTTTCGCCGCTATGCCTACGGCCCGGTCTGGCGCAACGAAAAGCCGGGGCCTGGCCGGTTTCGCCAGTTTATCCAATGTGACGCCGACACCGTCGGCTCTGACCGGCCAGAAGCTGACGCTGAGATCATCGCTATGGCGGCCCAGGGTTATGTGGCGGCCGGCCTGCCCGCAGATGCGTTTGTCCTGAAGATCAACAGCCGCAAGGTTCTGGGCGGTCTGCTCACCGCCGCCGGGGTGTCCAGCGAGCCCCAACGCCTGGCAGTTCTGCGCGCCGTGGACAAGCTCGATCGTTTGGGCACCCTGGGCGTCACTGCCCTGCTCGGGCCCGGACGGCTGGATGAGTCCGGTGCCTTTACCTCTGGAGCGGGGCTGGCCAGTGCTGCCATAGACTCCGTTCTGGCCTTTGTCGGCGCAGCTAGGCCGTCGCGGGCTCAGACCCTGGACCGCCTGGCCAATGTCATCGGCGGTTCTGCCGAGGGCGAAGAGGGCCTGAACGATCTTGCCCGCATCGACGTGGCCTTGACTGGCCTGGGGGTCGCCGAGAGCCAGGCGACGTTTGATCCGGCAGTTGTCCGAGGTTTGGAATATTATACCGGTGCCGTGTTCGAGGCCGAGATCACTCTGGAGACCTTGGACGAACGCGGCAGGAGCGTCCGGTTCGGGGCCATAGGTGGCGGCGGGCGCTATGACGATCTGGTGGCGCGTTTTACCGGTACCCGGACCCCGGCCACGGGCTTTTCGTTCGGCGTTTCGCGTCTGGCTGCGGCGTTAAGCGCAAGTTCAGCCCCTGACGTCCGAGAAGCCCGCGGCCCTGTGGTCGTTATCGCCTTTGATGCTAACCGAATGAGCGATTATTTCGCCCTGGCTGGCGAATTGCGGGCTGGCGGCGTGGCGACCGAGGTCTACCTGGGTGGGTCGGGTATGAGGGCGCAGATGAAATATGCTGATCGCCGCATGGCCCCAGCGGCGATCATCCTGGGCGATGACGAGATCGCAGCCGGCACGGTCACGATCAAAGACCTGGATCTGGGCCGCGCCCTCTCGGGTCAGGTGGGCGACAACGAAGCCTGGCGGGCTGAAAGACCCGGTCAGCAAACCATCGCCCGCGCGGACCTGCTTGCGGCGGTTCGCAAAATTACGGGCAGTGCCTGATGCGACTGGAACGTGCTGTCCCCGCCCCAGTTCTGGCCCAAATCCGTGCCGCCTTTGCCAATCAGGGGGCAACGCCGCTGGACGCCCCAGTGGTTCAACCTCTGGGGCTGTTCCTCGACCTCGCCGGCGAGGCTTTGCGGGAACGCCTTTTCATCGTTCAGTCGCCGGGGGGTGAAGAAGCCTGCCTGCGTCCCGACTTTACCATCGCCGCTGTCAGAGCCCATATTGCCAGTGGCGCGAGCACTGGACGGTATGCCTATGAAGGGCACGCGTTTCGGGTTGCGCCTCGCGGTGCCGACCGGGCGGAAGAGTTTCTGCAGATCGGCCTTGAGGCGTTTGAGCCTGGCGACAAGGCACAGGCCGACGCGGTCACCGCAGCACTGGCCTGGCGCGCGGCAGCAGCGGGCGGGCGTGATGACCTGATCCTCTGGCTTGGCGACGTGGCCCTGTTCGATGCCTTGATCGAGTCCCTCGAGCTGGCACCGGTTCTGGCTGGACGTCTGAAGCGTGCGTTTGCCAGCCCCCGCCGGCTGAAGGCCGAATTAAATGCCGCGCTTTCGGGCGAAGAGGCCGTGCCCAGAGGTGGTGATCGCCTGGCCAGCCGCCTGGCAGGCCTGACCGAAGCCGAAGCGACAGGGGTTCTGGAAGACATCTGGGCTTTAGCGGGTATCGCGCCGGTGGGTGGCCGCTCGGCCCAGGAAATTGTTCATCGTCTGGTGGAGCGTCAGGCTGTGGCCGCCGCGCCGCACCTTACCTCTGGACAGCACGAGGTGATCATCCGCTATCTGGCTATCGTTGGCGCACCAGCCGCGGCACTCGCGCAGATCGGGGAACTCTCGGGGGCAACTGGGCCTTTGGCCGACATCCTGGCCGACTGGCATCGACGGTTGCAGGCCCTGATGACCCACGGTGTGCCAGCAAGCCGTCTGCACTTGGCCACGGCGTTTGGGAGGGGCTTCAGCTACTATGACGGCGTCTTTTTTGAGATCCGCAGCTCAGCCCTCGGTGACGAAACCCCGGTGGCGGCAGGCGGTCGCTATGACGCCTTGCCCGCGCGCATGGGCGCGGTGGGTGTCACCAGCGCAGTTGGGTGCATGGTGCGGCCAGGGCGAGCCTGGAGCGGGGGTGCGGCATGAATGAGCCCCTGATCATTGCCCTGCCATCTAAGGGTCGGCTGAAGGATCAGGTGGAGGCCTGGCTAGAAGACTGCGGTCTGCCTCTGCGTTCAGTGGGCGGCGCTCGTGGCTATGTTGCCCAGATCGTCGGTTTCAATGACGTTCAGGTGCGCCTGGCCTCGGCCGGGGATATTGCCGTTTCCCTGGTGGCCGGCGATATCCATGCCGGCGTCACCGGTGAGGATCTGCTGGCCGAGGAGGGTCAGGTGGGCCACCCCAGCGTGATCATGCTGCAAGCCCTGGGGTTTGGTCGCGCCGATCTGATCGTTGCCGCGCCGCAGAGCTGGATCGACGTAGAAACCATGGCCGATGTCGATGATGTCGCCCGCCTGTACCTGGCCCGCACAGGTCGTCGCTTGCGGGTGGCTACAAAATATCTGTCCCAGACCCGGGCCTTCTTTGCCAGCCACGGCATTGCTGACTATCGTCTGGTGGAATCCGGCGGGGCGACAGAAGGGGCTCCGGCGGCGGGCGCGGCTGAACTGGTCGTTGATATCACCACAACCGGGGCGACCCTGGCGGCCAATGGGCTGAAAATCTTAAGCGATGGGGTGATTTTACGTAGTCAGGCGCAGCTCGCCGCGGGCCTGACCGCAGCCTGGACCGCTGAACATGTCGCCACCTTTCGCCGAGTTCTGGGGGTTATCGAAGCGCGGGCGCGCGGCAAGCGGGTCGCCAGCCTGATCTGGCCCTCCGCCCAGGACGCCGCCGCCCGAACCGCCATAGCCGCCTTCACCGCCCCTGGCGCAGCGGACCGCGCCAACGGGGCATTAGTCGCTCAAGCCGATCTTTTCGCCGCAACAACCGCCCTGGCGAAGGCCGCTATCGGCCCCGTCAGCGTTACCCACCCACGCTATGTTTTCGAGGCCTCCAGCCACGCCGCAGATGCCCTGGCGAGTGCGCTGGGCCTGACGGGCTAAACGCCCAACCGCTCCAGCGCCAGAGCGCGGACGGCCTTATAGTCCAGCTTGCCATTGGGCGCGCGCAGGATGGGGGCCAGGACGAGGTCTCGGGGGATTTTATAGGCGGCAATGTGCTGGCGGACGTGGTCCGAGATGTCTCTCAGGCTAGGCGTCGATCCGTCTGCCATGTCGACCATCGCACAGATACGCTCGCCAAATCGCGCGTCCGGAACGCCGACCACGGCGGCGTCGCGAACCCCCGGATAGCGCTTGATGGCTTCCTCGACCTCTTCGGGAAACACCTTTTCGCCGCCGGTATTGATCACCTGCGAGCCGCGCCCGAGCAGGGTCATGGTCCCATCCGCTTCCACCGTGGCGAAATCTCCGGGGATCGACCAGCGCCGGCCCTCATAGACTTTGAAGGTCTTGTCGGTTTTTTCCGCGTCCTTGTAATAGCCCATGGGCAGAAAGCCGCTGGTCGCCAGCTGGCCGCGCATTCCCGAGCCCGGTTCAACGCGCAGGCCGTCCTCCGTAAAGACAGCGCTGTTAACGCCAACAGTGAATTTGGCGGTCTCCACTGGGGCCCCCACTCCAGTGAAGGAAACCCCCAGGCCAACGGCCTCGGATGAGCCAAGGCTGTCGAAGATGATGCATTGGGGCAGGTGTTTCAGCAGTCCCTGTTTGTTTTCCAGGCTCCAGACTGTGCCCGACGAGCCAAGACGGATGATGTTCGAAAGATCCCACCTTTCCGGATCGGCCTCCAGGGCCTGCAACATAGGCGCGGCGAAAGCCATGCCGACGATGACCACCGAGGTCACCCGCAGGCGTGCGGCCTCGTCCCACAACTCTACCGCATTGAACCGCTGCGAGGGCAGGCAGGCGACGCTTTCGCCCCGGATCAGGGCCGAGATGGCGGTGAACTGAGAGGTGCCGTGCATCAGCGGCGCAGCGGCGATCATTGTGCCACCATAGCTGGCCAGGGCGCGCGTCCCCGCATCAGCCGGGGTATCGAACGGAGGCACATCGATCATCAGATTGCCGCCACCGCCGAGCACCTGGAACAGATCCTCCTGTCGCCACATCACACCCTTAGGCATGCCCGTCGTGCCGCCGGTATAGAGAATCAGAAGATCGTCGCCCGAGCGTCCCCATGGCGCGGTGACGCGGTCAGGTGCACTACCCGCCAGGACTTCATAGTCCGAGGCGAAGGCCGGGACGGCAAATCCCGGCTCGGCCACGGCGACCCAGGTTTTCACCTTTGGCAGTCGACCCCGAATCGCCTCGACTGTGGCGGCGAATGAGGCATGAAACACTACCGCTTCGGCATCGGCATTGTCGAAAAGATAGATCAGCTCGTCGGCCACATATCGATAGTTGGTGTTGACAGGGACAAGGCCGACTTTGAATGCGGCAAAATAGGTCTCGAGGTACTCGGGGCTGTTGTAGAGATAGGCGGCGACCTTGGACTGCTGGGTCAGGCCAGCGGCTAGAAAATGCTGAGCCAGACCGTCGGCACGACGGTCAAAGTCCCGCCATTTGACGACCCGGTCGCCTTGGATCTGTGCCGGTCGGTCTGGAACGGCGTCAGCGACGATTTCCCACATGTCGGCATAGTTCCACTGGGCCATGGGTATCCTCTCAAGGTTTTCATCTACATTTTCATCCCGGCCATGTCGGCCGGGGGCGCGTCCTGTTTGACGTTCAAAAAGACTCTCAGGTGCCCAAGATGGGCGAAGACCATATCTACCGGCACGCGCATGCCGACCTTCAGGGAAACGCGAAGACCCCGCAACATCAGGTGCAGCCCGCCGGGAGCCAGAACGACCCTGCCCAGAGCCGGCGCCGGCAAATCGCTCAAAGGCCGCATGACCATCACGCCGCCGGTCATTCGGCTCTCGTGCAGGGTCACCTCGGCTGCCATGGGGCTGCTGGCGCTCAAGAGACGGTCCGCCGCCCTGGTGTGGTTGGTGATCACCAGGTAACCGGCGGCATTCATCCCAACCGCTGTCGGGCGGGTCCAGGCGTTGCTGACGACTACAGGCGCGGGCACCGCCCCGCAGACGGTGGTGCAGACGACCACAAACAATCCTGCCAGCGCAGCGCGGCGGACGAATCGGCCAAGTGATCTCACGGTCTAAACCTCTCTGGCATTGCCGCCCTTAACGAAGAACAAGCCGACAAAGCCAATAGCCAAAAGCACGATGACCGTGGCGAACCCGCCCTGCTGGGTCTTAAAGATGCGGGTCCCCTGATTGACCAGCAATGGACCCAGCCAACTGGTCGCGGTGCCTGACAGGGCATAGACACCGAAAAACGCGCCGGTCTGCGCCGGTGGGGTCAGGCGCGTCAGCATGGTGCGACTCGAAGCGTAGTGGGCGGTTATGAAGACGGCATTCGAAAAGCCGACGAGCATATAGATCCACTCCGGCAGAGTGCGAAAGAACGGTCCCTCCCAGAGATTGGCATGAGTGAGGTGGTCATAATGCCAGAAATACAGGATCTGGTCTGGCCCCATGCCCAGAAACGCGATGATGCCAATGAGCGACATGCCGATCTCCAGCCGCACGGCATTTTTGGGACCCAGACCATGGTCGAGCCAGCGCCCGACAAAACCGCCGAACACCGCTAGGATGCTGAGGATGATGCCATAAAGCAACAGCTCTAGCGCGTGCCATTTCATCACGCCGCTGGCATAGATGCCGGTATAGATCAGGATAGCGGTCATTCCATCGACATAGAACATTCGCGCGCCCAGAAAGATGGCCGCGTCACGGTATTGGCTCACCGTCTTGACCATGGCGACAAGGTCGGCGGCTCCTGAACGCAGGGCCTTGAGGACCGGTATCCCGCTGCTGGGCGCGTCGGGCGTGAAGAAGAAGAACGGTAAGGCTCCCGCAGCGAAAATCGCGGCAGACATTAAGGCGACGACCCGTTCAGGTTCGTGCAGGGCGCGCTGAAGTCCAAACAACGGCGCGTGTGGGACCCACGCCCAGTTGGCCGTCTGTGGCAGGCCCGGCAGGGCAAAGGCCCACGCGGTAAACCCCAGGGCCAGAACCGCAAAGCCATTGCCCAACGACAG
>JAYTXQ010000301.1:0-6163 GCA_043742825.1 Caulobacteraceae bacterium | reverse complement strand
CGAGTTGAACCACTCTTCCCGTTGGGGGGCCTTTCACCTTTGGGAGAATGGTGAACGCCTTGATGCTCATGCGGATCGTTGCCCGGCGACCATGGCGGCGATCTCACATTTGCCCCAGCCCAAGGTAAGCTGCCGCTCGCCGGCCGCCATGTTCTCGGCCCTGCACCCGCACACACGCATTCCGCCGCACACTGGTGTGGCCAACACTCGGCTGGTGATGCATCTGCCGCTGATTGTCCCGCCGGAGTGCGGGTTCCGGGTCGGGGCTGAGACGCGTCAGTGGCGCGAGGGAGAGGCCTGGGTTTTCGACGACACCATCGAGCATGAGGCCTGGAACGACAGCGATCAGGTTCGCGCGATCCTGATCTGCGATATCTGGAATCCCCTGCTATCGGCGGACGAGCGGCACTTGATCACTGAGGTAATGACCGCCATGGATCGTTATTGTGAGACCGAACCTGGTTCTGGCCTTTGACTGAACTGGGGATGACCATTGCGAAGGACACTCTGTGACCGGCCAAGATCTGGCAACTATCGATGCGGCGGTAAAGGCCGCCCTGGCGCGCGACGATGTCGCTGAGGCCATACATCTGGCCCTGGACGCCCTGGACCGAGACATGGTCACACCCCTGTTTCTGAACCTCGCCGCACATGATCATGAACAAAAAGGTCGCTATCGCGAGGCACTGAGTTTGCTTGATATGGCTTTGATGCTTAACCCGCGCGACCCGTTCGTTTTGGGCGCACGGGGGGACTGCCTTTCCAAATCAGGGCGTGTGGCAGAGGCCCTTGCGGCATATGAAGCCGCCATTGCGATCTGGCCTGAATTCCCGCGCGGGCACCACGGACGTGGGCTCGCCTTGTCGGTGTTGGGTGATGCTGATGGTGCGCAGGTAGCTCAGACGCGCGCTGCGGCGCTTGACCCGAGTTTCCCCGATCCACTCGGCGCGCTCGCGGCGCTGTGCTTGCAGGCCGGAGATTTAATGGCGGCGCGAAACTATGCGATGCAGGCCCTATCCCTGGATTCCGGCCAGCCGACCGCGGCACTGACACTAGCAATGATCGACCTGCGCGAGGGACGCGATGCCGATGCCGCCAAGGGCGCAAGGGTCCTTCTGGCCAAAGCCAACCTCTCACTTTTGCACGAAGCCTCGGCACAGCGGTTGCTGGCCGATGCCCTTGACGCGCTAGAAGACCCGCAAGGCGCAATCGAGGCCTACCAGGCGGCAAATCTGGCCCTGCGCCGGGTCTATGTTGCGGACGCGCAGGCGGCAGGCTTGGAATTTGGTGTCGAACTTGCCGACCGCCTGATCAGTTTTGTTCAAGAGGCCAAAGCCAAGCCTTGGACGCCGGTCCTTGGTGACGATTCGGCTAAATCCCCTCCACGCGTCCATGTGTTTCTATTGGGCTTCCCGCGTTCGGGCACCACCTTGCTCGAACAAGTGCTCGCCAGCCACCCTGACGTCGTAGCTCTAGAAGAGCGGCCGACCCTCGATCCGGTGCTCGACGACTTCTTTGGCGATACTGCGGCCCTTGACCGGCTAATGGCCATGGATCACGCCGTCGCTAATCGTCAGAGGACGGACTATTGGCGACGGGTTGCTGAGTTTGGCATCCATGCAGAGGGAAAGGTCTTCATCGACAAGGTTCCCCTGAACACGCTTTACCAGCCCCTCATCGCCAAGTTGTTCCCGGACGCGCGCATCATCCTAGCCCAGCGCGATCCGCGCGACGTGGTGGTCAGTTGCTTTCGCCGGCGCTTCCAACCCAATCGTCTGGTTATCGAATACACTGACCTGACGCGTACCGCGCAATTCTATGATCGGGTGATGCAGGTGGCGGAACTTTATCGTGCCTGGCTACCCTTGCCTGTGCATGTCCATCGCCACGAGAGCCTTATCGACGCCTTCGATACGGAGACTCAGGCCCTGTGTGCATTCCTGGATCTCGACTGGCGCGCTTCCATGCGCGATTTTGTTCTCACCGCAGAGCGTCGCGACATCCGCACCCCTAGCGCCGACCAGGTCCGCCGGGGCATCTACCGCGAAGGCATGGGCCAATGGCGTCGCTATCGCGAGGCGTTAACCGAGGTCTTGCCGATCTTACAGCCCTGGGTTGAACAATTTGGCTATGATGCCGTCTGAAGGGGCTCTCCGCCGAAGATGCCGGCAAGTGCGCGTCTGGGGCCCGCTGCGGTGGTAAGTGGCCCGAAGGTCTTAATTGCCAAACGCCTTGAAGATGCCAAGGCGGCCATGAAGGCGGACCGAGCTGATGTTGCGGTAACGCAACTGAGGCTCGCCGCATCCGATGCCCCGATGCGTGCGGATATACAGATGTGCCTGGGCGAGGCCCTGCACGCTGCGGGCGACCGGGCGGCTGCGGAAAAAGCGTTTCGCCGGGTGATGACCCTGGATCGCACCGTTCTTGCCAACGAAGCGGCGGCGGAGCTGACATATCTGTTGCTGGAGTTGGAACGCACGCCTGAGGCTCTGGCCTTGATCGCGCCGCTGGCAAAGCAATCACAGGCGGACCTTGCGGTGCTCACTGCCTATGCGGTGGCCCTGAAGACGGACCGACAGACGGAAGCAGCCCTTAAAATCTATGAACGCGCCGTGGCTGTCGCGCCCACAAGTGGCGTTGCCGAGCATAATCTGGCGGCGATTTTAGGTGACATGCAAAGGTTCGATGAAAGCGAAGCCGCCGCCCGGCGCGCGCGCGACAAGGGGCTTGACGCCCCCGAGACCCTTCTAGCTATCGCCCGTGCCATGCAGGGTACCGGCCGCATCGATCAGGCCGCTGCCGCCTACCGACTGGTGATCGAGCGCCGCCCGGGTGACGTTCACGCTCATACCGACCTGGCGCAACTCCTTTGGCGTTTGACGCAGGATGTCCCAAGTTCGGTGGCTTATCTGGACCGGGTACTGAGTGCCTATCCCAAGGATCAGGCCCTGCGGCGGATCAAGGCGACGGTTCTGGACAATGCCGGTGATCGCCTTGGGGCCTATCAGGTCCTGGTTGGTGGCATTACCCGAGAGGATCTGGAACCGGCGACCCATGTGGCAGCGGCGCTGGTACTGGGCTCTTTGGAGCCGAACACCGCCCTAATCCATGCCCAGGTCGCGGCGACCATGGCCCCCCAGGATGCGGGCGCGCTCATGGCCCTGTGCCAGAGCCAACTGGCTGCCGGACAGCCCGAAGCTGCGTCCGCACTTGCCGATGAACTTCGTCAGCGTTTCGCCCTGTCCCAACGCGTGCTTGCCCTGACCGCCACGGCCTGGCGCCTGTTGGAAGACCCGCGTTATCAACAACTTTACAACTACTCCGATCTGGTGGTCGCCCAAGTGATCGATACGCCGGCCCGTTGGACCTCGCTTGAGACCTATCTCGCCGACCTCGCGGTTGCCCTCCGCGCGCGCGCCACTCTGCCCGGTCACCCGATCGGTCAGTCCCTACGCCAGGGCTCGCAGACGCACCCTAGCCTGTTGCGGGCCGAGGATGAGGTGATCAAGGCCTTTTTTACGGCTATCGACGCACCTATACGTCGTTATATTGATCGGATCAGAAAACGAACCGATCCCTTCAGTGCCCGCGCCCAGGAGGCCTACAGCCTCAGTGGTGCTTGGTCCGCTCTTTTACGCCCCGGCGGGCATCACGTTGATCATATCCACCCCTCAGGTTGGATATCCTCGGCATGTCATATCAGCCTACCGGGCTCGATTGAGACCGGCTACGAAGGTTGGCTGAAGTTCGGCGAGCCCGGCATTCCGACCCAACCGAGCCTGGGGCCCGAACACTTCGTCAAACCCCGCTCGGGCCACCTGATTCTTTTCCCTTCCTATATGTGGCACGGCACCTTGCCTTTTTCCGGCGAAGATCAGCGCCTGGCCGTAGCTTTTGACGTCATGCCGGGGCGTTGAACCCCGCTGACACCCGCCCCTCACCCCCGCCCGACGAATTGCCGTTGTGCGGTCATCATTGCGCTGACGAGGTCGCGTTCAGCTTCTGAAAGATAAGGGTTCCAGATATCGAAGCTGAGGATGCTGCACGGGGTGTCGGCGTCGTTCCAGGCTTCGTGTTCGATGGTGTCGTCAAATACCCAGGCCTGGCCGGCCTGCCAGTCGCGGGTCTGGTTGCCGACGCGCAGGCGCGCGGGGCCCTTGACGCTCAGGGCCAGATGAACCGTCAGGCGGGTGTTGGTGGGGCCGTGGCCCCGTGGCATGCGGGTGTGGCTCTCCAGGGTCCAGGCCACTGCAGTGGGAGCGAACCCCGGCTGGTCAGCCGTTGGCAGGGCCGCGATCAAGGCTGCTGTACGCGGGCAGGCGGCACAGGTGCCATCCTGACGTCTACCGCTCTTCCACAGATAAACCGGCTCGGTGGTCAGGATGGCGAGAACCTCAGACTGGATCTGCGGGGCCGCCGTTTCCAACTCGCCCAGCCAGGGAAACAGTGACCGCTCATAAAATGGCACGGCCGGCAGACGCGGGTAGTGCAGCCCTCGCGGCTGTTGCACAAAGGGGCGTGCCGCTCCGGCAAGAATATCCAAACTCTCGTCGAACCGTTCCAGGGCTTCGCCGGGAAAGCGGGCGCGCACGCGGGCAACGCTTTCGCGCAGATTTGCAGTCAGCTCGAGGGTGTAGGCATTGATGGCTTGCCTGGCCTTTTGCAGCGGAGTTGCAAGGGCCTCCGCGCTGTCTGGATCGCGCCCAACCAGGGGAATGGCGCGTTTGTAGATCCCGATGGCCTGGGCGCGTGCACCCATGCGTTCCAGCAGTGAACCTTTCGACAGAAGCGCGGCCAGGTGTGCGGGTTCACGTGCCAGAACCGTGTCCAGGCTGACCATAGCGCCTTGCAGATCGTGCAGCATGCGCTGGGCCAGGGCCTTGTCCATTAGGCCTTCAACCGTCATTGCATCCACCCCAACCCGCTCCAGGTATTCCAAAGCCCCGCGCCAGTCCCTGGCCAGCAGCGCCGCCTTGGCGTCTTGCAGGAGAGGGTTGGGCGAGGGTGCCGACACGCCTACCTCGCCAGGCGCGGTGCCAGGACCGTGGCACCCTGGGTGCGTAACTCGCTGTCGGAAAGGTCACCGATCATGCCGCGCGCGATAGGGGTTTGCAACAGGCTCAGGGCCCCGGCCAGGCTCTGTGCGTCCGTCGCGCCGCCACCGACAAGCCGCTCCAGGGCCTCGAACGGAGAGGGGTGGGGATTGAAGGATTTCAGTCGCGCCAGACCGGTGATTCCGGCCAGGGCCCTGGCCCGAGCAGTCGCCTCATAAAACCCGCCTAGATGGTCAACCAGCCCCAGATCCATCGCCTGCGCCCCGGTCCACACCCGCCCCTTGGCGATCTCGCGCACGCGGTCCGGTGTCAAATGCCGCCCGGAGGCGACGCGGGCGACGAAGCCCTCATAAATGCGGTCCATCCAAGCAGAAAATCCGGCGCGTTGAGTGGCGCTCATCGGGCTGGCAGCCCCGAACGCATCGGCATAGTCACCCCCCACTTTCAGATCGCGCACATCAACGCCGAACCGGGCCAGGGCTCCGCCCAGGGCAAACTTGCCACCAAAGACGCCAATAGACCCTGTCAGGGTGCTGGGCTCAGCGACGATCTCGTTGGCCGCTGATGAAATCCAATAGCCACCCGAGGCCGCATAAGTGCCCATTGACACCACCACCGGCTTGCCCGCAGCCTTGGCGGCGCGAACGGCTGCCAGGATCTGTTCGGACGCGGTGTCTGATCCGCCGGGCGAGGATACACGAAAGACGATGGCCTTTACGGAGCGGTCCTCAATAGCGTCGTAGAAGGCCTTCGCAATATCGTCCGAATGGATCACCTCGCCGCCCGCCAAAGGGTTAGATGACGGTCCGGCACCAGTCATGATCGCCCCTTCGGCAGAGATCACTGCCAAGGTCGGTGCCCCGGCATCGCCGGCTCCCTGGCGCGCAGTATTCTCAGCGTATTCAGTGAACTCCATCAACTTGGCCCCATCGCCGGCCTTGCTCAGGCTCGCCGCTGCGGCCTCTCGCACCTGACCAACGGCGTCAATCAATCCCTTGGCTTTGGCGTCCTCGGCTGACCAGGGACCCGCCTCGATCATGCTCCGTAGGGCGGCCGCAGGTTTGCCCCGATCATGCGCCGCGTTGCTCAGGGCCGTTTCATAGACTGAT
>JAYTXQ010000300.1:0-6845 GCA_043742825.1 Caulobacteraceae bacterium | reverse complement strand
GTGTGCCGTTTCCTGTCCTGGACGACCGATCGGGCGCGGATCGACCACGTGGGCTGCCCCGAGTGACCGTCCGCACAGACCAGGCATGGGGTATAGATGACGCGGTCCAGGCGGGTGACGTCGGCGGTCTCGCGCCGTGCGCGGGCGGCGGCGATCTTGACATCGCCTTGCAGCCGGGCGGCAAAGTCCAGGGCCAGCCCGTCCGACTGGTCCTTGTTCAGAGTGAGGCTCTGGGAAAATTGCGAGGTTCCGTCCGGGTTGAGAATGCTGACCGAACCGGAGGCGTGAATGATTTCGCTCTGCGAGTCATACATCACTTCATCGGCGTGTAGGATGCGTCCGTGGTATCTGGCGACAACATGGCCTTTGGCGATAACCTGGTGGGACTCCTCATCTGAAACCAGAGTGTCGGCCTCAAGATATAGCCCGCCCCCCCGAAGACCGTCGTCGGCCGCAGGCGTCTTCGCCGTCGACGAAACGGAGGGCACCGGCCTGGCTTGAGCACCACACGCCGCTAGCAGACCGCAGGCGGCGACGAAAGCTATCCTGGCACGAACCTGACGGCCCTGCTGTGCTGCTCGAGGCGTGATCATGGCCACCTGAGGATATCCCAAACCTTCACCTTGCCTCCAGGCAATCTCGCCAGCATTCGGCCCGTCACAATTTTGTCCGCGACCCTATTGGTCCGACTGGCGGGCACCACATTACCCCGCCCATACGTTGCTCCGCCGCTCGATGCAAAACCCCGCCGGCCCATGCCAGGTCGTTCAGCCATCCTCAGTATAGCAAAGCGTGGTGGCACCGGACAGCAAGACCAGAAGCGGCGGGGTCCAGGCTGCCAGAGCGGCGGGGATGACCTCGGTTGCGCCGAGCACCGTGCAAAACTGGTCGAGGAAAAACAGTAAAAATCCTACCAGCACACCACCGCATGCGAAAAGCGAAAGATTCCCCAGCCTGACAAGGCGTAATGAAAAGGCAGCCGCGAGCAAAGCCATGGCGGCGAACATCACTGGTGTCGCCAGGAGTTGTTGGCGATGAAGGCGAAAGGCGGTTGCGCTGTAACCCGCCTGCTCGGCGACACGGATCGAGGCGCTCAGGTCCCAGATTGAGGCTTTACCGCGGGTGGCAAAGGCGGCCGTCGCCATGCGCGAGTCCAATGTCGAGGGCAGGGATAGCTGTTCAGAGTGCACAGACTGTGCGCCGGGCAAGGCCTCGAGCACGTCTACGAGGCGCCACGCACCTGGAATCAAGGTTGCGCCGGTCGCCTCAACGCGTCGCGAGAACGCCAGAGCCCCGTCAGGGCCAATGCTCTGGATGAACAGCGATACGCCAATCAAGCGGACCTGGCCGCCAGCTGGGCTGCGGTGCCTGGCGTGGATGACAATCTGCTCACGGTCATCGCCTTGCCGCAGCCACACCTCGTCGGAGGCACTGGCATGGCCGCCCGGCAGCATTTGAGCTCGCCGAGCTTCAAATTGGCCCGACAATATCGTTGCCTGGGGCCCGATCCATGTCACCACCAGGATCCCCACGCAAAGACCCAATGCTATCGCTGGTAGGACAAAGCCCCAGGCAGACAGGCCAGCGGCTCGCATCGCCACCAATTCAGCACGCCTGTTCATCCGGATGAAGGCACCCATGGTGCCAAAGAGGAACACAAACGGCAGCAACTTCAGGACAATCTCTGGGGTCTTGAGCCATGCGAGACCGACAGTCTGTGGAAAATCCAAGTCTGGCGCATTGCCGAGCTCGCGCGAGACTTCAACGAAGCTCACCAGCATCACCACAGCGCTCACCGTCAACAAGGCCACCGCCAGCCCGCCAACAACCTGGAGCAGGGCATAGAGTTGCAAACGGGTGGCGCGGCGCATTATAGCCCCATGGCCAGGCGGGGGTAGAGCAATACAGCAGCGCAAATCCCAACCACTAAGACCGGCACGCCGTATTGCATCACGTTCAGCATCGGCTGGCTGGCCGCTGCAGCCTGGGCGGCGAAACCAAGGAGCCTGACCACAATGGCTGCGCCCGCGACGATAGCCATTCGCCGTGTATAGCCTCTGCGTCGGAAACCTCCACCCAAAACCCCAGCGACCGCCATGGCCATGAAGGCGAGGCAGTAAAGCGGTGTGGCCAGCCTGGTGTGGCCTTCGGCGAGCCGGGCGTAGCGGTCTTTGTGATCAAGCGGTCCCCCTGAAGATGCAGCAAACAACTCTGAGAGGTACTGATCGGACGCTTTGTATCGCGCCGGGCTGTGGGCTTTCAAGAATGGCTTCAGATCGAGAACATATTCGTCGAACGACAGGACATTCAGAACCCGGCTTTCACCAAACTGTTGATTAACCCCCTGTCGCAAGACCAGAGCCTGGGCCCCGTTACGCCGTTCAAAACGCCCTTCACGCGCCATGATCGTCGCCTCATGGCCGCCACGGCTCTGGTTGTCGATAAAAAGATTGTGGATGGTGCCGCTCTCATCAACAGACTGTGCGTAGACCGTCATTCCCGCTACCGGATGGTTGAAGGCCCCAGGCTTGATCAGGGTTGCAATCACGTCAGCTCGAGCCTGAGTCAAAAGCTCACGCATGCCGCGAAACGCCAGGGGTTGCAGCCAAAGATTGAAGGCAAGGCAGACAATCGCCGCCAATCCTGCCAATCGAATGGCGGGCGACACCACCCGCCACGGGCTGGCACCGGCGGCAAAACAGATGATGATCTCTTGCTCGGAATGCAGGCGGCTGATCACTATCAATCCGGCAACTAACAGGGCCACCGGGGCGACCAGAACGATCAATTGCGGCATGGCCAGCAGGCTGATCTGGATGAAGGTCACTAGGCTTTCGCGTTGACCAACTAGCAGGCCTAATCCGGCGAGGCTCTGGCTCAACAGACCCAACACCGATAGCGCCAAGGCCGCTAGCACCGTCGGACCTAAAAGCTGCCCAAAGATATAGCGTTCGATCAGGCGCATGACCGGCGAGGTGTCTCCCGAAGACGCTCAGCGCCGATTGCGCCACCCGCCCGTCTGTAAACCCGCTGTCAAGGCAGAGACAACAGGGCGCAGGAAACCCCTGGTGCCGGCCACGAACCTGCATGATCGTCAGCCAAACGGCGCGGGTCCATCCACGGTGCGCCCGAAACGGGCCTCAAATGCTGAGCGAAGGGCCTTATCGGTCTGCTCAAGGCTGGTGGTGAGGCCCAGGTCTCGCAGGCTTGTTACGCCGTGGTCGGTGATGCCGCAGGGCACAATACCTGAAAAATGCGACAGGTCAGGCTCGACATTCAGACTGATGCCATGAAAACTGACCCACCGTTTCAATTTCACGCCGATCGCGGCGATTTTGTCTTCCCGCCCCCCCCGGGTCACCCAGACACCCACGCGACCGGGTCGCACTTGGCCAACGACATTCAATTGCGCCAGGGTGTCGATCAACCAGGCTTCAAGGGCGAGGACGAACTGATGGGTATCGCGGCCGCGCAGGCGCAGGTCGAGCATCACATAGGCCACGCGTTGCCCAGGCCCGTGATAGGTGAACTGGCCTCCTCGCGAGGATTGAAAAACTGGAAATCGGTCAGGGTTGAGAAGATCGGAGGCCTTTGCTGACACCCCTGAGGTGTAGATCGCGGGGTGCTCTAACAGCCAGACCTGTTCACCGGCGGCCCCGTCGTGGATCGCCTGAACCCTGGCTTCCATTGCTGCGACGGCCCCGGGATAGTCAATTGGCCCGTGAGAAACCGCCCAGACGGTTGGGGGTAGATCACGAAGAGGGCTCGTCAGGCTTGGGGGCTGGGTTTTCGGTTTCATGGCTAAGCTAGTTTGGCGCTTTATCGATCAATCGCAAAGCATCGCTTCACAAGCGCATCACCATTTGCTACGCCCCGCGGCTCGCTGGCTTTGCGGTCGTGGCGGAATTGGTAGACGCGCAGCGTTGAGGTCGCTGTGGGGTAACCCGTGGAAGTTCGAGTCTTCTCGACCGCACCAGCGAGGCCATGGCCTCGCACACACGCGGGCCTGAGCGTCCGCGACGTTTAATTGATCAGCGCAATCGTGACCAACATGTCAAAAATCGTCACATGCATCAGCTATGTGACCACGGTCACAGATCAATCAGCTAAGGTAATAGACAAGCGGTCTTGGGCGACAAGCCCACCCCCCCTGAGCGGCTGGTGCGGTTCTTTTCAGATGTAGATCTGAATTGGGCCGCACCGGTTGCCCTCCGGGGTTGTGAACAGGATGCCGCTTACGTCTGGCGCATATTCAGACTGTTATTGATCGCGGAGGCTTTGATGCTGAAAGTGTCGTCTGGGAGTATCGCGGCATTCGGGGCTATTTTAGCCCTCGTCAGCGTTGTCTTTCTGCTTGCGCGGTTGGCCCCACAGGCAGATGCGGCCAGATGGGATGTTCAGGATGCCAGTTCGCGTGTCTCCTGCGAATCACAGAGCGAAACCGAGGCGGCTCAGGCAAAGGCCGCTCGTCCCCAGGACTACCGGTCCATCCTCTTCGGCGACTCCGAGCGCGCGCCACGCTTTGGTAATTGCAAATAAGGTCGGGCAACTGCCGCTCCGCTGTCGTCTGCATATCGCCTGACGACACGTTCGGCCTGTGCTAGGCTCGCGACATGACCCCTCACGGACCGATGCTCGACTTTGGACTTGGCGATACCGCTGACGCGATTCGCGACACCACGTCACGCTTCTGTAGCGACCAGATCGCCCCCATCGCCGCACAAATAGACCTCAGCAATGAATTTCCCCGCCACCTCTGGCCGCAGATGGGCGATCTGGGACTGCATGGGATAACGGTGGAAGAAGAGTTCGGCGGCTTGGGCCTTGGTTATCTCGAACACGTGGTCGCCATGGAAGAGGTGTCCAGGGCCTCGGCGTCCGTTGGCCTCAGCTATGGGGCCCATTCCAACCTGTGCATCAATCAGATCCGGCGTTGGGGCAGCGATACGCAAAAACGCCGCTATCTGCCCGGACTGATCAGTGGCGAACATGTCGGGGCTCTGGCCATGAGCGAGGCCGGTGCAGGATCAGACGTGATCTCCATGCGCCTGCGCGCCGATCTGCGGGGTGATGACTACGTCCTCAACGGGACGAAATTCTGGATCACCAACGGCCCTCACGCCGACGTACTGGTTGTCTATGCCAAGACCAATGCTGAAGGGGCGAGCCGTGGTGTCACTGCCTTTCTGATCGAAAAGGATTTCAAGGGGTTTTCGTGTTCTCGCAAACTCGACAAGATCGGCATGCGCGGCTCCGACACTGGCGAGCTGGTGTTCGAAGACTGTCACGTACCGGCTGAAAACGTTATCGGTCCCGTGGACGGTGGAGCTGGCGTCCTGATGAGTGGTTTGGATTATGAGCGGACGGTTCTGGCCGGCGGTCCGCTGGGGATTATGCAGGCCTGCCTGGATGTAGTCCTACCTTACGTGCGCGAGCGCAAACAATTTGGAAAACCCATCGGCACCTTCCAATTGATGCAGGGCAAGGTCGCGGACATGTATGTCGCGCTCAATTCGGCTAGAGCTTACGTCTATGCGGTAGCCAGAGCCTGCGATTCGGGCAAGACCACACGTTTTGATGCGGCAGGTGCGATCCTTCTGGCTTCGGAAAATGCAGTGCGCACCTCACTCGAAGCAATCCAGGCCCTTGGCGGCGCGGGGTATTTGAGAGACTTTCCTGTCGAGCGCTATCTGCGCGATGCCAAACTCTACGACATCGGTGCCGGCACCAACGAAATCCGCCGGTTTCTGATCGGCAGGGAGCTGGTCGGGGGCTAGAGCATTTAATGGCAGCACTGCGCAAAATGGATTTGCCGACGGGTTAATTAAGGTAAACCCTAGAAGCGAGGCGGGCTACTCCCGTGAATAACTCTGTTTCTTTCCCGTTCTGAGATTTGCATCCTTTGGCTCCTTCACGCGTTCTAGGAGGTCGAGTCAAAGGAGAATATGACATGCAACGATTGATTATCTCAACGAGTGTGGGCGCGGTGCTGGGCTTCGCCCTCTTGGCGACGCCTTTTACGGCCAGCGCCTCGTGCTCTGATCGTAAGGTTACGGGCACGGTCATTGGCGGCGTCGGCGGAGCTTTAGTGGGTAATTCCATCTCACACGGTGGCGGCGGCGCGATACTTGGCGGCTTGGGCGGTGCAGTGCTGGGCCACCACATCGGCAGCAACGGCTGCGGCGACAATGGCCATCGCCGCTACAGTCGCCACTACCGTGCACGGCACGACCGACAGAATAACGCCCCACAGCAGGACAACCGCGACCGAAATCCGGAGCGGGATCAGTACGGCAATCCACGGTAGCTCCGCCGCCCAGTGGTGGTCCGGTTCTTCACCGTGGGTTCATGGCTGATCTGCTTTTCTGAGGGCCACTCGCTGGGCGTGCCGGTAAGAGGGACAAAAAGATGACGCTTCGGCCCATGTTGATCGGTCTTCTGACCACTTCGGCGGCCAGCGCCCTGGCCTGGGCTGCCTTGGCGGATCCACCCGAACGCGTTGGCCGTGTCGCCTACATCGAAGGGGACGTATCCCTACAGACGGCGGCGGATGAGGATTGGACGCGGGCGAGCCGCAACTATCCTGTGGCACCGGGCGAAGCTTTCTGGACCGGCGATAACGGGCGGGTCGACTTACAGATCGGCGCGGTGGAAGCGCGGCTGGACAATGAGACTGAATTGGATGTGGTCGAAACCGGCTATGGCGCTTTGCGGCTGGCGCTGCCTCAAGGGTCGGCCAGTCTGCGCCTATGGGATGACTCCAGCTCGCCTGTAGAGATCTCGACCCCGGCGGGAGATGTCCGTCTGGATCGTGCTGGTCTCTACCGCATCGACGTGGGCGCGCC
>JAYTXQ010000299.1:0-4050 GCA_043742825.1 Caulobacteraceae bacterium | reverse complement strand
ATGTGGCTGACCGACGGCATAACCGGCAAGCCTGCCGCCGTCATGCGAGCTTTCAAACTGGCCGCCCGTTCCTGGTGACGAATGCGAACTTCATTATGCGTCTTCAACCAACGGATACTGGCGATAGCACCGGCAGTCAGCACCGGGGGTAGAGAGGTCGTGAAGATAAATCCCGGCGCATAGGAGCGGATGGCGTCGATGATCGAAGCGGTACCCGTAATATAACCACCCATAACCCCAAAAGCCTTGCCCAAGGTGCCCTCAATAATGTCGATCTGATCGGCTACGCCATCGCGTTCAGTGACCCCGCCGCCGCGAGCGCCATAGAGTCCGACGGCGTGCACTTCGTCCAGATAGGTCATAGCCCCGTAGCGCTTGGCCAGAGCCGCAGTCCCAGCCAAGTCAGAGATATCACCATCCATGGAATAGACGCTTTCAAACGCCACCAGTTTGGGAGCATCTGCGGGGGCATCGGCAAGTAGAGTTTCAAGATGCGCCAGATCATTGTGGCGAAAAATCTTATAGGGTCCACCGCCGGCACGGATGCCGGCGATCATAGAGGCGTGATTGAGTTCATCGGAAAAAACGATCAATCCGGGAAGAATTTTTTGCAGAGTCGCCAGGGCGGCTTCATTGGAAACATAACCGGAGGTAAACAGCAAAGCCGCCGGCTTGCCGTGCAGATCGGCCAACTCAGCTTCAAGCTGGACATGATAGTGGGTCGTGCCAGAGATATTGCGCGTGCCGCCAGAGCCTGATCCGGCGTCATCCAGCGCCTTATGCATGGCCTCGAGAATGACCGGGTTTTGACCCTGACCCAGATAGTCATTCGAACACCAGACGACCACGTCGCGCTCAGACCCGTCGGCCTGGGTCCAGGTGGCATAAGGAAACTGGCCGCGATGGCGCTTCAGGTCGGCGAAAACCCGATAGCGACCCTCACCGCGCACCTTGTCCACCGCGCGCTCAAAAGCGGACTTGTAATCCATCACCCAATCGGCTCCACAAACACATTCAACCTGCACGTCGTCTGAACAACGCCGAACCGGTATCTAATCCTTGTCGCGCCAGGTTTCCAGTCCCAGCCTTCTACCCTGCTCAGAGCTCATCCAATCGTCCACGCATCAATTGCAAAACGGCTGAAAAGTCTTTCTGGCCATAGCCCAGGCGATCAAACAGAGCATAGAGCGCTTCGGCCTGGGCCCCCATCGGGGTTGTTGCCCCGGATTTCGCAGCCGCCTCCTGTGCCAGTTTCAGGTCCTTGAGCATCAAAGCGCTGAGGAAACCTCCGTCATAGTTGCGATTCGAAGGCGCTGTCGGCACGGGGCCGGGCCAGGGGCAATAGGTCGACAGAGACCAGCACTGGCCCGACGATTTGTTGGCAATTTCAAAAAACCGCTCTGGATCCAGCCCCAGGCGTTCGGCCAGGGCAAAGGCCTCGCAGACCCCCAGCATGGAGACCCCCAGCAACATGTTGTTACAAATTTTGGCCGCCTGGCCCGCGCCGGCGTCACCGGCGTGGATCACCACACGCGCCATCGGTGCCAGCACCGCCTCGACGTCGGCAAAGTCGGCGCTTTCGCATCCGACCATAAAGGCCAGGGTCCCGGCGTCAGCCGCCATGATGCCACCAGAGACCGGGGCATCGGCAACGCGAAACCCCGCCTGGGCAGCAAGGCCGGCGACGAAACGCGCGCTTTCCACATCGATCGTCGAGCAATCGATCAGCAGTGCTCCCACAGGCGTGCGGGGGACCACCTGAGTCTGCCACACGTCACGGACGTGATGACCTGCAGGCAACATGGTGATGACGACCTGTGCCGTCGCGACAGCCTCCGTTGCCGATCCAGCCACACTGCAGCCCGCAGCAGAGGCACGCTCAAGCGCAGCGGGGGCCAGATCAAAGGCGCACACCTCGTGTCCGCCCTTGACCAGGTTAGCGGCCATCCCCGCTCCCATATTGCCCAGCCCGATGAATCCGATCTTGCTCATACTCTTAGTTCCCTGCTCAATCGCCTATTTCGGCTTGCGGAACTTGAACAGGAACTGATCTGTCTTGCCATGGATCGACGCATCGAAGACCAACGCTGTGCGCGGGTCAGCGGGGTTGCGCAGGATGGTACTTTCACCGGCAAAGACGAACCCGGCGGCTTTCATGTCGGCCTTGACCCTGGTGGCGTCGATGCGATGGGTCGTGTTGGTCGAGGCAATACCGGAGCCGTCCGGGGCAGAGTGATCGAGGATAACAAAGACACCGCCGGGTTTGAGCGCCTTGAACACCGCCTTATTCAGGGCCGGAACGTCGGCGGGTCCCATAAAGGGATCATAGAGATCATGGTAATTTTGCCGGATCCAAACGACATCGACCGGTTCTGGAATGGTAAAGGCATTGACCGGCGAGACCAGGAAGCTGAAATTCGGATGGGTCGGATCTGGCACGGCCCCATTGGCGGGCAGGGTAATCTTCAGTCCTGCGGCACCAAGTTCACTTGGCAGAAATCCATAGACTTTGCCCTTTGGGCCAACCGCCGCCAGGAACAGTTTGACGAAATAACGATCACGGCCCGGGACCAGATCGACGACCTTCTGTCCGGGCTTTAAGCCAATGAAGGCCAGAGTTTCGGCTGGCTTGCGTGCAGCATCCAGATCGCGTTCAGCTGCCGGGCGGGACGGATCAGCGACTGCGGCTGTGATATTACCCGGCGTCGCCGCCTGAGATCCCATCCCGGTGCCCAATGCCAGCGCCGCTATTGCGCAGATCGTGTGAAATCTCATGGCGGTTGTCTCCCAAAAACCCGTTGCGGCCTTCATCCCATAGCTCATGCCTCAGGCCAAGACTTAGGCAAACAAATCGCTCAACGACAGGGTGGTCAACACTTGCATCCCGGGTGCGCATGCGGGAAACCACAAGGCATGAGCTTTGCCCCCCTTGCCCCCTTCCCTGCCCTGCGGATGCGCCGTCTGCGCCAGGCCGACTGGACGCGGCGCCTGGTGCGCGAGACTACCCTCACACCCGCAGACCTGATCTGGTCAATGGTGGTGCATGATGGTGAAGGTCGCATCCCGATTGCCGCAATGCCGGGGGTCGAGCGCCTTTCTATTGCCGAAGTGGTCAAAGCCGCCCGCGAGGCCAAGGCAATGGGAATTCCCGCCCTCGCTGTTTTTCCCTATATTGACGGGGCCAAAAAGGATCCAAGCGGTAAGACGGCGATCGATCCGGACGGTCTGGTTGCGCGCTGCGTCAAGGCGGTCAAGGAGGCTGTGCCTGAGGTCGGGATCATGTGCGATGTCGCCCTGGACCCCTTTACCGACCACGGACATGACGGGATCATTCGGGGCGGTGCTGTGCATAATGATGCCACGGTAGAACGCCTGGTTGAACAGGGCCTGATGCAAGCGCGGGCGGGCTGCGATATCCTGGCTCCTTCCGACATGATGGATGGCCGCGTCGGTGCCTTGCGCACAGCGCTGGAAGCCGAGGGCCTGACCGAAGTGATGATCATGTCTTATGCGGCCAAATATGCTTCGGCCTTTTACGGACCCTATCGCGAGGCCATTGGCTCGGGGAAACTCGGCGGCGGCGCTATTGCCAATCCCGTCAATAAGGCCACATACCAGATGGATCCGGCCAATAGTGACGAGGCCCTGCGCGAAGTGGCTCTGGATATCGCTGAGGGGGCAGATATGGTCATGGTCAAGCCCGGCATGCCGTATCTGGATATCGTCCGCCGCGTCGTCGACTCGTTTTCCATGCCGACCTTCGCCTTTCAGGTCTCCGGTGAATATGCGATGATCATGGCTGCGGCCCAGAACGGTTGGATCGAAGAAGAACGCGCGATCATGGAGAGCCTCAGCGCCTTCAAGCGTGCCGGCGCAACCGGCATGATCACCTATTTTGCGCCCAGAGCGGCAATGTGGCTAGGGGCTTAGGCTTGGGGCTTAGGGCTTAGGGCTTAGAGTCTGTTTGGAAAATCGGCTATTTGGGATTCCTGTGTGACGCGGTTCATGATTCAAGCTCTGGATGTGGACAGAGCAGAGCCGTGGCCGGAT
>JAYTXQ010000298.1:0-12522 GCA_043742825.1 Caulobacteraceae bacterium | reverse complement strand
GCATCTGTTGCCTCGGCCGCGCTCGCGAGCGCGCCGATGGCGCGCTAGCTTGGAGTTGAGAGAAAATGGTAACTGTAACTGATACCTATGAGCGTCGCGCTCTGCCTGTTCCCCCTGTTGCCGACGGACACTATGGCGATGGCACCCCTGGGTTCTTCACCCGCTGGTTCTTGTCGACCAACCACAAGGATATCGGCACACTCTACATCATTTTCGCCATTCAGGCGGGTCTGATCGGGGCATTGTTTTCCGGCCTGATCCGCTTGCATCTGGATCACACCCTGCCGGAAATCTTTGTTCAGGGATCCTGGCTGGCTAAACTTCACCTGATTGAGGCCTCCAAACACGGGTATTATGTGGTCGTTACCGGCCACGCCCTGATCATGATCTTTTTCATGGTCATGCCAGCGATGATCGGTGGTTTTGGTAATTGGTTCGTGCCTCTGATGATCGGCGCGCCGGATATGGCCTTCCCGCGCATGAACAACGTCAGCTTCTGGCTGCTGGTCGCTTCATGGACGCTTCTGATTACCTCGATGTTCGTTGATGGCGGTCCGGGTAAGGGTTTTGGCGGCGGGTGGACGATGTATCCCCCCTTGTCGACTATCGGCCACGTCGGGCCAGCCATGGACTGTGCAATTCTGTCGATCCACTTGGCCGGTGCCAGCTCGATCCTGGGAGCGATTAATTTTATCACCACAATCTTCAACATGCGCGCGCCGGGGATGACCATCCACCGCATGCCACTGTTTGTCTGGTCGATCCTGGTGACGGTGTTCCTGCTGCTGCTGTCGCTGCCGGTCCTTGCCGGCGCGATCACCATGCTGCTGACCGATCGCAATTTTGGCACCCATTTCTTTGACGCTGCGGGTGGTGGTGACCCAACCATGTTCCAGCACCTGTTCTGGTTCTTTGGTCACCCGGAAGTCTATATCCTGATCATTCCAGGCTTTGGCATGATCAGCCATATCGTCTCGACCTTTTCCGGCAAGCCAGTGTTCGGCTACCTAGCTATGGCTTATGCCATGGTGGCGATCGGATTCCTGGGTTTCATCGTCTGGGCGCACCACATGTTCACGGTGGGCATGCCGGTAGACCTCCAGGCCTATTTCGTTGCTGCCACGATGGTTATCGCCGTGCCAACTGGGGTGAAGGTGTTTTCCTGGATCGCCACGATGTGGGGCGGGTCACTGGACTTCAAAACCCCGATGCTGTGGGCGATTGGCTTTATCTTCCTGTTTACCATCGGCGGCGTCACCGGTGTGGTTCTTGCCAATGCCGGTATCGATTATGCCCTGCATGACACCTATTATGTCGTGGCTCACTTCCACTATGTGCTCAGCCTTGGTGCCGTTTTCGCTATCTTCGCCGGTTTCTACTATTGGTTCGAAAAGATGTGGGGCGTTCGGTATAATGAGTTTCTTGGCGCAACGCATTTTTGGATCACTTTTGTCGGCGTCAATATCGTCTTCTTCCCCCAGCATTTTCTGGGCCTGCAAGGCATGCCCCGGCGCAGCTTCGATTACTCGCCGGCCTTTGCCTACTGGAACCACATTTCGACCATCGGCTATGAGATCACTTTTGTTGGTCTGATGGTGTTCCTGGTGGTGTTGGCCGAAGCCATGATCCGCCGCCGTCCGGCGCGGGCCAATCCCTGGGGTGCCGGGGCTACAACTCTCGAGTGGACCCTGCCGTCTCCGCCGCCGTTCCACCAGTTCAATGAACTGCCGGTGATCCACGCCGAAGAACATTGATGGAGGCTATGCACGCCGACCCGGTGACAGCCGCCATCGCCGCTGACTGGCGTGATTACCTGCGCCTGCTCAAGCCACGGGTAATGTCTTTGGTGGTGTTCACTGCCGCCACAGGACTGGTTTGCGCGCATGTGCCGATGAATCTGTTCATCGCCTGCGTCGCGGTATTTTGCATCGCTGTGGGCGCAGGCGGGTCGGCAGCCCTCAATATGGGGTTCGAGGGTGACATTGATGCTCTGATGCAACGCACCCGCAATCGGCCCGTGCCGTCCGGGCGGGTGCAACGCCAGGACGCCCTGGCCATGGGGGTGACCCTGTCGCTGTTCAGCGTCTGCATCTTGGGTCTTGCGACAAATTGGCTGGCCGCTGGGCTCCTCGCTTTCACCATCTTTTTCTACGCGGTGGTCTACACGCTTTGGTTGAAGCGTCGGACGCCTCAGAACATTGTCATCGGTGGGCTGTCCGGGGCTTTGCCGCCACTGGTCGGCTGGGCAGCTGCCAGCGGCACCATGCCGTTGAATGCCTGGATATTGGTTGCCATCATCTTCGTCTGGACCCCGCCGCATTTTTGGGCCCTCTCACTCTATACACAGCAGGACTATGCCGCTGCCGGCGTGCCGATGATGCCCCTTGTCAAGGGCGCGCGCTCCACCCGATTTCAGATTCTACTCTACAGCTTGGTGCTCGCCCCGCTGGGGTTGGTGCCAGCTTTCAGTGGGTTGGGCGGCGTCGGCTACCTCGCCGTCGCCCTGGGCGGTGGGATCGGATTTGTCATCCTGGCCGCGCGCCTGGCCCTGGTCGGCGAGGCGCAGAGCTCTGGGCGACAACCTGCGGCGCGGGCCCTGTTCCGCTTTTCCCTGATTTATCTCTTTGCCCTCTTCGCTGCTCTGCTGCTCGAGGGCCTGACAGGCGCACGGCCTTTTGGCTTGCCGGCATTTAGGTCCCTTGTGGGACTCTGAGGACAAGATGAGTGATCCCAACTTCGACGACCCCGCTGCCGCTAAGGCCCGTAGCGGCCGGAATATCGCTATAGCCTTGGCACTGGGATTGTTCGTGATCCTCATTTTCGTCATCACTCTGGTGAAGAAATCCGGAGGCTGAATTGGCACCAGGAAAAAGGGCAAATCTGTGGGTAGCGGCCATCTGTGGTGTCGTGTTCGTCGCCATGGTCGGTGTCTCTTTCGCTGCCATCCCGCTCTACCGTGCCTTTTGCGAGGCTACAGGGTTCAACGGCACGGTAAGGCGCGCGCATGTCGCGGCTGGCGCGGTCAGCGACCATATCGTCACCGTGCATTTTGACAGCAATGTTCGAGGTCTGGCTTGGCGCTTCGTACCGGTGCAGACGAGTCAGACAGTACATCTTGGCGAAACCAAGCTGGCCTTTTTCAAAGCCACCAACACTAGCAACAAGCCCCTTACCGGACGGGCGCTGTATAATGTTCTGCCCCAGACAGCCGGTCCCTACTTTTCCAAGCTTGAGTGTTTCTGTTTCAAGACCCAGACGATCGCGCCCGGCGAGACCGTAGAATTCCCGGTCGTTTATTTTGTCGATCCCCGACTGGCAAAAGATCCAGACGGTGCCCGCTCGGACGAGATCACCTTGTCCTACACCTTCTTTCCGGCAGCGCCGCCGCCCAAGGCCGGTGTAGCTAGAGGCTAAGGCGGTCTGATATCACCTGATTTACCCCCTTCACCCCCCGCCCCCCTTGGCGGGGCCGCCCCGCTGGCGCTATAGCAGGCGCGGCTATGGCGGCGTCTGCTTCGCCCGGTCTGGGAATATAGATTTCTAAGGTTTCACGAATGGCTCATGACGGCGTCAAACACGACTATCACCTGGTTAACCCCAGCCCCTGGCCGCTGATCGGCTCTATCTCGGCTGTGGTCCTGGCCCTGGGTCTGGTCATCGATCTTAAAGGTTTATTCGGCCTGCAGAAGGGGACTTGGTGGGTGCTGGCCGCTGGTGGTGCAGGGGTCTTGTGGACCATGGCCTCCTGGTGGACTGAGGTGACCAAGGAAGCTAATCAAGGGGACCATACGCCCGTTGTTTCTATTGGCCTGCGCTATGGCATGATCCTGTTTATCGCATCCGAAGTGATGTTTTTTGTCGCTTGGTTCTGGATCTTTTTTGAGATGGCGCTGTTTCACCAGCACCGAGTGCTTTCGCCGCTCGACGATGTGCGCACCGCCTGGGCCAATTGGCCGCCGAAAGGCATTGAGACCGTGCCGGCATTTGAACTGCCCCTGGTCAATACCCTGACCTTGCTATTATCGGGGACGACCGTGACCTGGGCCCACCACGCCTTGCAGACCGGTGATCGCCGGGGTGCCAAGATCGGCCTCTTGCTCACTGTGATTTTGGGCGCTTTGTTCACCGCCATTCAGGCCTACGAATATAATCACATCCTCAAAGAAAACCTGTTTTACTCTGCCGAAGCCGCCAATGCTGGTATCTACGGCTCGGCGTTTTTCATGGCGACGGGCTTTCATGGCTTCCACGTCCTGATCGGAACAATCTTCCTGGCGATCTGTCTGCTGCGCCTGATCAATGGCGGCTTCACATCCAAACAGCACTTCGGCTTTGAAGCGGCCGCCTGGTACTGGCATTTCGTCGATGTGGTGTGGTTGTTTTTGTTCACCTTTATCTATGTGATCTTCGGAGCTGGTTGGGGGCATTGACGCAGGGGCCCACCCTGGATCCTCTGCTTGCCGGACTGCTCTGCCGTTGCCCCAGCTGTGCGCAGGGCAAACTCTACGCTGGGTTTCTCAAGCTGGTGGATCGCTGCGTTGTCTGTGGTTACCCCCTGGGTGATGCAGACAGTGGCGATGGGCCCGCAGTTTTTGTGATCATCATCGTTGGGTTTTTGACCGTGTTTTCCGCCCTGTTCACTGAGATCGCCGTACACCCGCCGGTGTGGGTGCACCTGGTACTGTGGCTGCCGCTGGCAACCTTCTTGTGCCTGGCCCTGCTGCGACCGATCAAAGGCGTCATGATCGGCGCCCAGATCCGCAACAAAGCCTCGCAGCACCGACGGGACGGGTTCTAGGGTGAAACGATTCCCGATCGGCTTGACCCTCGCCGCGGGTCTGGTCCTGGCGCTTTTGATCAGTCTGGGGCTGTGGCAACTTCGCCGCCTGGATGAAACCAACGCCACCCGGGCGAAAATCGCCGCGTTAAGTGGTGCCCCAGCCGTTGAATTGACTGGCATTTTGGCGGGAAGTCCAGAGGGTGCGGCGGGTGATCATGTGCGCGTAAGCGTCGATTGCTTGCAGGCTGCACCGGTTAATCTGCTGCGCTATGCAATTCGGGACGGCGCTGTGGCCTGGCGGCTGTTGAGCCTATGCCACCTGACGGGAGAGCATAACAGAACACTTTTGGTTGATCGCGGCTTGGTCAGCGGTCTGGCCCATGCCGTGGCACCGCAACTGGCGGTCTTCCGGGCACCGGTGCATCTGATCGGTGTTCTGCGCACCCTGGGTGCCAAGCCCTGGCTAGGTAACAGTATGGGGCCAGGTGCCGTTCGTGTGGTTGACGCAGCGACCGTAAACGCCCTAGCGGCTGGCGCGCGAATGAACCGGCCGCTGCCTTACTATCTGGCGGTCGAGAGCGAGACACCGCAGCTTGTCGGAGTTGTCCCGGCAGCTCTGGCAGAAGACACGCCCCGAGACAATTTTGGCTATGCTTTGACCTGGTTTGGGCTGGCTGTAGGATTAGTGGCGGTCTGGGCCGCAATGGTCTGGCGAAGGCTGAAAGGCACATGAGATATATCTCGACGCGTGGCGCAGCCCCGGCGGTGGACTTCACAACCGCACTGCTGGGCGGTCTGGCACCTGATGGCGGCCTTTATGTACCCCAGATCTGGCCGAGCCTGA
The DNA here is from genome assembly GCA_043742825.1 of Caulobacteraceae bacterium. GTDB lineage: Bacteria > Pseudomonadota > Alphaproteobacteria > Caulobacterales > Caulobacteraceae > Acaudatibacter. The sequence goes on along the minus strand of JAYTXQ010000298.1, from coordinate 6,898 downwards.
GTGCGAGCGAAATCGCCACCTTTGCCGGTGCGCCCTATGCCAGAGTCGCAGCGGATATTCTGGGGCATTTTGTCGGCGACGCCTATTCGCCCTCCGCCCTGCACCGCATATGCCAGGAAGCCTATGCCAGCTTCTCGCATCCGGCGGTCACGCCCCTGACCCAACTGGCGCCGGATCAGTTTTTGCTGGAGCTGTTTCACGGTCCGACGCTGGCGTTCAAGGACGTCGCCATGCAGCTTCTGGCACGCCTGTATGAGCCGGTGCTGGCCGCGCGCGGCCAGAGCCTGACCATCGTCTGCGCCACATCTGGCGATACTGGGGGCGCGGCTGTGGAGGCCTTTGCCGGGCGCGCGAATGTGCGCATCGTGGCGCTGTTTCCCGAGGGGCGGATCAGCGAAGTGCAGCGCCGGTTCATGACCACGGCGGCGGCACCGAATGTGCGCTGTGTCGCGGTGGACGGAGATTTCGACGACTGCCAGGCAATTTTGAAGAGCCTGTTTCTTGACACTGTATTTGCCCAGGAGGTTTGTCTTTCTGCGGTCAACTCGATCAATTTCGCCCGCATTCTCGCTCAGAGTGTTTACTATTTTGTCGCTGCTGCCGCTTTGGGAGCGCCGGTTCGATCGGTATCGTTTGCCGTGCCCACGGGTAATTTCGGCGATGCGTTCGCTGGCTGGGCGGCAAAGAAAATGGGTCTGCCGATCACGCGCATCATCGCCTCAACCAATCGCAACGATATTGTTGCCAGGGCCCTGCAAAGTGGCATCTATGCGCGTGGTGAAGCGGTAGCCACCCAGAGCCCAGCCATGGACATTCAGGTCGCGTCGAATTTTGAACGATTGTATTTTGAATCCAACGGGCGCGATGGCGGTCAGACCAGGAACGACTTTGACGACTTTGCCGCCTCCGGGCACCTGCAGATTCCGTCGCAGGTGCTAAGCCAGATGCAACAGCTGTTTGTCGGCACCTCTGTCGATGAAGCTACCACGACCCAGACTCTGGGTGAAGTCTGGACCGAAACGGGGCGTCTGATCGAGCCGCATACGGCCGTTGCCCTGGCGGGGGCCCGGGTGATGGGTCACGCTGATCGGCAGGTGCCAGTGATTGTGCTTTCCACCGCACACCCGGCCAAGTTCCCAGACACGGTGCGTGAGGCCACAGGGGTCATGCCGCCCGCGCCCCTGGCCGCCCGCGCCATCGCCCAATTGCCAGAGCGCTTTGACCGCCTCCCCGCCCAATCTGAGGCTGTGAAGGCCTATGTCCGGGCGATGGTCGCCGCGTGATGTCAGACCTGCCCACCGTCCACACTCTGGCCAACGGCGTCACCGTAATCTGCGATTGCGCTCCGGGTTTTGAGACCCTGGCCTTGAGCGTCGTTGCCGGCCGTGGCGCGCGCTGGGAAGACCCATCCCGTGGCGGCTGGTCGCATCTGCTGGAACACATGGTATTCAAGGGGGCAGGGGGCCGCTCATCCCGCGACATCGTTGAGGTGATCGAGGCAAGCGGCGGCCAGATTAATGCAGCCACCGGCCATGAACGGACCAGCTTTCAGGTTAGGGCCCTGGCTGAGGGCCTACCCTTGGCTATGGCGGTTACATCAGACCTAGTGCAGCGACCGCACCTGGACGCTGAAGATCTCGAACGCGAAAAACACGTCGTCGCGCAGGAAATCGCCGAAGCCGCTGACACCCCGGATGACCAGGTGTTTGAGCGGGCCCAGGCTGCTGCTTTTGCCGACCAACCCCTGGGGCGACCGATCCTCGGGACCGCCGCCACACTGGCTCCGGCCAGCCAGTCGGCCCTAGAAGCCTGGCGACACTGCATCTACGCGCCCGACCGTCTGGTGGTCAGCGCCGCAGGGGCACTGAACGAAGGGGAGCTGTTAGGCCTCGCGCAGGACCTTTTCGGTACGGCTGCCGGCCCTCAGGCATCCGCTGAGCCGCCGGCGAAATTTACCGGTGGCAATGTCAACGAAGTGCGCCGCCTGGAGCAGGCCCATCTGGTGTTTTTGCTGCCCGGTCCCAGCATCGCCGATCCGCAACATTTTGCTTTTCGGCTGTTCACCGAAATCCTCGGCGGCGGAATGTCGTCGCGCCTGTTTCAGGAGGCCAGGGAAAAGCTGGGTCTGGCCTATGCGATTGATGCCTATGCAGAGGCCTATGCGGATGTCGGCGTCATGGGCGTCTATGCCGGATGCGAGGCCAAGAATTCGGCTAGGCTTGCAGAAATCGTCGCCCGTGAGATCCACAGCCTGGCCAAGCTGGTGACGCCCGCAGAACTGGCGCGCGCCAAGGCCCAGTTGAAAGCATCGCTGTTCATGGCCCGCGAGTCGCTGACAGCCCGTGCCGAACAGGCTGCTTCGCAATGGCTGGTGTTTGGGCGCTTGGTGACGCCGGCTGAGTTAGCTATGGCAATTGACGCGGTAACAGCCGAGGACATTTCTCATCTGGTCCGCCACCTCCTGGCTCCGGGTCTGTGCACAGTCAGCACCCTGGGTCCCAAGGCAGCGTCGACGGCGGCGGGCCGATTTGAAGCGGCACTATTTCAATAGGCTTGTTTCATGAGACTTGGCGCGCGCGCGTTTTGGGTACACCGTTAGTCCATGGCTCTGCTTGATTGGATTGCGCCCGATCCTGACCTTCGCCTTGAGGGCGATGCGATACGACTACGCCCCTACCGAGCCAGCGATTTCGCCGAGTGGGCGCAACTGCGCGCGCGGTCTCGCAGCTTTTTACAACCCTGGGAGCCGATGTGGCCTGGCGATGACCTGACGCGGGCGGCCTTTCGCCGCCGCCTCACCGCCTATGCTCAGGATATTGAACGCGGCGGGGCCTATGCGTTCCTGACCTTTCGTAATGAAGACAATGCGATGGTCGGCGGTATTACCCTTTCCAATGTCCGCCGAGGCGTGGCGCAGACCGCTTCGCTTGGGTATTGGATCGCCGAGCCCTTTATCCAGAAGGGGCACGCCTCGGCTTCTGTTCTGGCGGTGCGCGAATTTGCCTTCCGCCGCCTGGGCCTTCACCGACTGGAGGCCGCCTGCCTGCCCAGCAACGAGGCCTCTCAAGGTGTGCTGCGGCGCTCTGGCTTCCGCCAGGAGGGCATGGCGCGTGCCTATCTGAAGATCAACGGTCAGTGGCGCGACCATCTGTTGTTTGGTCAGGTATCGCCGCTCAGCGAGATGCGTGTAGGTTAGGCCAGCCCCCCTTGGGTCGACAGGCGCTCGGCTGAGACGCCGATCTTGGCCAGGGCCCTGCCCCATTTGTGTTCGTGGTCATCGCCAAAAAGCAGTGACTCGTCCGGATCGGCGGTCAGCCAGACATTTTCCCGGATTTCGTGTTCAAGCTGGCCACTGTCCCAACCCGCATAGCCCAGGGCCATGACTGCACACCGAGGTGTGGTGTCGCGAGCGGCCAGGGCCAGAAGAATCTCGCGCGTGGCCGTCAGGACCAGACCGCCCGGCATGTGTAGGCTAGTGGAAGGTACGGGATAATCGTCGGTGTGCAGAACAAAACCACGCTCTGTCTCCACAGGGCCGCCCATGACAGCAAGATTGCGAAGCGGCGGCCCACGCGTCTCGACGGCCAATTGTTTGAGTACGCGCGACAGGGTCAATCCCTCAACCGGACGATTGACCACCAGGCCCATGGCATGATTGGCATCGTGGACACAAACGAGAATCACTGCGCGCTCAAAACGCAGATCACCGATTCCGGGCATGGCTACCAGAAGGCGGCCGGCGAGATAGCCATCGTTCGGATCGATCATGGCCTATGATCAGGCTATGGCCGCAGTAATTCAAGCCCTTGGCGAGCCTTCAATCGGCGACTATGGGGGACGGTACCCCAACCTGGAGAGATAGATATGACCATCAAAGTCGGCGATAAGGTTCCAGAGGGCACCTTTATGGTGTCCGGCGAAACCGGCCCCGCGCCTCTGACCACCGATGCCCTGTTCGGCGGTAAGACCGTTGCCTTCTTCGCAGTCCCTGGGGCTTTTACCCCCACGTGTTCGGTCAAGCATGTTCCGGGCTTTAAGGCGCATGCCGCCGAGTTCCGGGCCAAAGGCGTGGACACCATTGCCTGTGTTTCGGTCAATGACGTGTTTGTGATGAAGGCCTGGGGCGCAGACCAGGGCGTCGGCGATGACGTGCTGATGCTGGCCGACGGCAACGGCGAATTTACCAAAGCCATCGGGCTTGAGTTGAACGCCAGCGGTTTCGGCATGGGTCACCGCTCACAGCGGTATTCGTTCATTGCTAAAGACGGCGTGATCACCGAACTGAATGTCGAATCAGGCGGTGAGTTCAAGGTCTCCTCGGCTGAGTATATGCTCGCACAGCTCTAACGGGGTGTCTGGAAGCGCGAGGCCGTAGAGCAGGATGGCTTTTGATGGAAACATCATCAAGCTCTACCCGCGCTTCCAATAGACCCCTGATCGCGCCACGTTGCGGCTGGGCAGGTCTTTGTTGCCGGCCTCAACATAGCCCAGGGATGTCATCAGCTGACTGACCAGAGCCTGCGCCGTCGGAACGGCTGCGGGATTGCGGCGGTAAGCCTCTCCCAAGGCGTCGTGCAACAGAATATCGACGCCGGCTATGGCCGGAAGACCATCGAGGGTCGCCTCAATTGCCGCTGAGCGCGCGGCCGGCGAGGCCAGGATATCGCGCATCTGGGCCACCAAGCCATCGTCTGCGGCCAGAGGTTCGGGTTCGGCATAGGGCAGGCCCAGACGCTCAATCGCCCTGGCCAAGTGATTGCCCTCGGCTGAATGCAAGGCGCGCGCTCGCTTCCACACGTCATAGCGTTCGGTCTGACTGCGCTCGCGCAGTTTGGGCAGCGTCCAGCCACCGATGAATCGCTCTTCGTTCATACAGATTGGCATAAGGCACCAAGGCCGCTTGGCTCAAGTGGGTGATTGCGTTTAACGTCGCTGACATGGCGACTTTTCAGCACGATGGCCTGACGCTGGCCTATGATGACATTTGGCCAACGGTCTCTGAGGCCGGGACCGAGGCTGGCACCGTGGTGCTGGTGCACGGCTTTGCTACCAACCGCGATGAGAACTGGCGACGCCTGGGCTGGCTCGGCGCCTTTGAACGAAAGGGGTGGCGCGCCGTGGCCCTCGACCTTCGCGGACACGGCCAGAGCGATAAACCGCATGATCCGTCAGCCTATGGGCGCGACGCCATGGTGGGCGATATCGTCGCGCTCATGGATTACCTCAACCTTCGCCGCGTAGACCTCCTGGGCTATTCCATGGGCTCGCATCTGAGTCTGGCGCTGGCAGATTCCCATCCTGAGCGTGTGGCCAACCTGGTGTTGGGCGGCGTTGGGGCGCGGATGTTGTCGCCCGATTCGAACGCCTTTGGCACCGGTATGACGATGGCGCAGGCGATGCGGCTGGCCGACCCCTCTGGGATAACTGAGCCAACTCTGAAGGGATTTCGTCAGTTTGCGGAAAATCAGGGCGAAGATCTGCTCGCCCTGGCTGCCTGCAGCGAGGGCCGCGCCGCCCCAACTGACAGGGACGTGCTCAACCGCCTGGCCATGCCCGTCCTGGTGGTTGCCGGCGCGCGCGATGAGATTGCCGGGGACCCGCAGGTCTTGGCAGACGCTATCCCTGGGGCAAAAAGTATCAGCCTGCCCGCCTGCGATCATTTCAGCGCCATCCCACACGCCCTCTTTAAGGCAGCGGTGTTCGATTTTTTTGAGGGCTGGCTGGATGAGGGGCCAGAGCCGTACTGATACTTCGCCCGGTAAGTCTGGATAGCGAGGGAGCGGTAGGCCCGGCACCTACCGAAAGGATCGCCAGCCCCGGAGATTCCAAGGGCCTGTTCTACGAAAGTCGATCTACAGTGTATATGCTGTCGAAAATAAGGTGGTCTCATGGGTAGTGTTCCTATCGCTGGCGCGAAGCTTCACCCATTGGTTGGCGGGCTTTCATACCCATACTTGCAATGAGCTCCCAATAGGTTGTCCATCCGGTTTGGCCCTGGAACGCTTGATCTGATCTGGGCCACCCGTCCCAGATCGTAGGCAGGAGGTCCCCAGCGCTGCCAACATCGCCCTCGGCGGACGGCCGGGGCCGAGGCCGGCACCACCCTCCGCATCGAGGCAACAAGCACCCCCGACGGCCCCTTCGCCAGTTTCAAATTGGTGGCCTAAGGCTTTTTAACCCACCATCGTTTCAGTTGGTGGCGAAACCTCCGCAACCAGATAGGTCCGCGCGCGCGGTCGTATCTGCACCCTTGCCTCAATCCTCTGGAGCTTGGCCGTTTGGTCTGACGGCGACACATGGAAATCGAAAGCGGCTCCTCGGTCGCAGGTCCAGGCACCAAAACCCTGATCGAATAGAATCTGCATGCGCGGGCCGGCTTCGAACTCGACCGTGAGCCGCCGCGCATGGCCAGCTCCGCCCAAGCGCCATTCGAGATTGAGCAGCCGGGCTCGGGCTAGCATCCGCGCCACCACGGCCCGGTCGTCGTCCCGCTTCCAGTTGCTGTCGATGGACAGGCTGGCCCTGTCCGACGGTGCCGGTTGGGCCGTCCTGATCAGCAGCGGCACCATGCAGGTCTCTCCAGCGCGCAGATGAAAGAGCGTGTCTAGGCAAAGCCGTAGCGCGAGGGGTGTGACGAGATAACGATCTTCGTACTCGAACCGGGCGACTCGCATGTCATCGGGGACGCCGACCTCTCTGATCATCCGCTGCAACAACCCTGCGCAACGCTTGCCGAATCCCGAGAGCGGGCCGTCGAGTTCTGTCGTGATATGTTTGAGCTTTGCCCCCGGCGAGGGCCTCAAGCGGCTCTCATCAATCTGGCTCCCCGACCAGGCCGGTCCTGGACGCTTGAACCGGACTACGGGCGCGATGACGGCGCGCCCCCAACCCGATCCGC
>JAYTXQ010000297.1:0-12691 GCA_043742825.1 Caulobacteraceae bacterium | reverse complement strand
GGCTGCGGGCGGACGTGCTGAACGTCTATGCCAGAACCAAAAGCGAAACGGCGGATGGCAAACGCGACTGCGGCGGCACCGACCACATCGAGGCTGTGAGCCGGGTTTTTTATGTCACCCCCAAACAGACGGCGCGAGCGGATCATGCTGTCTATTCTCAGGGCGAAGACCAGATCGTCATGACCGGTAATGTGGTCGTGGCGCAGGGAAATAACGTCGCGCGCGGCGGCAGACTGACAATCAAGGTTTCCACCAAGGAGGCCAAGCTTGAATCGAATGGCACCGGCGGCAGTGGACGGGTGCGCGGGGTATTTTACCCCGACAAAAGCGCCCAGGATGGCGCGACGACGACGCCTCAGAGCCGATAGGAATGGACGAAGTGAAAAGTTCGGTTACGCCGTTGAAGGCAGCGGCCGGCGAGGGCCTGATCGTTGATCGTATCGGTAAGTCCTTTCGCGGCCGTCAAGTGGTAAAGGGCGTGAGCCTGCATCTGGCTCGCGGTGAGGTCGCCGGGTTGCTGGGGCCCAACGGGGCTGGAAAAACCACCTGTTTTTACATGATCACCGGCCTGATCCGGGCCGACTATGGCACCATCTTCCTCGATGGCGAGGATATCACCAACCAGCCCATGTATCAGCGTGCCCGCCTTGGCCTGGGCTATCTGCCCCAGGAAACCTCGATCTTTCGCGGCATGACGGTCGAGCAGAACATCATGGCTGTGGTGGAAATGCGTGAACCCAGCCGCGCCAAGGTCAAGGAAATCACCACCCGCCTGCTGGATGATCTGCATATCTCGCATCTTCGGACTGCGTCGGCTGTCTCGCTCTCAGGCGGAGAGCGGCGACGCGTCGAAATCGCCAGAGCGCTCGCCAGTGAGCCCGCGTTCATGTTGCTGGATGAGCCTTTCGCCGGGATCGATCCGCTGGCCATCGCCGACATTCGTGACGTCATCGGCTTTCTGCGCGGCCGCGGAATCGGCATCCTGATCACCGACCACAATGTGCGCGAGACCCTGGAAATCATCGACCGCGCTTCTATTATTGCCGCTGGCGAAGTGCTGTTCGAAGGCTCCCCGGAGGAAATTCTGGCCAATGCCGACGTCAAACGAGTCTATCTCGGCGACACGTTCGGTTGATCAGGCGGTCGCACTTTTTCCACCGATGACGCAGATATATGCTGATGCGCATCGGCTCCCAGCGGCGCAGCCGATAATTTTTCGAATCTGAGGATTTATCGCCTGCGGCGCGGGGTCGGGTCGGCATCTGTCTGAATCTGCGACATCGGCGGATCGCCTTCCCGATGCGCGGCGTTGACTTGGACGGGCTTGGCGCTATAAGTCGCGCTCTTCGCCCGCTGGCTCGCTTGCGGGCGCAGTTATTTTATATTGCCCCCTGTCATTCAATTTGAAGGCCTTTCGTCGATGTACGCTGTGATCAAGACCGGCGGCAAACAATACCGGGTTCAACCGGGTGATTTGCTCGTGGTCGAAAAGCTTGAAGGTGAGCCCGGCGCTCACGTCGCCTTTGATCAGGTGCTGATGATCGGCGAAGGTGAAACGGTCACTGTTGGCGAACCCCTGGTTGAGGGTGCCAAGGTTGAAGCGACGCTGGTGGAAACCCGCAAGGGTGTGAAGATCAAGGTTTTCAAGAAAATCCGCCGCCAGGGCTATCGCCGCACGCGCGGCCATCGCCAGTTCGAAACCGTGCTGCGGGTAACCGGGCTTGCCGGTGCCGGCCACAGCGAAAGCTGGGAAGGCGAAATAGATTTCACGCCGCTGGTCGTACTCAACGCCAGGGCTCGCGATCTGGCGCGGGGGATGGAGGCTGCGGACGTCGCTAATGCTGAGAAACGGGCCAAACTCACGGCCCGGGCCGAATCGAGGGCGGCAAAGCTGGCCAAGCTGCCGAGCCCCAAGGCTGCGCCTGAATCCCCCGTAAAGGCCGCCGCTAAAAAGCCCGCAGCCAAGAAGGCGGCAAAAGCCGTTGATGACCAAGCGCAAGCTTAGAGACACCGTTTAGGAGATCTGACTCATGGCACACAAGAAATCTGGCGGTTCCTCGCGCAACGGTCGCGATTCTGATGGACGCCGCCTTGGCGTAAAAAAATACGGGGGCGAAGCTGTTCTCGCCGGTAATATCATTATTCGTCAACGGGGCACTAAGTTCTGGCCAGGCGACAATGTCGGCATGGGCGTCGATCATACCCTCTTCGCCAAGGCTCATGGCGCGGTAAAGTTTATCACTAAGCGCAATGACCGCACCTACGTGAATGTGGTTGTGCCTATGGCGCTCGCCGCCGAATAAACGATCCGAAATTTCTAATTCCGGATCGCCCCACCCAGCGATCCGGTCCGGCATTTGCAAGCGGGAGTCCGAATCGTCGGGCTCCCGCTTTGCTTTTGTGCTGAGGCCTGAAGATCATGACCCTGTGGCCCACTCTGACTACCCGACGCCTGACCCTACGCGCACCCGTGGCCGCAGATGCGCGAAAGATTGCGGCTCTGGCTGACGATGTCGGCATCGGCAAGATGACCACTATGCCGTTCCCCTATTATCTGTCGGATGCTGAAGGGTTTCTTGAGCGTGTAGAGAAACGCGATCCGGAACGCGCGGCACTACTCGCGCTCGACCATCAGCAGCACGGTCTGATCGGCATGGTCGGACTAGATGATCGTGGCGGACCCGCGCCGGAACTGGGCTATTGGCTGGGTAGGCCCTATTGGGGCCAGGGACTGATCAGCGAAGCGACCTCTGCCGCTGTGACCTGGGCTCATCGGGTCTGGGGCCAGAGGTACCTGGTCAGCGGCCATTTCATCGACAATCCGACCTCGGGCCGTATCCTAATCAAGGCCGGCTTTCTCTACACCGGCGTCATTGAAACGCGGGCATGTCCGGCCAGAGGATGCGACGTCGAAACGCGGATGATGGTCTGGCTGGCATAGTTTGATCCGCAGATGTCGCAGATTTTGACAGATGGGTTGCTGGCTTAATGGGCGAAGTCGAAAACACCTGGTCTGCTAGAATGAGTGCCTGCGGCGCGGGAACAGCGACCATCGTTGAAAATCTGCGACATCTGCGGACAAATTATGGGCTGACAAGCGACCAAAGGCGGGATATAAAGACTTTCTTCTATCGTCCGTTAGCGCTGGATAGCGTTTACGAGCGGCGGCCTCCTGAAAAGGGCCAGCCGCTTTTTGTTTGTCTTGAAGGGTCTCCGTTGCGCGGCAAAACCGCTGAGGATCGCCAGTTGCTTGAGTTACTCGACCCCGTGGCTGAGGCCATCGGATTTGAGATCGTGCGCCTACGTCTGATGGGCGGAATACAGGCGCGGACTTTGCAGATTTTTGCTGAACGGCCTGATGGGACCCTGGTGGTCGAAGACTGTGCGGCCCTTTCGCGCGCCGTCTCCCTGGTGCTGGATGCCGCCGATCCGATCAGTGGCGAATATACCCTTGAGGTGTCGAGCCCTGGCATTGACCGCCCCCTGACCCGACTGAAGGATTTCGCCGCCTATGAGGGCCTCGAGGCCCGCATCGAAATTGATCGCATGGCCGAGGGGCGCAAACGCTTCAAGGGTGAACTTGCCGGTATCGAGGGGGATCACGTGGCGATCAACCTGGATGGCGAAGTGGAAACCGCCATGCTGCCATTCGCCTGGATAATCGAGGCCAAGCTGGTTCTGAACGATGAACTGATGAAACGCGGTGCGGCGGCCAGGGCCGAGCGCATCGCCCAAGACCAACCCGAACTTATTTTGGATAAGGATATCCCCGAATGACCGTCACCGGTATTTCCGCCAACCGGCTTGAGCTTCTGCAGATCGCTGACGCCGTCGCGCGTGAAAAGTCGATCGAAAAAGAGATCGTCATTGAGGCGATCGAAGAGGCAATCCAAAAGGCCGCCCGCAACCGCTATGGGGCCGATCACGATATCCGCGTGCACATTGACCCTAAGACCGGTGAGACCCGGATCATGCGCTACGTCACCGTGGTTGATGATTCCGCAGCGATCCCCGCCCCGGCGGATCCGGATGCCGGTCCTGATGCCGAACCGCCGGCGGAGTTCAACACCTATGCCAACCGCCGCCTGACCGATGCTCTGGTCACCGACAAGGACGCCGTAGTCGGTAAGGTCTATGAAGAAGAACTGCCCCCATTTGAATTTGGCCGGGTGCAGACCCAGATGGCGCGACAGGTGGTCACCGGCAAAGTGCGCGAGGCCGAGCGTGAACGCCAGTTCGAAGAATTTAAGGATCGCGTCGGCGAGATAGTCAACGGCGTCGCCAAGCGCGTCGAATACGGCAATGTGATCGTCGATCTGGGCCGGGGCGAAGGCATTATGCGCCGTGACCAGTCAATCCCGCGTGAGATGTTTCAAATCGGCGACCGGGTACGCGCCTATATCTATGACGTGCGCCGCGAGACCAAAGGTCCGCAGATCATGCTCAGTCGCGCCCACGGCGGCTTCATGGCCAAGCTGTTTGCCCAGGAAGTGCCGGAAGTCTACGACGGCGTCATTGAAATCCGGGCTGTAGCTCGCGATCCGGGCAGTCGCGCCAAGATGGCAGTGATTTCCAACGACGGCTCCATCGACCCGGTCGGGGCGTGCGTGGGTATGCGCGGCTCGCGCGTTCAGGCGGTGGTCGCCGAACTGCAGGGCGAAAAAATCGATATAATCCAGTGGAACGCTGACGAAGCGACCTTCCTGGTGAACGCCCTGGCACCGGCAGAAGTCAGCAAGGTGGTTATCGACGAGGAAGAAGAGCGGGTTGAGGTTGTGGTGCCCGACGAACAACTGTCCCTGGCCATCGGCCGGCGCGGGCAGAACGTCCGCCTGGCCAGCCAGCTGACAGGGTGGCAGATCGACATCATCACTGAATCCCAGGACAGCGAGCGGCGCCAGCGTGAATTTTCTGAGCGCACACAACTGTTCCAGGAGGCCTTGGACGTTGACGAAGTCATCGCCCAGCTTCTGGTCACTGAAGGCTTTGCCTCAGTGGAGGATGTTGCCTTTGTCGAGGCCGACGAAATTGCCGTCATCGAGGGCTTTGACGAAGACACGGCGGTGGAAATCCAAGCCCGGGCTCGCGACTTCCTCGACCGTGAGGCTGCCGAGCATGATGCTAAACGCCGGGAATTGGGCGTGGAAGACGCCCTGCTGGAGATCGAGGGCGTGACCCTGCCGATTTCTGTGGCTCTAGGTCAGGGGGAGGTGAAATCGGTCGAGGACCTGGCCGGCCTGGTCCCAGACGACATCCGAGGCTATTTCGAGAACAAGAATGGCGAGCGGGTTCGCGAACCTGGCATCTTGGAAAGCTTTGCCATGAGCCCGGAGGATGCCGAAGCCTTGATTATGCGAGCCCGCGTCGCCGCAGGGTGGATTGAGGCCGACCCGGAGCCGGAATACGAAGAGCAGGAACCTGAACCCATCGATGAAGCCACGGCTGTTTTCGGAGCCTCAAACCGGGGGTAGTTGATCCGCAGCCCGTTCAGCTTGATGCAAGATCTCAGCCAGTCCCCAACCTTAAGTCCGTCAACACCCACCCATGACGTCTGCTACCCTCGCCCAGGTCGCCCGTGAACGCCGGGACATTGTCTCTGGTGACGTCATGGACGAGACGCGTCTGTTGCGGTTCGTGGCCGCGCCCGATGGGTCCGTCACACCAGACTTGGCTCGCCGCCTTCCTGGCCGGGGATTATGGGTCAGAGCGGATCGCGCCTCAATTGAAATGGCAGCGCGCAAAGGGCTTTTTTCGCGGGCAGCAAAGGCGCGGTTAGTTGCACCGGCTGATCTTGCAGACCAGGTGGAGCGCCAGTTCCTGACCAGACTGCTGGCCAGCCTGGGTTTGGCCCGCAAGGCCGGCGAACTGACGACAGGGTTTGAGAAGGTGCAGAGTGCTGTCATCACGGGCAAGGCCGCGTGGTTGATTGAGGCTACCGACGGTGCCCCGGATGGTCGCAGAAAAATGTTGGCGGGGTTTCGCAAGTCACCGCGTCCGCCACGGCTCGCTGCCCTGTTCACCGGTGACGAATTGAGTTTGGCGTTGGGCTTAGAGAATGTGATACACACCGCCTTCCTTGTCGGACGGGGTGCCGACCGATGGACGCTTGATGTCGAGCGGCTCGCCGGATTTCGTCCACTCTTTCCAGAAAACTGGTCAGAGAGCGGGGGCGAGGAGACTTGAGTTCGTTGGGGTCCGGTCGGTTTCCGCCCGGGCCTTTGCGGCATGAATTAAACACGACTGTGCGGGCGCATTTTGGCCCGACGATGATAGCGAGCGCATGACGGAAGAGAACGACAATAGCCGACAGTCTTCGGCACCCACCGGGCGAGCCCCGCTGACCCTGAAGCCCCGTATCGGTGGTGCGGTGAGCTCTGGGGTGGTGAAGCAGAGCTTTTCCCACGGCCGCACCAAGACCGTGGTCGTCGAGACAAAGCGGCGGCGCGTGGACGCCCCTGGCGGCGGCGCGCCAACGGTCGCCGAACGACGTCCGGCTTTCGAGGTGCGCACGCCCGTCGCACCACGCCCGGCAACGCCACCGCCGGAGAGCTCTGTCCCCCCCAATGCCGGTGGCCTGTCAGAGGACGAACGTCGCAAACGTCAGGTGGTAATCGAACAGGCCCGCGAACAGCATGAACGCGTCGCCGCCGAGCGCGAGGCACGCGAGCGCGCCGAAGAAGCCGCGCGCAAAGCCGCAGCTCTGGCGGCAGCACCGCCCCCGCCACCCAAGCCTGAACCTGAGCCGGTAGCCATCGTCGAGACCCCGACCGTGGTCGTGCCTGCCCCAGTCGCCTCAGCACCGCCCATCGCCGCCGCAAGTCCGCCTCCCGTGCCCGTCGCCGTCGCCGTCGCCGTCGCCGTAGCCCCAGTAGCTTCGCCCGTGGTGGCAAAGGTGGTCGAAGCCAAACCTGCCGAAGTCAAACGTCCACAAATGACTGCGCCGGCTGCTCCCACGGCGCGCAGCCCCGAACGGCGTGACGACCGAGCGGGAACGACCAGCTTCCGCCCCGAACGTGCGCCCACCAATGTCGCCTTCAACCAGCGTGCGGCGCGGCCAGATGCCGGCTATGGCGGCCGTTCGCAACGCGAAGCCGCCGATTTCCGCGAGGCGTCCACGCCTGTAGCGACAGCGACGGGTGCCCCGCGCACAACCCGCTCATCCCGCGCCCCGGACACGGTTCGTTATTCCGCCAACGCACCGCGCCCGCCACGCGAAGCGGCCGGACGCGCCGGCCCGACCCGCGTGCCCGCCGGCGGCCGTCCTGCTCCAGGTGCACCGGCTGCACCGGAAGTCACCCGCGCTGCCCGCCAGGCCCCCACCAAGGGAAGCCTGACCATCGACCGCCGGCCCGATTTTGACGAAGAAGATGCCGCCCGCAAGGGCAAGGCAGGGCCCGGCAAAGCCGTCTCGCGCTTGAAGGGCGAGCCGAAACGTCGCGAAGGTCGCCTGACCATTCAAGGCGTCGCTGGTGATGACGAGGATGCCATCGAGCGCATGCGCTCATTGGCCTCGGTGCGCCGGGCCCGCGAACGCGAACGCGAGAAACGCAAAGGCGGCGGCCAGGAGACCGGCAAACCCGCCCGAGAAGTGGTTATCCCTGATGTGATCACGGTCGGCGAACTGGCCGGCCGTATGGCCGTACGCGGCGTCGAGGTGATAAAGTTCCTTGTCCGTCAAGGTCTGATGCTGAAAGCTACGGATGTGATCGATTCGGATACCGCCGAGTTGGTGGCCACTGAATTTGGCCACACGGTCCGCCGCGTCTCGGAGAGCGACGTTGAAACCGGATTTCTATCGATCGACCATGAAGAGGACGAAGATTCAGTCGTTCGACCGCCGGTCGTGGCCGTGATGGGTCACGTTGATCATGGTAAGACCAGCCTGCTCGACGCTCTGCGTTCTGCCGACGTCGCCGCTGGAGAACATGGCGGCATTACCCAGCATATCGGCGCCTATCAGGTCCGCCTGGAGAGCGGTGATCGTGTCACCTTCCTCGACACACCGGGTCACGCAGCCTTCAGCGCCATGCGCGCCCGCGGGGCTAATGTCACCGACATCGTCATTCTGGTGGTGGCCGCGGATGACGGGGTCATGCCCCAGACGATCGAGGCTATCTCGCACGCCAAAGCCTCTGGCGCGCCGATCATCGTCGCGGTCAACAAAATTGATAAGGCCGGAGCCAATCCGACCAAGGTGATCAATGAGCTGCTGCAACACGAAATCGTCGCCGAGAGCCTGGGTGGCGACACGCAGATCATAGAAGTCTCGGCGTTGCAAAAACTAGGTCTGGACGACCTGATCGAGGCCATTCTGCTACAGGCCGAGCTCATGGACCTGAAGGCCAACCCGGATCGGACGGCAGAAGGCGTGGTCATCGAAGCCAAGCTGGATCGCGGACGCGGCGCGGTGGCAACAGTCCTGGTCAAACGTGGCACATTAAAGCGCGGGGATATTGTCGTCGCCGGGGCCTGCTTTGGCCGCGTGCGGGCGCTCTTGAATGAACGCGATGAACAGGTGACAACCGCAGGTCCCTCAGAGCCGGTAGAAATTCTAGGTCTAAGCGGCGCACCTTCGCCGGGTGAGGCCTTCGCCGTCGTTGAAAACGAAGCCCGCGCGCGCGAACTGACCGACTATCGCATCCGGCAAAAACGCGAACAGACCATTGCCCCTATCGGCCCAGGCGGGTCGCTGGCCGAGATGATGGCCAAGCTGGCAGACAAAAAGGTCTCCGAATTGCCTGTTCTGGTTAAAGCCGATGTTCAGGGCAGCGCCGAAGCCATCGTCAGCTCACTGGAGAAGTTGGGTAATGACGAAGTGCGTGCCCGCATCATCCTTTCCGGTGCCGGCGGTATCAATGAGAGCGATGTCATGCTGGCCAAAGGTGCCGGTGCCTCGGTGCTGGGTTTCAACGTTCGTGCCTCGGCACAGGCGCGCCAGCTTGCCGAACGTGAAGGCGTTGAAATCCGTTATTACGCGATCATCTATGACCTGCTGGATGATATCAAAGGCGTCCTCTCAGGCCTGCTGACCCCGATCCAGCGCGAAACCTTCTTAGGGGCGGCCGAAGTGCTGCAAGCCTTCGACATTTCCAAGGTTGGCCGTGTCGCCGGATGCCGCTTGCGCGAAGGCGTTGTGCGGCGCGGAGCGCGGGTACGGATCATCCGCAATGATGTTGTGGTGCTGGAACTTGGCACCCTGCAGACGCTCAAGCGCTTCAAAGACGAAGTGGCCGAGGTCAGCGGTGGTCAGGAATGCGGCATGGCCTTCCAAGGCTTCCAGGACATCCAGGCGGGCGACTTCATCGAATGCTTCACGCTGGAAGAGGTCAAGCGGTCGCTGTAGGGACACCTGCTGGCGGCGCGCGGCGGCGATAACCACCAGTTTCGCGCCTATTCGCTCCTTCGACGCAACCCCGCGACGAAGGTTTTTAGTTCGAACCGGCCGGTGGTCAGAGCACCGGATCGGAATGCCGGGATGGCGATCCATACTTCCAGGGTGGTGAACGCCAGCATCAAGGCCCCTGTGGTCAGGACCTGCCAGAGGGGTGGGTCGGTGACTGAACGGGCGGCCATCATGAACGGGGTGAAGGGCGGAAAAAACGACAGGGCGACAAGGAGCGGCGCGTCGGGGCGGCTCACTGACTGGGTCATGAACACCAGCGGCAGACTCATCAGGATCATCAAAGGTCCCATGAGAATTTGGGCTTCCCTGGGGCTTTCACAGAACGCACCGACTGTCACATACAAGGTCGCGAACATCAGATAGCCGCCGACAAAATACAATGTGAAATAGGCCCACAGGCCCTTGGCCAAAATCACCGACAACAGGTCGCTGCCGATATCGGGAAACCGCAAGGCGATGATCGTTGACGCAATCAGGCACCAGAAGGCCAGTACCGTTGCCGTGACGCCGGCGACGCCCAGAATCTTGCCGCCCATGATCTGCGGCACCGAAGCGCTGGAGAGCAGAACCTCGAGGATACGACTGCCCTTCTCCTCGATAACACTGCTCAGAAGCATCCCCGCCCCGGTTAGGATCGACATCCACAGCAACAGGCCCATGGCCAGTCCCGCGACACCGGGCAGTCGGTCCCGCAAGGCCACTTTACCCGCCTGAGCCCTGGGGGAAAAGTCGGTAACGGTGACCCTCAAGGCATCGGCCCGCGTAATCAGACCTGGATCGGTGCCGCCGGCGCGCAGGGCATCACGCCGCACAGCCGCAGTTATGGCTTCGCTCAAAGCGCTTTTAACCGAGAGATCTGCAAGGTTTCGGCTCCAAAAATCGATGCTTACCGATTCCCTGGCCGGGCGCAGGATTGCTAAGGCATCAAGGTTACCGCCGGCCGGCAAAGCCAGATCGCCAGCGAGATAGGGTTTCAGTCGCGCCGATGCCTGATCGGCATTGGCAAAAGGTGCGCCCGGCGCGGAGATCAGATGTGCAATCGCGTGGCGATCTTCCGCAATCAAGGCCTTGGCGACGACCGCTGTAAGCTGCCGACCGCTGAAGTCTGCGACGGCCACATTGGCAACCGGAGTCGAACGTTGCAGCAGGATGGGTGCGCCGACAACTGCCGACAGTCCCACCGGTAGCAGCAGGATCGATAACCAGAACCCGACCGTGCGCACATAGGCGAGGTATTCGCGCCGGGCGATCCGAAACAGCCGGTTCATCGCTCTCTCCCCTGCCTGGTGAGGACGATAAAGGCATCATGCAGGTGTGGCTCGCGCAGTTCGAGACGGCTGATCGTCAAGTCCCTGGCGAATATGGCTTTCAGGATCTCCTGGGCCGGCACGTCCTGATCAAGGCTGATCGTCACCCGCAGACCCTGCTCATCGAGATGCTCAGAGACGAGGCCTGACGTTCCCGGCAGGTTAGCAAAGGCTCTCACTTCGAATTGGCCTTCAATAACCAGGGTTCGCGGTGCCGCCGCGCGCGCCGCCTCCACCGTACCGTCAAATACCTTGCGGCCCCGGGCCAGCAGAACCACCTGGTCACACAGGCGTTCGGCATGTTGCATGACATGGGTGGAAAAAAGGACCGTTGCCCCGCGCGCAGCAATGGTGCGGATCAGGGTCTCCAGAGACTGTTGATTGACCGGGTCCAGACCGCTGAACGGTTCATCCAGAATGACCAGATCCGGTTCATGCGCAATTGCGGTGAGCAGTTGAACCTTCTGCGCCATACCCTTGCTTAGCGACCTGATCTGGCGGTGCGCCACTGCAGCCAGCCCTTGAGACTCGAGAAGGGTTAAGGCCCGTCGTCGCGCCTCGCCACTGGCGAGGCCCTTCAAGCCGGCAAAAAACCCGATCGCCTGCACCGGCGTCATCCGACGGTAAAGGCCTCGCTCTTCTGGCAGAAAGCCGATGCGCGGACGCACTTTGGCCACGTCCGTCGCTCCCAGCACGGTAATCAGGCCGCTGCTGGGGACAACCAGACCCAGGGCTATCCGCAGTGTCGTCGTTTTTCCCGCACCATTGGGACCCAGAAACCCGACGATCCGGCCCTGCGGCGCGACGAATGACAGATCATCAACGGCGGTGAAGCCCCCGTAATGCTTGCTGACTCTCTCGACTTCGAGCGCCGGTCGCAAATCCTCACCCCGCGTACAATCGCTAAGGGGCTTTAGGGCGGTTTCGCCGCTGGCGCAAAGCTGCTGACGGGGCCGTAACTCAGGCTATTGCAAAGAGGCGTTTACGTCGGCTGCGCAGAGCCGCACCAAGAGCGGCGGTGCCAAGCATCATCAAAGCCCAACTTGCCGGTTCGGGCACAGAGCCGTTGGTACCTAAAATCTGGAAGGAATTGGGGAACGGCCCGTTTTGGCTACTACCGAAAGTGGACTGGCTGTTGTTGAGCGTCTCATCCCAACCTACATTGCGACCGCTGGCCGACGCGGCACCATCCAAAAGCAGAGCATAGATTCCCGCTCCAGGGGTCAGGCTGGCTATTGAGAATGTATTGAAATTTATGTCGTAGCCGCTGAAATTCACGGCAAAATGGGTCGAGGCTACCGCCGCTGCGCCGCTAGCGATCAACGTGAAGGTGTTATCATAAATCAGCCAGTTAACGCTTTGAACTGTATCGCCGCGCAACGTCCAACTGTCGAACCTCGCACCGGTGATGGTCTGGCCCGCCACCAGAGTGAAAGAGTCGTAGGCATAGTTAGGGTGACCGGGCGAGGCCAAACCGCTGATCGAGTCGCTACCCGTCGCATACCCTGATGCGGGGCTGTCGAACAGGACCGATGCCTGAGCGGCGGGACCAAGCGCCAGACTCGCTAGAAGGCCGGCGGTGGTGAAGAGCATGGACAGGTACGGGCGCATTTAGACTCCAGATTGTGATGGCCTCCGCGATGCGGACGGCGACGGGTGGCTGTCTGACATTTGGCCGATTTGAGAACGTGCAATAAGTCGCCGCACGCGGCACCACGCGGCACGCAGTTGCATTGAGGTGTTTTATCGCACCTTCGCTTTCTTTGACGAAATTACGGAAATAGGCCAATAGATCATAGTTTGACGGTCCGCTTCGGCCAGTTGGGACAGGATCAGAGTGCGGCGCTTCCCCGAAAACCTCGCACTCGTGCTGAAGATGCTTTCGCTCAGTAGCGCCGGTCTCGCAGCACAGTTGGAAACCGACAAGTCAGTCATCAGTCGCTGGCTCAAAGGTACAGTAAAGCCCTCGGCGCACAATCTG
>JAYTXQ010000296.1:0-3329 GCA_043742825.1 Caulobacteraceae bacterium | reverse complement strand
GGTCCATATAGTTGTCCACGCGCAAGCCCAGGGCCGAATCGCGCGCCATCATACGCAGGATGTCGACCTCGTCTTGCGCGACGCTCATCGAATGCACAGCGGTCCAGCCGCGCGAGGCATAGAGCCTGTCTGCCCGGCGTAAGGCTTCGCGCTTTGTCGCTAGGTTCGGCGGGGGGCGCACCCCGGCGAGGAGGCTCTGCGCGTTGTCGACGAAAAGCCCAGTGGGTCGTCCGGCACGGTCTTTCAGGATTTCCCCGCCGACCGGACTGGGTGTTGAAGGACCGATGCCCAGTACCTCAAGCGCCTTGGAGTTGACGACGCCCGCATGCCCATCGGAACGCTCCAGATAGACCGGGCGATCGGAGACGACGCTGTCGAGATCGTCGCGTGTCGGAAAGCGGTGTTCCGGCCAGTGGGTCTCGATCCAACCGCGACCGTTAATGATGCCCGCAGGGTTAACGCCGGCCCAGTCGCGCAACCGCGACTGAACTTCGGCGATCGACGCGCAGCCTTCCAGATTCAAGGTCATTTCACGCAGTCCGACCAGGGTCAGATGGACGTGACTATCGACGAAGCCCGGAAACGCCGCTGCGCCGCCCAGATCAATCACCTTGGCACCGGGCACCATCCGGCGGGCCGTCTCCAGCGGACTGACAGCGACTATTTTGTCGCCGCGGATAGCGACCGATTGAACCTGGCCAGCAGCGCCACCCGTGTGGATCGGCCCGCCTGTCAGGATTACACCGGGCTCGTCGGCACGGGCCAAGCTCGGAGAGAGAAACGCGCCCGCAGCCAAGCTCAGGGCGAAACGACGTGTTGGTTGGGTGTGTCGGGTCATGGTCAACGGTGCGCGAAGTTACCTCATAAAAGCAAGGGCCCGCACACGCGTTGCTTCTACATCAGCGTGACGATTAGATCGGTCGGCGGATCGCCCTGCGCCCGGCATAGATCGCCTGATCGCCCAACTGTTCTTCGATACGCAGCAGTTGGTTGTATTTGGCCAGACGTTCGGATCGGGCCAGTGATCCGGTCTTGATCTGCCCGCAGTTGGCCGCAACGGCCAGATCGGCGATGGTGGAGTCTTCTGTTTCGCCTGAGCGATGGCTCATCACTGTCGTGTAGGCGGCGCGGTGCGACAGATCGATGGCGTCCAGGGTTTCGGAAAGGGTACCGATCTGATTGACCTTGATGAGAACACTGTTGGCCAGGCCCTTATCCAGCCCCATCTGGATGCGCGCCGGGTTGGTGACGAAAAGGTCATCGCCGACCAGTTGCACCTTGCTGCCCAGTTCCGCGGTCAGATGGGCCCAACCGGCAAGATCGTCTTCAGCGCAGCCGTCCTCAATTGAAAGAATCGGGAATCGCGCCACCAGATCGGCGAGATAGCCGACGAGGCCCGCCTGATCGAGGCGTTTGCCCTCCCCTTCCAGGTCATATATGCCGTTCTTGAAGAATTCGCTTGAGGCGACATCCATACCCAGATGAAAGTCCTCTCCGGCCCGATAGCCAGCGCGCGCACCGGCATCGACGATAAAGGCAAGAGCCGCCTCAGCGCTGGCGAGGTTGGGGGCAAAGCCGCCTTCGTCGCCGACATTGGTATTGTAGCCTGCGTCTTTTAGGGCCTTTTTCAAGGCGTGAAAAATCTCCGCACCCATGCGCAGGGCCTCGGAAAAGCTTTCTGCACCTGTGGGCAGAATCATGAATTCCTGGATGTCGATCGGGTTATCCGCATGGGCACCGCCATTGATGATGTTCATCATTGGCACCGGCAGAACACGGGCCTGAACTCCGCCGACGTATTTATACAGCGGCAGCGCGGCCGACTGCGCCGCAGCCTTGGCCGTCGCCAAGCTGACACCCAGGATAGCATTGGCCCCCAGGCGGCTCTTGTTGGGCGTCCCGTCCAGCTCAATCATCAGATTGTCCAGGCGCCGCTGATCCTCAGCCTCGGCCCCCGACAAGGCGTCAAAGATATCGCCATTGACAGCTGCCACAGCCCCCAGAACGCCCTTGCCGCCGTACCGCGCCGGATCGCCGTCGCGCCGTTCGGCAGCTTCGTGAGCCCCTGTCGATGCCCCTGACGGCACAGCAGCCCGACCAAACCCACCGTCCTCAAGCGTCACGTCGACCTCAAGCGTGGGGTTGCCCCGGCTGTCGAGGATCTCGCGGGCGGCGATGTCGATGATTTCGGTCATTTGAGTCTCTACGAGAAGTATGGGGCTTGCAAAACGGGCGGCAAGACGCTTACCCGACGACGAGGACTAAGGGAACCAAACTCATGCTTCTGATCGACAGAACCGGCGCGGTCGCCACCGTGACCTTGAATCGGCCCGAGGCGATGAATGCGTTGTCCCGCGCTCTGCGGGCGGGACTCAACGACGCGATCCGTGCCTTGGCCGCGGATGACAGCGTCAGCGTGATCATTCTCACCGGTGCCGGTCGCGCCTTCACCGCCGGACTGGATTTGAAGGAACTGGGCAGCGAACCTGGAGCCATGGCTGCCGCCAACGCAACCGGCGCGGCCGAAAACCCTGTCCTGGCGATTCGGCAATGCCCCAAGCCGGTGATCGGAGCGATCAATGGCGTGGCCATAACCGGAGGATTCGAAGTCGCACTCGCCTGTGATGTTCTGATCGCTTCAACCCTGGCCCGTTTCGCGGATACACATGCGCGGGTCGGGATTATGCCAGGATGGGGTCTCTCACAGCGCCTCTCGCGCGTGATCGGGGTCTATCGGGCCAAGGAGTTGTCGCTGACGGGCAATTTTCTGGACGCTCAGACCGCGCTGGCCTGGGGATTAGTCAACCGTGTCGTTGAGCCCGAGATCCTGATGAGCACCGCGATGGCTCTGGCCCAAGACATGGCCTCGGTGCCGAAAGAAACACTGTGCCTGTACAAATCAATTATCGACCAGGGATTTGATGTGTCGCTTGGCGAGGGGTTGGCGCTGGAGCACGCACGCTCTAGCGCTAACAATCAGGCGGTTACTCCGGAGATGGTCGAAGCGCGGCGTTTGGCGATACAGGCCCGCGGCCGAGGTCAGTCCTGACCGTTACAGCGCCGCTTTGGAAACCTGAGCAACAGGAAGGTCAGTCTTCCTTGGGCGTCATGATCTGGCGGCCATTGTACATGCCGGTTTTCAGATCAACGTGGTGCGGACGCCGCAGTTCGCCCGTATCCTTATCTTCGATATAGCTGTTGGGTCCCAGGGCGTGGTGCGAGCGACGCATGCCGGCGCGGGACGGGGAGACTTTTCTCTTGGGAACGGCCATGGGAGTATCTTCGACGCTGAAAAATAAAGCGGCGGCCCAAGTGAGGCCGCCGACGTG
>JAYTXQ010000295.1:0-2867 GCA_043742825.1 Caulobacteraceae bacterium | reverse complement strand
CACGCGCACGCCAAGCCTGACGCAGTTCAGCGCTATGGGTCATGCGGAGGCAGCGTCGACTCAAGCGGGTGGCGGCAGCTATGAAGCGGGCCTTGCGGTCGGTGGGCCAATTCGCGTGGGAAAACTAGGCTTTCGCCTGAGTGGCTGGCTACGACGCGACGGTGGCTATATTGACCGCATCGACAGCCAGACAGGGCAGGTCACTGAGGCGAATGCCAACCGCAAAGACAACTTGGTCGTTCGCGGCACCCTCAACTGGATGCCGATGGAGCATTTGACCCTGGTTCCCAGCGTGAACTATCAAAAAGTCGATCAGCACAATTACAATGATGACTGGCTCGCGCTTTCGGCATTGCGGGGGCATTTGAGCAACGGTACCCCAGACCGCATTGCTAATTCTGATCGCTTTCTTTTGCCCGCCCTAAAGGTCGAATATGACTTCCGCGGCGTGTCTCTGATCGCCAATAGTTCGTATTATGATCGGCAGGAACGCACAGGCGGATATAGCGGAACGCTACACAATTTATCCTATTTTCAACAACTTATAGGTGACGGCCTGCTGCCGTTGCCGAACTCTCAGGGCCAGACAGTAGCCTGTAGCAACAACTGCGTCAGTCTTTATCCATTGTTGACGCCAGGCGGCCTGAATCTACCGGGTTTGCCTGGCTATGTTGCCCACGCTCTGATCATCAATGGGCAGCAGAACTTTACCCAGGAGGTGCGGCTGCAATCGAACAATCCTCAGGCGCGGCTAATCTGGACGGTGGGCCTGTTCTATGCCTTTGACCGACAACAGAGCACCGAGATGATTATTGATCCGCAGTTGGCGTCGATCACGCAACTGTTGTGGGGCACAACTGTCCTGCAGGCCTGGGGCGAGGCCCAACTCGCGGGCGATCTGGATTATATCAACTCGACAAAAGCCTCGGACCGTCAGACGGCTGTGTTCGCCGAGGCAACCTATAGGATCGTTGGCCGTCTTAGCCTCACAGCCGGTTTGCGTTATGCTTGGAACCACTACGAATTTGTCAACCTTAACGACGGACCACAGGACCTGTTGGGGAATGGAGGGGTGCCAAACATTAATGCCGGCCACCAGGAGGAGCGGCCCTTTACGCCCAAAGCCAGCCTGAATTTTCAGATAAACTCCCAGGACCTGGTCTATATCAGCGTCGCCAAGGGCTATCGCGTCGGTGGCGTGACGCCACCACTTCCAAGGGGGGCCTGTGGTTCGGGCTTCAACGCGACCTACGCCTCAGACACGGTAGTCAGTTACGAAGCCGGCACCAAGGATCATTTTCTGGATCGTCGCCTGCAGATCGATGCGAGCGCCTTTTATATTCAATGGCGCAATATCCAGCAGGAATTTGTCGTGCCGGCATGCGGGATCGGCTTTACCACCAATGCAGGCGATGCGTTGAGCAAAGGATTTGATCTGCAGACCCAGTTCAATCTCATCCCAGCCCTGAAACTGGAATTCGCTGTCGGCTATACCAATGCGAGGTTCACCCGCAACGCAGTTGATGCCAATGGCGATCTGCTCAGCGCGAAAGGCGACTGGTTAAATGTGTCGCCATGGACCCTGACTGTCGGAGCCCAATACGGGTTCAAGGTGGCAGGTGACCCTGGCTTTGTCCGCCTTGACTATGAGTTCATCAGCCACAGGCCCGGAACCCAACCGAGCCAGGACCCCGCTACCGCCTTTTATGATCCAGGTTTGGTGACGGACGGGGCTAACCATCTGGTCTCATTTCGCGCCGGGCTTGAGCTTGAGCATTGGGGCCTGGCCGTCTATGTGAACAATCTGCTCAACACGCACCCCAGATTCGACCTGACTCATCAGGATCAATTCACCACTCTGTACGAAGCCCGTACCTTCCGCCCGCGGACGATCAGTCTGGCGGCTAGCTTCAATTACTAACCAAGGCTTAAATAATGACCACCGCCGGCGCCAACAGCCTCGACGCCTTCTGGATGCCGTTCACCAATAATCGGGCATTCAAAACCAATCCGCGCATGTTGGCGCGGGCGCAGGACATGCACTACTTTACCCCGGACGGTCGGGCGGTTTTGGACGGCACGGCGGGGCTGTGGTGTTCAAATGCTGGTCACGGGCGGGCGAAAATCACCGAGGCGATACGCCGCCAGGCGGGCGAACTGGATTTCGCCCCCGCCCTGCAACTTGGCCACCCGGCCGCGTTTGAACTTTCCAACCGACTGGCAGCGGCGATGCCGGCCGGCCTGGACCGTATATTCTACGCAAACTCCGGTTCGGAAGCGGTCGATACCGCGTTGAAGATCGCCCTGGCCTACCAGCAAGCTATTGGTCAGGGCTCGCGGACGCGGCTGATCGGCCGTGAACGCGGCTATCACGGTGTGGGTTTTGGCGGCATCAGCGTCGGCGGTATCGGCAATAACCGCCGCGCCTTCGGCGCGCTGTTGCCGGGTGCCGATCACCTGCGCCATACCCTTGATATCAATTCCCGTTTCACCAGGGGGCAGGCAGCGCAGGGCTCTGACCTAGCCGAAGATCTCGAACGTCTCGTGGCGCTGCACGGTGCCCAGACCATCGCTGCAGTGATCGTCGAGCCCCTTGCCGGATCGACGGGCGTTCTGGTCCCGCCGGTGGGGTATCTTGAGCGGCTGCGTGAGATCAGCACGCGCCACGGAATTCTACTGATTTTTGACGAAGTGATCACCGCCTTTGGCCGTCTGGGCGCGATGACCGCGTCTGAGCGTTTTGGCATCGTCCCGGACATGATCTGCTTGGCCAAGGGCCTGACCAATGCGACAGTTCCCATGGGCGCAGTAGCTGCGCATCGCCATATCTATGATGCGATGCTGGAAAACGCTGCGCCTGGAATCGA
>JAYTXQ010000294.1:0-3933 GCA_043742825.1 Caulobacteraceae bacterium | reverse complement strand
ATCCCGCATCTCCGCTTCACTGCGTGCGGGATAACGCAATTGAAAGGGCGAGCGTCAAAACTTTTGCGAATTCAACTCCAGATATCTGGTTTCTGGGTTAGCGCGCCTACCCTTTCTGGTCTTCGTCCAGGCTGAGCAGACTGGCATTGCCGCCGGCTGAGGTTGTGTCGACCGTGTAGGTGCGTTCGACGGCGAACCTGGGCAGGTAATGCGGCCCTCCCGCCTTTGGCCCCGTGCCGGAAAGACCCTCGCCACCAAAGGGTTGCACCCCGACAACGGCACCGATCATCGAACGGTTAACATAGAGGTTGCCAACCTTGGCTGCCGCACGGACGCTCTGAGCGACGGCACCGATCCGCGAGTGCACCCCCAAGGTCAGGCCATAGCCCTGGGCCATGATCGCCCCGACCAGATCGTTCAGGCCCGTCGCCTTCCAGGTCACCACATGCAGGATCGGTCCGAACACCTCGCGGTCCAGGTCGGATACCCGGTCCAACCGGATGACAGTGGGCGCAGTGAAGGCCCGCCCCTTAGTCGTCGCGGGCGGATCGCAGGCAAAGTTTATCCTGGAGGCCCAACGCGCCAGGTGGGCGTCGTGAGCAGCCTTGGCTGCGGCGTCGATCACCGGCCCGACATCGGTGACGGGGTCAGCCGGATCGCCGATGATCAATTCTGCCATGGCCCCGTACAGCATCCGTAAGGTCTGGTCGGCGATGTCTTCGTGCAGGCACAGGAGCCTGAGTGCCGAACACCTCTGGCCGGCGCTCAGGAAGGCCGAAGTCACCACATCGCCCACGACCTGTTCCGGCAGGACGGTGGAATCGACGATCATGGCATTGATACCCCCGGTCTCAGCGATCAGGGGGATCAGCGGGCGGTTTTCATCCTCGAGCAGGGACCTGGCAATGCGCCGGGCGCTTGCGGTCGAGCCGGTAAAGGCTACGCCTTTAACCAGCGCATTGCCGACCAAGGCCGCGCCGACATCCGCTCCGCCCGTCACCAGCACCAGTACGTCGGCGGGGATGCCCGCCTCATGCGCCAGGGCGATAGCGGCAAGCGCGATACGCGGGGTCTGGGGCGCGGGCTTGGCAACCACTGTATTGCCGGTGACTAGGGCGGCCGCGACCTGGCCGATGAAGATCGCCAGTGGAAAATTCCATGGGCTGATACAGGCAAAGACGCCTCGGCCGGCCATGGAAAGCTCATTTGTCTCGCCGGTGGGGCCGGGCAGAAGCAGAGGCTGTAAGCCCTTGCGCGCCTGGGCCGCATAATATCGGCAGAAATCTATCGCTTCGCGCACTTCACCCAGACCATCACCTAACGTCTTGCCGGCCTCATCGGTCAGCAGAGCGATCAACCCTGCGCGGTCCCGCTCGATAAGGTCCGCCAGGCGGTCCAGGGCCGCAGCACGAACCTCGACCGGCGTCGCGTCCCACGCCCGCTGTGCCCGGTCTGCCACCATCACTGCCTGCACGACCGTGTCGGCAGAGGCGGCAGCCAGTGCCTCGCCGCGCGGTGCCCCAGCCGCTATCCCCGCCATCAAGGCCGCCACCGAGGGCGGGTCCGACAAGTCGGTACCGATCGAGTTGCGACGCTCTGAGCCGAACATATCGCCGGGCAGGCGGATGGCCGGGTGGGCTGAAAACCTTGTCCTCTGCGCCTGCTCCACCGGATCAGCCAGCAGGTCCTCATCGCGGATGGTCTTATCGGCGATCTGGTGCACGAAACTGGTATTGGCTCCGTTCTCTAACAGCCTGCGCACCAGATAGGCGAGCAGGTCGCGATAGCCCCCGACCGGTGCATAGATACGCACCGCAACGCCTTGCCGCTCCATTAAGCCCTCATACAGGCCCTCGCCCATCCCATGCAGGCGTTGGAACTCAAAGTCGCGCCGCCCGCCCGCCCATTGCAAAACTGTAGCGACTGTCAGGGCATTGTGAGTGGCAAAGGCGGGAAACAGGCTGGGGGTGTCCAGCAAGGCTCGCGCGCAGGCCATATAGCTGACATCCGTCCCGCTCTTACGGGTAAAGACGGGATAGTCGCTGAGGCCGCGTTCCTGGGCCCGCTTGATTTCGCTATCCCAATAAGCGCCCTTGACCAGTCGCACCATCAGACGCCGGCCGGTGGAGCGCCCCAGTTCGCCGGCCCAGGCGATCACAGCGCCGGCGCGGCGCTGATAGGCCTGGACCGCCATGCCCAGGCCGTCCCAACCCGACAGACTGCTGTCGGCAGCTGCGGCGGCGATGATGTCCAGGGACATTTCCAGCCGGTCGCTTTCCTCAGCGTCGATGGTCAGGCCGACCCCGCCGGCCTTGGCGAGGCAGGCCAGTTCGATCAGCCGCCCGGTCAGGTCGCGCACCGCCCTAGCCGACTGCAGCGGCTCATATCTTGGGTGCAGGGCTGACAGCTTGACCGAGACACTGTCGCGGGCAAAGACGTCGCTGGACGTCGATGCCGATTGGCCCACGGCTTTGACGGCGCGTCGATAGGACTCCTGATAGTCCTCCGCATCCTCAGCGGTCCGTGCTCCCTCTCCCAACATATCAAAGGAATAGCGAAATGCTTTGTTGGCCCCGCGGTCGGCGCGACGCAAAGCCTCAGTGATATCGCGTCCCAGCACAAACGCCTCACCCATCCTCTGCATGGCACCGGTGACGCCGACGCGGATGGCCGGCTCCCCCAGTCGCGCCACTACAGAACGTAGGGTTCCTGCCTGCGCTGTGGCGTCGGTCATGCTCTGGGCCAGGATCAGACCCAAGGTCGCGCTGTTCACCAAAACTGACGAGGCCCCGCCCGCATGGGCGCGCCAGTCGCCCTGCCCCAATTTGTCGCGGATCAGGGCATTGGCCGTCTCGGCATCAGGCACCCGCAGATAGGCTTCTGCCAAGCCCAGCAGGGCCGCACCCTCTTCGCTGGAAAGGCTATATTCCTGCAAGAACCGATCAATCCAGCCCGCCCGCCCCGGTGCCCGCAACTCGCTCAGCAGCCCCCCCGCAACGCCTACGACCTGGCCGCGCTCCGTGGGCGACAATCGCGCTAAATGCGCCAAATCCTGCAAAATTTCGCGTTCCGGGGCCCGGTAGAGGGGACGAATCGCCTCGCGAGCGGCGTTTAGAGCTGAAATCACGGGCAAAACGTTGAATCCTGGGATTGTGGAGAAACGCGATAATGCCACGGATGGGCGTGAGGTTAAACTCATGACGCGCCACTTTTGGTCAGGAACTCGGGGCTCTATGGCATCAAAACCTACCTGCCGATGTTCGGCGATGCTATTCTGATCACTATCGACGTCGAATTCAACGCGCCCAAGCGATCTTGTCACCCCGGACCGGAGGAAACCCAGCCCCATGAGCGTATGCGGATCAGGATATATCGGCCTTGGAGCTAAAGACCTCGCCGCCCGGCGCAGTGGCAGTCACTCGGCCTGACACGTGCAGATCATGCGTGAACTCACCTCGGCCGGTGTAACTGAGCGCCTGTTCGATCTGACCGTGGCCGGCGAGCGGGTTCCAGGCGTGCTCTGGGTCCCTCAGGGCGTAGTGGGACCCCGGCCGCTGGTGCTGATGGGGCACGGCGGATCGCAGCACAAACGCATCGGCTTTCTGGCCAGCCACGCCCGCCAGTGGGTCGCCGCCCATGGCTGGGCTGTGGCCGCCATAGACGCGCCCGGCCACGGGGACCGGGTCTCGCGCGGGGAGGCCATGGATCTTGGCCGTCGTATTGCCAGACGGATCGCCGCCGGCACGCCGATGGACCCCGAGATGAAGGCCGAAATGGCGATGCGCATCGCCAAAGGCGGCCCCGAGTGGCGGGCAACGCTGGATGCGCTGCGGGCCATGGACGATGTGGGCATCGGCAAGGTGGGTTATTTTGGTCTCTCCATGGGAACGGCCATCGGCGTTCCGTTCGTGGCCAGTGAGCCACGCGTGACCG
>JAYTXQ010000293.1:0-4905 GCA_043742825.1 Caulobacteraceae bacterium | reverse complement strand
AAACCTTCGACTGATTTTTCAGTGACTTGCATCGATTTTTCCTAAACGATGGTGCGCACGTTTGGCACCAAAAGAAGCGCCGCCGCCAAGACTACGCCTAGCCGGCGGCGCGAAACGAAACGTCCTTATGTCACCAAGCCGTGTCGGTGAAAAGGCGCTGGTGCGGATGAGAGGACTCGAACCTCCACGCCTTGCGGCGCTGGTACCTAAAACCAGTGCGTCTACCAATTCCGCCACATCCGCAGGGGAGCGCGTCCTTAGGGGCAAATACGTCCGTTGGGCAAGAGTGAAGGCAGGAACCCCACCTTAAGGCACCAGCGACCCCTGAATAATGACCATCATTATGCTCGCTCTTGATGCCGATCAGCCGCGTCAAGGCTGGACGGACGTCGGAGATATCGAAAGTGCGTATGGCCGCGCCCTGGCGGAGTGACTGACTGAATGCGCGGTCGCTACTGAGCCACAGGCTGAGATTCCAGCGCTCGATGGTTACTGGCTAGCGAGGAAGGCCTGGAGGCCCCTCTACACTATCACCCGATGTTAGATTTTAAAAAACGACATCGCCCGGTAACTCAGACCCTATGTACGTGACCGTCGCCTCATTACCGAGTTGGTGCCGGTGGAATGGGTGATTGGATCGCTTTCGGCCTCGGATACATCATCTGGGGCCTGGAACGGGTGGCCGCGGGATAGCGGGTCAGCCCTTAATCACGACCGAGCGTTGCCGCCGCATCGCGCTGCCCGTCAGGCCAACGCCGATCAACATCAAAGCCCAGGTGGCCGGTTCCGGAACGGGGAATCCCGCGGCGCTCAATTCCTGGTCGGAGTTGCTCTTGCGAAGGCAACCGTGCTGGCTCCAAAAGCGTAATATTTATAGGCACTTGAGAAACTGAAATCGGCAATATAACCAACTGGGCTGCCATTGCTGAGAACGTTGTTGACATTGGCCGGCGCTGTGCCAGTGAATGTACCAAACGTAAACGGCTCAGAGGCCCCAACTACTGAGCTGGCGTCAAACAGCGCGGTCCAGGTTCTAGCGTCGTTGCTGCCCTGGATAGGCTAGACCGGAATAGACCCGTTGCGTGATCGTTGCGTTTGTTGGGGTGTAGGGGCCGGCCGGGCCTACAGTGTAGTTGCTGAACGTTGCATAGGTCTGACTGGCGGTGAAGTCACTAAGGACGGTGTCGCTGGTATAGGTGGTGGCACCAACAATGCCCGCGACACTCAAGCTTGAAGCCAGGGCGATAATCGCTAAGGTTTTCAGGGGATTGAAATTTCCTTAGGGGCGGTGGCTAGGGTTTTAGGCGCCGCATTCCGCCACACTGAGACCTATTGCCTCATGTACATCCCAATCTGAACAGGGCCCAACAGTCTTATCCTTCAGATTGAAAGTGCCCGTACACCGAAGCGTTTGGCCAAATTGGTGAATGCGGCTATCCATTGGATGGGAAGAGATGGCCTACGCTCTTTGCCCGAGGCCATGAACCGTGAGTGAGGCTGAAATCGCAGGCGCGACTGACTCTGCGGCCGCCGCGTTCGCCTTTCTGTTGCAACTCCTGGGACTGCCTGCGGACCCCGCAGAGCTTGTCCATCAGAGCGGCAAAATTACCCTGGACGAAACTGATCTGCTTCGTGCCGCGCGCCGCTTTCCAGTCAAGGCCCGCGCCATCGACAGCACGCTAGAGCGATTGGGTCGCACCCCCTTGCCAGCGTTGGCGCGGATGAATGATGGGCGCTGGCTAATCCTTGGTAAGGCCGGCGACGGCCAAGTGCTGGTTCAAGACCCGCACCAGCCCAGACCCCAACTTCTGACCAACTCCGATTTTTCTGCTTCCTGGACAGGACGCCTGTTGCTGATGACCCGGCGCGCTAGTCTCGGTGACCCTCACGGCCGTTTTGGCATTGCCTGGTTTATCGACGCGGTGCGCAAATACCGGCAGCCACTGACCGACGTTCTCATCGGCTCGTTTTTCCTGCAGATTTTTACCTTGCTGACACCGCTGTTCTTTCAGGTCATCATCGATAAGGTCTTCGTTCAGCGGGGCCTCTCGACCCTGTATGTACTCACCCTGGGCCTCTCGATCCTGACCATATTCGAGGTGATCCTGGGGGGCCTGCGCACCTATCTGTTTGCTCACACGTCAAACCGCATTGACGTAGAGCTTGGCGCACGGCTGTTTCGCCATCTCTTTGCTCTGCCCATGGCCTATTTCCAGGCCAGACGGGTCGGCGACACCGTGGCGCGGGTGCGTGAGCTCGACACGATCCGGCAGTTCCTCACTTCGTCAGCCATCACCCTGGCGCTGGACCTTTTCTTTTCGATCATCTTTCTGGTTGTGTTGTTCATATATAGCCCACTGTTGACCGTCATCGTCGCCGCGGCCCTACTCCTCTATGTCCTGTTGAGCGTCGGCCTGACGCCTCTATTCCGCGAGCGTCTGAATGAGCGGTTTCGCCTGGGGGCCGATAACCAATCCTTTCTGGTCGAGAGCGTTTCCGGCGTCGAGACCGTCAAGTCCATGGCTCTCGAGCCGGTGATGCAACAACGCTGGGAAGAACAACTTGCTGCCTACGTGAAAGCGGCTTTCCGCGTCGTTACTGTCGGCAATGTGGCGACCCAGGCCACCACCCTAATCAACAAAATCACGATGATCGCTATCCTGTTCTTAGGTGCGGGCCAGGTCATTCAGGGGAAGCTGACTGTCGGTGAACTGGTCGCGTTCAATATGATCGCCTCGCAGCTGTCCACACCCGTGCTGCGGCTTGCGCAATTGTGGCAGGACTTCCAACAGATGCGCATCTCCATCGACCGTCTGGGCGATGTGCTGAACACCACGCCAGAGCCCGGTGGCACCGGACACGGCAGCCTGCCGCCCATTCGTGGCGATATCACCTTGCAAAACGTCGGATTTCGCTATCGACTTGATGGTCCACAGGTGCTGCGCGAGGTCTCCCTGGATATTCCTGCTGGCCAGGTGATTGGCATCGTCGGCTCTTCGGGCTCTGGCAAAAGCACTTTGGCAAAGCTCATTCAGCGCCTTTATCTGCCCGAGAGCGGCCGGGTGATGGTCGATGGGATGGACCTTGCGCAAGTCGCTCCGGCGTGGCTGCGACGACAGATCGGTGTCGTGTTGCAAGACAATATCCTCTTCAACCGCACGGTACGTGAGAACATCGCCCTGGCCGATCCGGGGATGAGCCTCGAGCGGATTATCGCGGCCGCCCAACGGGCCGGTGCTCACGATTTTATTGTCGGGCTGCCCGAGGGCTACGGGGCGATGATCGGTGAGCGCGGGGCCTCCCTCTCCGGCGGTCAGCGCCAGAGGATCGCTATCGCCCGCGCCCTTGTCGGCAACCCACGCATTCTGATCTTTGATGAGGCCACCAGCGCCCTGGACTATGAGAGCGAAGCGGCCATTCAGGCCAATATGCGAACCATCTGCGAGGGGCGCACGGTCATCCTGATCGCCCATCGCCTCTCAACTCTGCGCGGAGCCGACCGCATTGTAACTATAGAATCAGGGGCATTGATCGAAGACGGCACACACGCTCAGCTGCTCGCCGCTAACGGACGCTATGCACAGCTTTGGCGCCTGCAATCGGAGCCGGTGACATGAGGTTGGGCCGCACGCTTGATGTTCTGACCGGGTGGCTGCGCGGCGGAATTGAGCGCCTGGAAAGCCGCAACGAGCGCGAGTTCCTGCCGGCTGCACTGGAAGTTTTAGAGACTCCCCCGTCGCCGACGGGGCGCATCGTCGCCATAACCATAGGCAGCGTCTTTGTCATAGCGTTCGTCTGGGCCATTTTCGGCCAGGTGGATGAACTGGCCAGCGCGCCGGGGCGCATCCTGCCCGAAGGTCGCACCAAGGTCGTTCAAGCTACCGACGGCGGCGTGGTGCGCGGCATCCATGTGGCCGATGGCGACCGGGTTGCCGAGGGGCAGGTCCTGATCGAGCTGGATGCTACGGCAACCGGGGCCGACCTACAGCAACTCACCCATGATGAACTGCAAGCCCGGCTAGATGTCTTGCGCCTGACCGCGCTGAGATTGTCAGGCTACGGTGGCGCACACCGCCCCACGGCCCCACAGGATGCCCGCCCGGAAGATATCGCCCAGGCTCACGCCGCTCTGCGTGCCCAGGCCGATCAGCAGCAGGCCAAGCTGGCGGGCATCGACCAACAGATCGCTGAGAAACGGGCAGAGATGGAGGAAAGCGGTGCCCAAACTGCCAAGATCGCAGCCAGCGTTCCCACTTTGCAGGAGAAAGCTCGTCTGCACAGTCGCTTGCGCGATCAGGGATTTGGAACCAGCTTTGCCTTTCTGGATGCCAAACAACAACTCTCAGATGCCCAGAACGATCTGCTGGTCTGGCGCGCCAAGTCAAGTCAAGCCAGGGCGGCAACCCAAGCACTACAGCGCCAGCGGGCAGAAGCCGTCTCGGGCTTTGCCAATAGTGTTCTGACCGACCTGTCAAAGGCCCAGGACCGACTTGCGGAGATGACCCAGGGTCTGACCAAGGCAAAACAAAAATCATCCAATACGCAACTACGCGCACCGACCAGCGGGGTCGTCGAGGACCTTTCCGTTCACACTGTTGGCGCCGTTGTATCGACCGGTCAGCGTCTCTTGATGGTCGTGCCCGACACGCGCCACATGATGGTCGAAGCAAAACTCGCTAACCGTGACGTTGGCTTTATCCATGCCGGTCAGCTCGTCGCGCTCAAAGTCGAGACCTTTGACTTTACCCGCTACGGCCTATTGCGGGGTAAGGTATTGGCAGTGAGCCGGGATGCGGTGTCGGACGGGTCGGCCGATGAAACGGGCACTACACCCAGACCCAGCACGGAATCGCCGACCTACCGTGCGCAGATATCCCTCGACCGCGGCGACATGACCGTCGACGG
>JAYTXQ010000292.1:0-1572 GCA_043742825.1 Caulobacteraceae bacterium | reverse complement strand
TAAGAGTCTAAGCTCAGGCCGGCGGCGTCGAAGGGCGCTGCCGGCTTTTTTTGTTTGTTGGTATCCCACCATGGCGAAGCGCTCAGGATCCGTCAGGCCGCAATTGCCGCCGATAGGCGAAACGCCTCTGACCGACATCAATAGCCTGATTGCCCAGGGCCTCGTCGCTCATCAGGAGGGTCGCCTAAAGGAGGCCGAAGCGTTCTACGCCAAGGCGTTGCAGTCTGACCCCAATCACCCAGACTCCTTGAATCTCTCTGGCGCTCTAGCCTTTTCGGCAGGCCGGATTGATGACGCGATCAAGCTGATCGGGCGGGCGATCCGATCTTTCCCCGGTCACATGGACGCCTATCTCAACCTCGCCGAGGCCTATGAGGCCAAGGGGCGCCGCGCCGAGGCGATTTCTACCTGTAAAAGGGCCCTGGTTCTGGCACCAGATTTCGCCGAAGCCCATGGCCGGCTCGCCTGGCTGCAGGCGCTAAACAGGTCTCACGCTCTGGCTTTGGCCTTTGCCCGTGTCGCACTGGCCCTGCAACCCGATCTAGTTGAAGCGCTTTGCGCCCGCGCTCTGGCACTAAAGCTTGCTGGCCGTTTTGGGGAAGCCGAAGGTGTCTACCGGCGAGCGCTCGAATTGGATCCAACTGAACCTCGAGTCCTGACCGGCCTCGCGACCCTGTTGGGCGAGACCGATTTTCTCGCAGGGTCTGTTGATCTGTGGCGCCAAGCCAGTGATCTGCAACCGGCAAACGTCAACCAGATGGTGTCTCTGGCCGCCGCTCAGGTGACGGACGGTGACCTCTTCGGGGCCATTGAGACCCTGGATCGTGCTGCATCCGTGGGTTCGGAAACACCAGTCGCATTGTTTCTGCGCGGCTTATGTTTCCGCGACCGGGGGGAGTTCGACCAAGCCCGAGCGGTATTCACTAAGCTGACAGACGGCCCACTCATCTATGGCCCGGCGTTTTACGCGCTTTCGGGGATCAAACGACTGGACGACACACCGGATAGGCGCAAACAACTGGGCCGGCTGGTCAAGGACGGCAGCGTTCCCGCAGAGCACCGCGCTCAGGCTGGCTTCGCCCTAGGTGACGTGCTGGACCGGGCGGGGGAATCGGATGCTGCGTTTGCGCATTATACTGACGCCAACCGCCTGCATGCCGCTCATCGCGCAGCCAATGGCGTTCGGTTCGACGGTCCGGCCCTCACTGCCAATGTCGCCTTGGTTGATCAACGGCTGGCCACGGATTTCGTCAAAAAAGCCGCGAACTGGGGCAATCCCTCGGATCTGCCGGTGTTTGTTGTGGGCATGCCCAGGTCCGGCACGACGCTGGTCGAACAGATATGCGCGAGTCATTCCAGGGTTACTGGCTTGGGGGAACTTCG
Organism: Caulobacteraceae bacterium; assembly: GCA_043742825.1. Classification (GTDB taxonomy): domain Bacteria; phylum Pseudomonadota; class Alphaproteobacteria; order Caulobacterales; family Caulobacteraceae; genus Acaudatibacter. The sequence continues at coordinate 189 of JAYTXQ010000292.1, read as the reverse complement.
AGCGCTCACCAGAATGTCCCGGGTCATCGCTGGAAGCGGCCAGAGCGGTGAGGATATCGGCGAATGGGATGCAGGCATCGCGAGGGCCCAGGCGGATGCCCACCTAGTCGATCTGTCCCGTATGGCACCAGGCGCGCAGCGGGCGATTGATAAAACACCGTTGAATCTGATACGTATGGGCATGATGGG
>JAYTXQ010000291.1:0-12235 GCA_043742825.1 Caulobacteraceae bacterium | reverse complement strand
AAAGGGAGGTTTTGGAAATATAGAAGCCATCAGGTTTCAGATAGGGAGTCACCGGATGCTGTGGGTCTGGGACCAGAATATCCTTCCAGTCCTCCTGGCCGAGCGGATCGGCAGCACCGGGTGGATAGCAGGCTGCGGTGAGCGAATCGAGGCCACATCCATCGGGATCATGAGCATTCGCCTGCGGGCCATAGGCGTTTGGTGCCCCGTCGGCGTCGATGCTTACGTCACCCACACCAATCTCACAATAGTATCCACCTTTGATGAAATAGACGGTAGCATCGCGATATTGGAGGTTGATGGAAACCGACCTAGCCATGTCGTTTACCTTGCTTTTCTTGGCCAGTTCGGAAGTGAACGTCGCTTGCACAGCGCTGGGGCCTGGTGAATCCGCACTAAACAGGTGCGGAGGCCGAACCTGGCTCTAAACTTTCGAAGGCAAATTAGGATATAGACTCTGGTCAATTCCGCCCAAGATCATCCTGCCTTAGCTATCAAAGCCGATAAAGTTCACCGCCTCAGCCGCCGACTTGCGGCGTGAGACTACGGCATTGGCGGGGAAGCTGTCGTCCGGAAAGCCCATGGCGATGCAGATCATGATCACCTGATCTTCCGGTATCCCCGCATGCTCGCGCACGACGGGGGACTGCATGATACCCTGGCTGTTGATGACGCATCCCAGGCCGCGCGACCAGGCGGCATTGACCAGAGCATTGGCGATAGCCCCACAGTCGAAGGGGCCGATATCGCCGCCGTGGATCGACCGATCAAAGGTCACCACCACTGAAACCGGCGCATCGAACTGGCGAAAGCCGCGCAGCACCCAGTCCTGTCGCGCGTCCTTGTCGTGCCGCTCAATACCCATGGCGGTAAAGAGTTGCTTGGCAATATCGATCTGGCGTTCACGATGCGCGCCGGCATATTCGCCGTGGCTGCGAAATTCACGCGATGACGGCACGCCGGCCAGATTGCGCTCCGTATTGCCGGCCCGGATTCGGTCGAGCGGCGCGCCGGCGACGACATAAAAGTTCCAAGGCTGGGTATTCAGCGACGAGGGCGCTCGCATCGCCATTTCGATCACTTCGGTGATCAGAGCCTTGGGGACCGGATCGGGCTTGTAGCCACGGATGCTGCGGCGGCCCAGAACGACATCATCAAATTTCAACGCTCTTGTCTCCGTGAGGTTTTGGCGGGGTTTTACACTGGTTTGACAGCGCAACTCTACCATCGCCGGAGCGGCGGTGTCTCGCCCATAGGCGCTAGAACAGGCTCTGCGGCCAATAATTATTGTGAAATTACATGTGTTTCCTCCCTCCCCTCTATGGGGAGGGACAGACGGCGAAGCCGTCAGGGTGGGGCACGGCGGCCATTTCGTCCCGAGAAAGAGCCCCACCCGTCTCCTCGCTCTGCTCGAATCCACCCTCCCCATAAAGGGGAGGGAGAAATTTAAACTCGTAATTTCAATGAGATATGTCCGCCTTCGTCTTATTCTAGCGCCTATGGGCGAGACACCGGCGCTCCGGAGCTAACCGAATAGGCTTCTGCGAGGGCTGAATCAGACTCTAACGCGAGGCACCGGGAACCCAAAGCACGTCGCCCTCGCCCGCCGCGTTGGCGAATCGGGCGGCAACGAAGAGGAGGTCCGACAGGCGGTTGAGGTATTTCAGCGCCTCGCCGTGGTCTGCGGCAAAGCCCACGGCCCCACGTTCGGCTCGCCGGCAAACAGTACGGGCGATATGCAGGTTGGCGGCGGCGGCTGATCCGCCCGGCAGGACGAAAGAGGTCAGGGGCGAAAGGTTTGCATTCAGCTGGTCGATCTCAGCTTCCAGGCGCGTGACCTGCGCGGCGATGATCCGCAGCGCTGGCGTCTTGGCAGCCGGATCGACCGGGGTCGACAGATCTGCGCCCAGATCAAACAGGTCGTTCTGAATCCGCGCCAGGATCGGATCCAGCACTAGGTCTGCCGCGGTGTACAAGCGAGCCATCCCCAGGGCGCTGTTGGTCTCATCCACTCCGCCATAGGCTTCTACCCGCGCACTGGCCTTGCTGACCATTTCGCCAGAAGCCAGACGCGTGGTCCCCGCATCGCCGGTGCGGGTATAGATCTTGTTGAGGGTGACCATGCTTTAGCCGTCAAACCGATAGCTGTCCCCGTCCCGTTTGACGTGTCCTGCCGTGGGGGCGGCGAAGTGGGTGCCGATGACCAGGATCGGCTCATCGGCGACGGTGTCATACATGCTGCGGCGGGTGGCTTCTGAGGCGATCTGATCGGTATCAAAGGGCGGCGACCAGTGGGGCCTGGCGATCTGGCTGGGGTGATGGACCGCGTCGCCAGTAATCATGGCGCTCTGGCCTTGCGATTCGATCATGACACTGACGTGGCCGGGGGTGTGGCCAGGTGTGGGGATCAGTCGGATTTCAGGCGACAGGACGTGGTCCATGTCCACCAGATCCACCAGTCCCGCAGCGAACACCGGCTGGATCGAGGCTGACAGCACGGAGGCTATATCCTCGCTATCTACGCCACTCCAGAATTCGAACTCTTTCTTGCCCATCAGATAGCGGGCCTTGGGAAAGGTGGGGACCCAGTGATCACCCTCTCGAATCGTGTTCCAGCCCACATGGTCGCTGTGCAAATGGGTACAGATCACCGCGTTGACGCTATCGCGCGGCCAGCCCGCGTCCTGCATGTGTTGCAAAAACGAGGTGGACAAGGCCCTGCCGCCCAGAAACGCACTGGGCTTGTCATTGCCAAAACAGGTGTCGACAACCAGTCGCACGCCTGGAGCTTCAACCAAAAGGGCGTGGATCGACAGGCGAAGATGCCCTTCAGGTGTCACGTAATGCGGATAAAGCCAGGGAATTTCCTTGAGGGCGTCAGGGGTGGCATCAAGCAGGAAGGGGTTGCTCGGGTCGTGTGGGATCGGCATCTCAACCTCGACAATGCGGGTGATTTTCACCGCGCCCACGGTCCACGACAGATTAGCCTCGCTCATACGGGTTCGTTCCTCAAATTGCCTTGACCCTAGGTGATGCTTTTGGTCAGGCGCACTTGGCGCTAAACCGCCCTAATCGCGCGCTGGACGCAAGAAAAAAGGAACATCTGGATGAAACTCGACTCTTCAATCTCCGCCGTCGTTACCGGTGGGGCCTCTGGACTTGGTGCCGCGACCGCACGGGCGCTGGCGGCTCACGGCGTCAAGGTGGCGATCTTTGATTTCAATGACGCCACCGGCGAAGCCATGGCCAAGGAAATCGGCGGTGTCTTTTGCAAGTGTAATGTCACCTCGGATGAAGACGTTGATGCCGCCTTCGCTAAGGCCCGCGCTGCCAATGGCCAGGAGCGAATCCTGATCAATTGCGCTGGCACCGGCAATGCCGCCAAAACTGCGGGACGTGATCGCAATACCGGCGAGATCAAGCACTTCCCGCTGGATGCTTTCAATATGATCATTCAGATCAACCTGGTCGGCACATTCCGCTGCATTGCCAAAAGCGCAGCCGGCATGCTGACTCTTGACGCCATGGAAGACGGCGAGCGCGGTGCCATCGTCAACACCGCATCGGTGGCGGCAGAGGACGGACAGATGGGTCAGGCGGCCTATTCAGCGTCCAAGGGCGGCGTCGTCGGCATGACCCTGCCCATCGCCCGCGACCTGATGAGCGAAGGCATCCGCGTCAACACCATCCTGCCGGGCATCTTTGACACCCCGCTGATGAAGGGCGCGCCCGAAGCGGTGAAGGCGGCGCTTTCGGCCTCAGTCCCCTTCCCCAAACGCCTGGGCATGCCCGAGGAATATGCGCAACTGGCCCTGACTATGGTCACCAACGGCTATTTCAACGGCGAAGATGTCCGCCTGGACGGGGCCATCCGCATGGCCCCGCGTTAAGCCAACCTCACCCAAAACACCCTGGTTCTAGGCAGTTCAAGACTCAAGCTGGGCTTGGGGATGGATCGTCCACCAGGTGATCAGATATTCAGCGGCGCTGAGGAATAGCGATCGGGCCTCGACGTCGGTGGCTGCGGCGTTAAGGCAGGCGAGGGTATATTTCGCCAGGTGGGCATCATGATGGCTGCCCGCGCCGCTCGCCATCTGGGTCACTGTCAGCTTAAGGACAGGTGTCTCCCGGCACGGCTCCAGACGGGTTCGCCCCAGGGTTGCTCGAAAGCCGAGCACATAGCTCGCTGCGGCGCGGACCAGGCGTCGCGGGTCGGCTGAGCTTGGGGCCAGGGCCAATAGTCCCTGCGGCAATGACAGGCAATGGGTCCAACCATAGGGGGCAGCGTCCGGGTTATCCTGCAGCATCGAAAGGGCGGCGATGCGCAAGAGCTCGACCTGCGCCGCCTGCGCCGTGAGCTTCGCCGTCGCTGCGGCGAGGGTCCGCCAGGCATTGCCACCGGCCTCAACCGCCAACATTGTCGGTGCGATAAAGGGATTTGGCGTCGCCACGTGCTCGGGGTGAGCCAGGGCGGTAAACAGGTCGGCCGGACCCTCGGCGATCACGTCCGTCCTGTCGATCCAGGTCAGGCGGCTGCGCCCCTCCCTCGCCAGAGCACAGACCGGGGCCCTCAACAGCGCGTTCAGGTCGCCCCATTGCGCGTTTGCAGCGGATAAGGCGGCCAACAAAATCGGCAGATGTGCCGCCGCACCCAGGCAACCGGCAATCTCATCGGCCAGAGCGCGGGCCAGCTCGGCCGCCGACAGTCTTGGGATCAGGAAGGTGATGGCAGCATCCGCCGAGTCAGGATCCCCGTCGCGGAGCGCCGCCAGCAGGGCCTCTATCGCCTGGACCTTATCGGTAAGCATCGGCGCGGGCGGCTCAACCTCATCGCCCGGCGCATAGGCCGCAGCAATGGCAGCGATCCTTAGTCTGACGGCTGACCGCAGGTTTGGTGTAACGAATGGCAAAAGGCCGGCCCGTGCCGTCAGCTCCATCGGCGCGTGCAATGTGAAGGAGTCGGCGCGAGCCCGCTTGGGCCTAGCGATAGCCCCCGCGACGGCTGTGACAAGCTGAGCATCGCTCAGCTCCGCCATGAAACCTGGTTCCTCAGTTTGAGTCGCAATGTCGGCTGGAAGGGTGCGCAGGGCTTGGATCAGATGTTGCATTTTGACTTGATACAAGTTCAAGTGAACTTGAAGTCAACCTCTTTTTTTTCGAAAGACTGGGCATTGGAAACGGCCATAATCGATATCGGCGAGATAGCCGCGCGATCGGGCCTTGCCGCCAGTACACTGCGGTTCTACGAGAGCGAGGGCTTGATCGAGGCGGTTAGCGCGCCGGGAAAGCGGCGCAGATTTCACCGCGCAGTCCTGCGCCGTCTAGCCTTTATCCGCGCGGCGCAGGCTGTGGGACTGTCATTGGAACAGGTCCACCACGCGCTTGCCAGCCTGCCCAACAATCGCACCCCCACCCCGGCCGACTGGGAAGCCATCGCCGGGGCGTGGACGCCCTTGCTGGACGAGAAGATCGCCGCGCTTACGCGGCTGCGAGCGGCCCTGACCTCGTGCATCGGCTGCGGCTGTCTGTCGCTCACGCGTTGCGCGATCTACAATCCAGGGGACGCGGCGCGGGTCAGGGGCACGGGCGCGCGCTACCTCATGGGCGACGACCCGCGTCAGTTCATGGAAGCAGAACCCGAGACAATCAACGAGAAGGGCAGAAACTCAGTCTGAGCCTCAAGCGGGTCGCTGTATCTTGGGCCCGAGGTTCGCTATGACTTCGTGAGCATCAAAGGCCCTGGCTTCATTCGCCGGTTTGGGGCCATGATGGACAACAATTTCTGCGGAGGTCTGGAATTTTTCCACCGTTTCAGCCCGGCCGCCTTCACCCCAGAAGGGGCTGCCCCAATAGGGATCCCAGCCGCGCCAGCCACGACCGCCGCCGAATCCCCCGTAATAACGCCAGTAAGGCTGCCAGTAGCCATATCCAAACGAGTCATAACCAAAAGAGTTGTAACCATACGAGTTGTAGTAGGTATTTTGGGTCTTTTCAGTATGGCGATCAACCGCCTCGAACCAGTCGAAACCCTGGCTCACCGTCAACTCCGCGGCACGATACAGCAGATACGATTCAACCGTTGCCCGGGAGGTCAGGCTATTGCCTTCGAAACTGACACGATAATGGTCGGCGTCGAGTTTCTGGTCGGTAAATCCGCCCGATACCTTCGCGCCCTTGACCAGGGGTTGATAGGGTGTAGCCGTCTCGCAGGCGCTCAGGCTAAGCGCTAAACCCAACACAGCCATCGTGGCCGCCAGATGCATCTTCATAGTCTACCCAATCTCAACGCCTCAAATATCCCTCGACACTGATGATTGTCTCACGATCCGGCGCAGGACGCAAAGACTCTCACGCGCAGTTAAGAGGTGCTCTGCCGACGTCAGGCGTGCAGGTGGGCCAAAACGAAAATATAGATCAGCTTTCCCAATGCCCCGAACAGCAAAACTCCGGTGGCCAGGGCCTGGATTCCGAAGCCTGGACCGCGTTTTGAGGCTTCTTTGGCATAGCCGGTCATGTACAGATACCGACCGATGATCCAGACAACGCCCAGGCCAGCGGCAACCATCTCGTTCCACGTCGCCGCGAACAGCCAGAGAGACGGCAAAAAGATCGGCAGCCACTCCAAGGTGTTGGCATGCACCCGGTAGAGACGCTCGAAATCTGGGTTGCCGGTGGTGGCGGGGGCAGCGACGCCGTATTTGCTCCGCCCCTGACCAACGCGAAGGCCCATGTAGAAATACAAAAGCAATGCCAGCAATGTGACGATAGCAACGGTTGTGTGTGAATGAGGTTGATCGAACATCGGCGTTTGGCCTCCCTAGCCTTATACCCCTTAGAGTTTTACGATGACATGATTTGCCACGAGAGGGCAAATGCGCGCTTCGCAGCTTGCGGCTATGGTGATGCGTCGCGGTTCGGGCCATGCTTGACGCTGTCGCCTGAATCTCGTTCCCCCATGGCCAGTGGAGCCGATGAGTCCCCTCCTCCCACCCTCACTGATCATACCCACTCTGGCCTTTTGCGGCTTGGTTTTTCTGCTCGTTGGCCTGGTTTTTGGCCAACGACAGGGGGCAAGGCGCACGGCTCAAGCCGTAGCTCAAACCGACGTTCTCGCCACAGGTCTCGAAGCGTTCAACTCGGCCCTGATAATGTACCGGGATGGGCAGGCGCATCTGATCTATGGGGCCGAGGAATTGCGATCTGCAGCTGACATCCTGGGCCTGAGCAACGGTGAGCCCCAGCGCCTGATTGATGCGCTTGGGGCCCGCGACCCCGGTCATGCCCACGCGATTGACGCTTTGCTCAACCGCGGTGAGCCCTGCGATTTCGAGGTCTATGAGGACAGCGGAGCCTTAGCGATTGCCGGCCGTACGAGCGGAGCGGTGGTCTGGATTCGCTTAACCTTGATCCCCATGCGGAGGTTGGGATTGCCGCGCAGCGAGCGTCTGGCCTCGTTGCTGGAGTGTCGCGACCTGCCGGCCTGGATCACCACGGCAGGCGGCAGCGTGGTCTGGGCCAATCAGGCCTGGCTGAAGGCCGTCGGGGCAGCAGATCTGCAGATCGCGCGGTCAGAGCGACGAACTCTCGACCCCCAGACCGATGAGATGGCCAGGCAGGCCGCTGCCGAGGGCCGCGAGCTTGAGTGCGTGATCTGGACCAGCATCTGGGGTGAACGTAGGGCGCTGCGCGTGCGCGCCGTGCCCCTGACAAGCGAGGGGGTGGGCATCTGGACCGATGATGTGACCGCGGCACAGATGGGCGCTCAAGCCGGGTCCCGCCTGACGACGGCGCATGAGGCGGTGTTGCATCAGATCAAAGACGCAGTGGCGATATTCGATGCGCAACGTCGCCTTCAGTTCAGCAATGCCGCTTTCTCTGATCTGTGGGATTTGGATCAGATGTGGGTCTCTGAGCGGCCCAGCCACGGCGATTGGCTTGATCGCCTGCGCCAACGCGGACAGGCCCCCGAAACCCAGGACTACGCGCGGTTCAAGGCGTTGGAACTGGCGCGACACGAAGCCACCGAACCCTCAGCGGAGGCCATTTGGCATCTGGTCAACGGGCGCACCTTGCGGGTCGTCAGTCAGCCAGACCCAAACGGAGGCATCATCCTGATCTTCAGCGATATTACGCCGGAACTTCGCTTGAAATCGCAGTTCAACCAGCTGTTGCAGGTGCAACGCGCCACTTTGGACAAGCTCAGCGTCGCTGTTGCCGTATTTGGCTCGGACGCCAGGCTGCAGTTGAAAAATCAGGTTTTCGACATGTTCTGGGGACAAGCGGGTGGTGCTGGCGGCCCGGACCTTACCTTTGACGCGGTGCGTGACCGCGCCTTGCGGGTAATCCATGACCTCCAGTTCTGGCGCGAGTTAAAGGCGCGGGTTACTGATCTTGATCCCGCCGCGCGGGCCCCAGCATCGGGGGAACTGACGGTGGCGGACCACAGGGTGATCACCTGGCTTTCGCGCCCCCTGCCCGATGGTGCCACCCTGATCAGCTTTGCTGATGTGACCGATCAGCGCCAGCTTCAGATCGCTCTGGCCGACCGGGAGTTGGCCCTGGCTGAGGTGCAAAGGCTAAGGCAGGAATTTATTGCCACCGTATCCTATGAGCTGCGCACGCCAATGACGACCATCATCGGCTATGCGGAACTGCTCGCGCGCAACGCAGCGGGGCTCTCGGATCAGGCCCGGGGTTATGTAGAGGCGATACAGTCCGCCTCAGGCCAAATGGCACGCACAATCGAAACGGCAGTCCTGGCCGCCGAACTGGACGCCGGAGACCTTGGCCTTGATCCAGAAAGCCTTTTTGTCGCTGACCTGGTGGCCAGGGCGGTGGACCGCTTTGCAAGCCAGGCGTCGGATCGAAAGGTCGATCTCATCGCCAGGGTCGATCCTGCAGTCGGCGAGATCACAGCTGATCATCAGCGCCTGGGTGAGGCAATAGACTATCTGATTGAGAATGCGCTTGCCCAGACGCCGGCCGGCGGAACCATCTGCGTTACCGCCCAGCGTAAGGATGCCGAGGTGCGCATTGAGGTCAAGGATACGGGCCGTGGCATCCCTTATCACATTCAGGCTCACGTCTTTGATCGTTTTGGCGCCCAAAGCGTCGGCGCATCCGGCCCGGGGCTCTCCCTGGTCAAAGCCCTGATCGAAGTTCACGGGGGATGGGTGGCACTTGAAAGCGAACCGGGCGCAGGCTCGACCTTCACCTGCCATCTGCCTCAAGCAGGTTTGACGCCGCCAGACTGAGCGGCAGATCGTGGCCTAAGGCACGACGCAGTTCGCGCTTCGCGTCCCCTCATCCACCCCTCCTTCGGAGGGGCACCTACTCCCGCAAGGGTGGATAGAACGGAGAGATGGGGGACGAGAGCAGGATGGTTTTTGATAGGATCATTAAAAAGCTGAATCCAGCTCTGGCGAACGGCTCTTCAACCCCGATCATTTCGTCGCTCATAAAATCTCCGCACCTCCACGCCCCAGACACGAAATATCGTCCCACAGATAGGCGGTCTCGCTATACACCCCGCCCCAAACCCGCACAGGCCGCGTCGGCCCGCGCACGCCGCCCAGGTGTTCATAAAACCGCGCCGCGCGGGTGTTTCCCTCTAGCACCCACAGCCGCAGAGACCGTGCCCCGTCCGCGCCCATCACCCTGGCGGCGCTGCCGAGCAGGTGCCGACCCAGGCCCAATCCCTGAGCCCGTGCCAACAGATAGAGCGTGTGCACCTGTGCCTCCTGAGTCCCTGGGATAAGCCCGCCGGCGCAATAGCCGACCAGGCCCTCCGGCCCCTCAGCCACCATGACCACCTCACCCGCCATCGCGCGCAACAATTGGCCGTGCCACCGCCGGGCATGCGCCACCGGACTCATCGCCTCAAGACAGGCCGCCGGGGCAAGCTCAGAATAGGTCTCGCGCCAGGCCTGAACATGCACACGGCCAATAGCCCCAGCATCCCCAGGCCCCGCCGGCACCACGAAACACTCAGCGACGCGCTCCATCATCGGCGGATCATGATCTTGGCGTGCACGCGCGGCAAGGGGAACACTCAATCCAAATGCGTGACGATCCCGTAGCGCCAGTGCCCTCGCCCAAAGGCGCTGGAATAAGGGCTGCGACTTACAATTATTCTGAAATTACATATGTTTCCTCCCTCCCCTTTATGGGGAGGGACAGACGGCGAAGCCGTCAGGGTGGGGCACGGCAGCCAATTTATCGCATCAAAGAGCCCCACCCGTCTTCTCACTCCGCTCGAATCCACCCTCCCCATAAAGGGCAGGGAGAAATTTAGGCTGAACTTTCAATTTGATGTGCCCGTTTTCACCTTATTCTAGCGCCTATGGGCGTCTCGCCGGCTCTTTCCGACGGCGAGCGAGCAGCTGCGTTCGGGTAAAAAAGCCGGCGAGACGCCAGCGATACGAGCAGCGCATTCTAAATCCAGTGCCTACCGGCACCCCACCGGCCGGCGAGGCCCTTCAGCACACCCCCAATATCCACCCTTCGAACTCGGCGGTTTCGCGATCCAAAGTCGACAACTCGGGTTTGAACATCGCCCCCAGGTCCCCTGCCCGGTCCGCCTGCGACAAGGCTGTGGCGATGGTCCAGGCATCGTGCTGATCGTCGTTACGCCCCTCACGGGCAAAAGATTTGTTCCACACCGCAGGATAGGCCTCGGCCACAACCGATATCCCGCCAGGTGGCTTCCACCCGTCAAAGGGCCAAAAATGTACCCGCGCGCCAAACTGATCGCGCAAATATTTCAGCCAGGGAAGTCCTGCGTGGGTCGACTTGGCCACCTGCCCCTGGACATCGAAATGAAACACGGACTTGGCCCGTGCGCGCAGATCACATTGCCGCCGCCAGCGCGTCTCCCCACCGCGAGCCGCCCCATTGCCGACCAGGCCATCACGCACGAGCTCAACAGACACCTGATCCTCGGCTGTCGGCCAATGCGCGACAAAATCCTCCAGGAATGCGGGCCAGTCACGTGGCAGTTGGTGCCTCTCGAAATAGGCCTCAGGAAAGGAAAACCCATGATCAATCCCGACCAGGCTGCGCACATCTTCAGCCAGCCGCGCCGCCAGCCATTCCGCCACCCCCCGCCGCGTCCAGTATTTGCGAGGCGACGGCGCAGGTGCGATCTCGACCGGCGCCCCGCCGCCTTCGGCAACATAGACGCGTAAGCCTTTGAGCGAAGCGGTGGGCGTCTGCGCGCCGGAATAGTCTATGCCGATGTAGCGGTCGAAGTGGGACATGAGAGCTTGAGCTGGCGTTCACAGTCGGGTGGGGGGCAAACTTAGTATGTTCGCGCCTCGCCTCGCGGTCCATAGCTCACCGAAACCGGCGCGTGGCATCGGTGCAACCCGGCCAGAACGCATGATTTACCCCAACATACAGGCGGCCCCTCCTTGTGAAGGGGCCGCCCTGGTCGTCCATCCCGATCCAGTGATCGAACCGTCCTTCAAGGCCGGGGGATGAACCGATCTCATCTCAAAAGTCTGTAGATCAGAATGTCAAGTAAAATCGAACAAAGAGGGAGCCGTTGCTAGCGCGATGGGGCTTGTAACAACCGACGCTAAGGGTTCGGCGAGATCCCAAATTCCCTTGGCGAGGGGCCAGTTCGTCCCTCAAAACGACAGGTCCCAAACGAAGGCTTTACAGGCAACAACGAACGGCCTCGCTGATTTTCAAAGTCACCCGCATCATCATGCGGTCTGAAGCACGCTGATGACCCGTGGATCGCCGCTCGCATTGATGCAAGCTCGCGCAACTGATGACAGCTCGCGATCTTCGTGGATCATTGCTCTCAGGCTACGTACCGCTTGTTTGTAGCTCGCCCTCGCAACGGGATTCTGTTTATCCGAGTGATACAGGCTCAGCTCACGCAGATATTCTGAAATCCTCGCCCAGCATTCGCGCCAAACGGTCTTCCTCTTGTCAGCCAGCGGACCGAAATCCAGCTTTAACTTGTCGATGGAGTAGGTGACCCGGGCGATTTCCCATTGGTCGGATACGCCGGGCGCTACAATAGCATTGCCTTCAAGATCGAAAGACAGCAGTCCGGGATCGTCCGGATCCGCAGGATCGAGTAATTGTGGGTCCTCCAGCCGAATGTCACCGAGCGGCCCGACACGCGCGCACATCGGGCGCAGAGGGAAGAATGTGCTTTTCTTGGTGTTTCCGACGCTGCCGCAGATGCGAAAGTTCGTCCAATTGAATGCAAGCCACCAAT
>JAYTXQ010000290.1:0-7578 GCA_043742825.1 Caulobacteraceae bacterium | reverse complement strand
CGTAAGCAGGTGTTCCTGAAGGATTGGGAAAAGCGGCTGGATGACTTCCTGCGCTTTAACGAACGCGCGGTGCTGCCCGGTGCCGGCCGAGTGAGCCACACCGACGCCGTCGGCCACGCTCGGGCCGAATATGATATCTTCGCGGCCCGCCGCCGCGTGCTGCTGGAAGCCCAGGGCGTTCGGGAGGCGGATGACGCGCTGGAACAAGCTGCAAAGAAGCTGTCCTCCCGCGGCAGCAAGCGGGGGAAGCCAGAATGAAGCTGCATTTCGAGTCCGATCTCGACTATCAGCACGATGCCATCGAGGCCGTGGCTGACCTATTTCGAGGTCAGGAAGTCCACCGAACCGAATTCACCGTCACCCGCCGGCCGCTCGCCGACCGTGCAGGACAACCGGCGCTGGATTTAGGCGGCTTTCTCGGGCCGCAGGCGGAATTGGGTCTGGTCGAGAGTGAACTCGGCATAGGCAACCGGCTGTCGCTGCTGGATGAGGAGATCTTGGCTAATCTCAACGCCATCCAAATACGCAACGGCTTGGCACCGTCGTCCACCATGACCTCCGGCGATTTCACCGTGGAGATGGAGACCGGGACCGGAAAGACCTACGTGTATCTGCGCAGCGTGTTTGAACTCAACAAGCGATACGGCTTCACGAAATTCGTCGTGGTGGTGCCGTCGATGGCGATCAAGGAGGGCGTTTATAAAACGCTCCAGATCACCGAGGAGCATTTCAAGGGCCTTTATTCCGGTCAGCCGTTCGACTACTTCATCTACGATTCCAGCAAGCTTGGCCAAGTTCGGAATTTCGCCACCAGCCCGAACATCCAGATCATGGTGGTGACGGTTGGCGCCATCAACAAAAGGGAGGTCAATAACCTCTACAAAGACCAGGAAAAGACCGCTGGTGAGAAGCCGATCGATCTCATTCGCGCCACCAACCCAATCCTGATCGTGGACGAGCCGCAGAGCGTTGACGGTGGACTGTCAGGCGCCGGTAAGGAGGCGTTGGATGCCATGAACCCGCTGTGTGCCTTGCGGTATTCGGCCACCCATACCGACAAGCACAGCATGGTTTTCCGCCTCGACTCGGTGGACGCCTATGAGCGCAAGCTTGTGAAGCAAATTGAAGTGGCCTCGATGGTAGTGCAGGACGCGCACAATAAGCCCTACGTCCGATTCATCTCCGCCAGCAGCACCAGGGGGCGCATTACCGCGCGCGTTGAAATCGACGTCCAGGACGGCAAGCAGGTCCGCCGCAAGGAGGTGGCCGTGGAGGACGGAGACGACCTGCAAGAGCTGACCGGGCGAGCTATCTATGCCGATTGCAGCGTCGGCGAGATCAAGGCAGCGAAGGCATCGCAATATTTGGAGCTGAAGCGGGCGGGCGGTGAAGATTTTCTCCAGCCCGGCCAGGCCGTCGGCGAAGTGGACGCGGACGGCATCAAGCGCCTGATGATCCAGCGCACGATCATTGAACACCTCAAGAAAGAGGTTCGCCTGGCGCCGCTTGGCATCAAGGTGCTGAGCCTCTTTTTCATCGATGCCGTGCAGCATTACCGCGCCTACGACGCAAATGGGCACGCGATTAAGGGCAAATACGCCCTGATGTTTGAAGAGGAATACCGGCGTGCGGCGAAGCTCCCGGAATTCACAAGCCTGTTTACGGAGGTCGATCTCACCACTGAAGCGCAGGACGTGCACGACGGTTACTTCTCGGTCGACAAAGCCAACCACTGGTCAGACACCGGGGAAGGCAACCAGACCGGCCGGGACAATGCAGAGCGAGCCTATAGCCTGATCATGCGCGACAAAGAGAAGCTGCTGGGCTTCGGCACCAAGCTAAAATTCATCTTCTCGCATTCCGCACTGAAGGAAGGCTGGGACAACCCGAACGTGTTTCAGATTTGCGCACTGCGGGAAATGGGCACGGAGCGCCAGCGCCGGCAAACTATCGGCCGCGGACTGCGGCTGTGCGTCAACCAGAAAGGTGAGCGCCTGCGCGGGTTCGAGATCAATACGCTCACCGTCATCGCCACCGAGAGCTACGAGGAGTTTGCAGAAAATCTTCAGAAGGAGATTGAGGAGGAGACTGGGATCAAGTTTGGCATCGTCGAATATCATCAGTTCGCCAACATTCCCGTTCCGCAGGCGGATGGTTCAGTTGGCCGGCTGGGTATGGCGGAGTCGCAAGCCATTTTCGACTTCCTCGGCGCTGAGGGCTTCGTGGACAAAAAGGGCAAGGTCAGTGACACGCTGCGCACCGCGCTCAAGGACGGGACACTCACCCTGCCGGCGGCGTTGCAGCCCCATCTGGCGGCGGTAAAGCAAATTCTCCGTAAGATCGCTGGCAAGCTCGATATCAAAAACGCCGATGAGCGCCTGCCGGTGCGGGCGCGGCAAGCCGTGCTGGACAGCGCCGAGTTCAAGGCGTTGTGGGACCGTATCAAACACAAAACCACCTATCGGGTAGAGTTCGATAACGAAAAGCTGATTAAGGATTGTATCAAGGCGATTGAGGAAGGCCCGCCCGTGTCTCGTGCCCGGGTGCGTATACGCAAGGCCGACATCTCGATCGGCAAGGGCGGCGTGGAAGCCCATGAGCGCGACGCCAACAGCACGACGATCTTGACGGTGGATGAAGGCGACATCGTTTTGCCGGACGTGCTGACTGACCTCCAGGACCGCACCCAGCTGACCCGCAAAAGCTTGGTCCGCATTCTGACCGAAAGCGGACGCCTCAAAGACTTCAAAAGGAACCCGCAGGCGTTCATTGAAATGGCAGGTGAAGTCATCAACCGCGCCAAGCGACTGGCGTTGGTGGATGGCGTCAAATACCATCGCATCGGCGACGACAGCTATTACGCGCAGACGCTTTTCCAACAGGAGGAGCTGATGGGCTATTTGCGCAACACGCTGGCGGATCCCGGCAAGGGCGTCTTCGACCACGTCATTTACGATTCCGCTGTGGAACGGAATTTCGCCGAACAGCTCCAGCAGAACTCGGCGGTTAAGGTCTACGCGAAGCTGCCAGTCTGGTTCGAAATCCGCACGCCGCTCGGGGCCTACCGTCCGGATTGGGCGGTTCTTGTCGATGAAGGCGGTGCTGAGCAACTTTATTTCGTAGTTGAGACCAAAAGCAGCCTGTTTCTCGACGACCTACGTAACCAGGAACGCGCCAAGATCGAGTGCGGCGCCGCGCATTTTAAAGCGCTTGCAACCGGGGCCAACCCGGCTCGATACGTCAAAGCGATAACGGTGGACGAGCTTATTGGTCACGCCTGAGACCGCAGCGGTGTGGCTAGGTCGTGGTGAGCGCGATCATCTGCACCTGGGTCAATTTGCTTGCCCGCCATGAAGTCTTCGGGCGGGGTTAATAGTGTGACGACGGGGTTCCGGCCGCGCCGATGAACGACGGCCACAAGCCCCACCCCCGCGAGGGCATCCAACGCGCGACGCTTCGCAAATCGGTCAACGCCAAACTCTGCGAGCACTTTTGATGGTGCAGACACGGTGGTTGAGCGTTCCATTCCTGCACGGAACCAAAGGACCACTCCAACCTGGAGTGCTTTGCCTGGCAGCCCGCCGGCCACTGCAAGCCAATGAAGCGGGATCGGCCCCTTGAGGAACGGCATCTGGCGCCGGCGCGCCCCTGGTGCCGGCAGTGCTGTCATCTGTTTCGATGGACCACTGGTCGCTACCGTTAGACGGAAGTCTTCAATATTCACTACCGGATCCTTGGGGGAGGCTAGATTTCAAACAGGTGCCGCGCGGTAGGGCCAACGCTGA
The DNA here is from genome assembly GCA_043742825.1 of Caulobacteraceae bacterium. Classification (GTDB taxonomy): domain Bacteria; phylum Pseudomonadota; class Alphaproteobacteria; order Caulobacterales; family Caulobacteraceae; genus Acaudatibacter. Next base: position 3,793 of record JAYTXQ010000290.1, on the reverse strand, counting down.
CGGCCTCAGGCAGCCGCAGGGATGCTGTCCGCTTCATCAAGGAGTGCCATGATCCTATCCCACATGAACTCCCCACGGGGGTCGGACAAGCGTTCAGGGTATCGAATAACTGTGCAGTCGGAGCGCAGTTCAAAGCCATCCAGGACAATGCTCGACGCCCAACTCATGACTGCTTGCATCGTGGCAACATCGGCCTCCAACCGTTCGAGGGGCGCTACAATCAGCACGGCATCGTGAACGGGCGCACAAATTTCGATGCCTTCCGCGATGCCTTTGCAACATGCCAGCCGGAGCATTTCGGCGCCATTCGCCTGCATTGGAAAATTCCTCAACGACCTAGGATTAGTCTCGATTCCGGTGCGGATTGTCCAACCAAAGGTGGTATGGATCTTCCCCTTCAGCATTGCGACATCGACTACCCGATCTGACCATTGCCAGAATGTCCGATATGTTTCCTGGTGCAGCTGCAAAAGCTGGCGCGCCCGCGCAACAGGCTGACCAATACGCGATGCCAGCGCTTCTTCCCCCATCCCATACTGGACAGCCAAAACGCAGGCCTTAAATTGCTCCCTCACCGGGCCGTGGCTGGCTTTGGTGGCGGTCGGCGGTGCTGCGCCGGCCTGAATTGCAAAAGCCAGATATGGATCACCACTGGCGTAGGCCGCCCGCATGCGGGCATCCCCCGACAGGGCAGCCGCAATGCCAAATTCCTGTTGGCTCCAATCGATGTATGCGACTGCATGCCCCGGCGGCGGTTTGATCAGACCGCGGAGCCAAACGGCCGGCCCAAAGATGAACTTCGAATTCGAGGGCTGGTTACGGCCCGTGCGGGCACGAAAGGCAGATAGCATCGTACGGTTCCGACCGTCGGAACCGACCGCCAATTCTGACAGACGCATCTGTGACAGGGTTGCCCGCAGCTCATGGAGTGGGGCGACCTGCGGGTTTCCCCGCGCCATTTCTCTGAAAGCGTCATCACTCAGATCGAGCTTATCGGCTTTGTGTGGCCACGGCATATCCTGCTTCGCCAGCCACTTCTTGAACAGCTTTTGCCGGAACGATCCGTTTTCATAGACTCCATAGTCCTGATCAACGACTTCGATCAGGCGAGATTGAACATGGGACCAGTGAGTGCGCAGCCTCGCGAGCGTAGCGGCGTCCATGGGTACCCCATGGTGCTCGATTGCAGAGGCTGCGCTCATATAGCGTCCACGGATGAGCGCACGGGGGATGTCGAGATGGGGCATCATCAGCGGCAACAGGTGCGATAGGGCGTCTACATCGGACTGGCAGTAGTCGAGGATCTGCTCCCTTTCGGCATTCGTCCAGGGGCCGCCACGCATCACCAGCGCGCGCATGTCGTCCTTCTCAGCGGCGGCAATCGTGGTCAAGCCAAAATAGACCTGCGCGCCAAGAAGCCCGTTGCCACACGGCACCGGAAGCCCATTGGAGAGACAGCGGAATTCTGCAAACAGGTCGAGGACGTTCTCGGGGACCGACCACCCTAGTGCTCGATGGCAGTTGATTTCAGTGGATGCGTAATATGCAATGACTGCCACGTCGGGACCGGTCGGATACGGCGCCGTCGAACAGGCGAGAAGCTCATCCCTCCACATCCGGATCATCCGGTTGCTCCGAAGTTCGCGGGCCACGAGGCAAACCGGCGCCGGGATTTCCCCCGGCGCCGCGATATACTCGAAGTCCACCGCCCACAGCTCCTTGAAAGCCAACGAAGCCACCGGCTAGGCTTCCCCGCGCAGGCGCTTGACCACCGGATGATCGAGCGTCGTGATGAAACGGTCGCGGAAAGCGACCTTCAGGATTTCACCGAACGTCTCTGCCGGCCACTGCGCTTCAGCCGGAATTCCGGTGGCGATATGAGCTTCGTATGCCCCCAAAGCCATATTGGCGGTGATGCGCGTCCAGTGCTTCATCGCCAGCTGGGCAGCCTCATGGGACGACCGATGCCACATGTTTTCCTTCCCATCGGTGGTGGGAAGCTTGACCGGCCACACCCGGAGCACGCTCTGCCGACTGATTGACAGGTACAGAATCACCGGGACCAGCTCAGCATGCAGCGCGTTCCACAGATGTGGCGTGATCAGATACGTTTCTCGATCGTCTTTCAGTTCAATGACGTTCGTATTGAGTTGGTATTCAGGCGCCGGGTGCACCATAACGAAGTCCTGCCGCGGCGGCTTCGACACGGGCACCGTCATCATGGCCTTTTTGACCGCGACTTCGTCCTGGAAGTTTTGGCTGAGCCGGAGAGAGCTCAGGTTGGCGAAGGGGTCCGGCATTGCACCGGGGATACCGCTCGGAGGAGCAGGATCTTCCATCGGAGCGGGTAGTACGCTCGCAGCCGGCGGCTTGCCCGCACCGCCGCCCGTGGCCGCCTCGGTGACAGGCGTATGTGGGGGGATGCCGGTCGACTTACCGGATGGCTTGCCGAGGAACTTGGGCTTCGGGAGCGGTGTCGCTTGGTCGGTCATGGAAGTCTCCGTTCTTCGCGCTGGTGGCGCGATTAGGCGGCGCACAGATGGCGCCAACGGAGTGATCCTGCTTTGGCCTGGGGGTTGCCATGATACCGACTAGGGCACCCTGTCGCATTTAGCCGCCCCGGGGCCGTTTGTTTTTTTGGATGGTGGTCCTGGATACGTAGCCGGACAAATTGGCTCTCTCCCGTGTTGAGAGGACAGGCATAATGACCTTGCCGAAGGGTTCGAACCGGATATCGCTGATGATCTTGCGTTCGTCATAATCGCCCGAGGGGGCCAGCGTACGCAATACGCCGTATGCAGTGCCGAGCAATCGTAATGTTTCCGCTAGGTGCATAAACGAGAGCCAGTGTTCGTTGCTCCGTGGCTCCGGGTACCGCACTTCTCCGTTCTCGGTATACATGGCAGCCCAGTAATGTGCTGCGTTCCATTGCCGCTTTCGTGCGCTGTTTATCGTTTCCTCGGCGATAGGCCGCCGTATTTGCGTCCCTGGAACCAATCCATCCCCAAGTCTCTCAAGTCGTTCAAGAACCAGGGGGGCCTTTCTGAGTGTAGATCGGTAGGACGCCCTTTCTTCTTTTGACGCAGCGGGTGGGAGAAAACCTCGTCCGCCAAGAAGGAAGTGAAATATCACCCCCAGGATCCATCCGCTGCTCCGGCGTTTTTGTAATTCACTATCGCTCGGTATCTCGCGAAAATCCTGCGCCAAGATATCAAAGTCATGTTGGGAAAGAGTTACACGTCCAGGGACGGACCTCTTCAGAGAACTAATCACATATGACCGTTCATTGATCCGATACCAGGCCTCTGCCATGGCAGGGCTGTCGGAGAACAACATAAATCCCTCGACCCTGAATATATCTATTTGAAGACCTTCAGGCTTTGATTTGCGCTGTTTGCGCTTTTCGGGCTGGTCGTCGTCGGAGTTTCCGTCGCTCATTGCGGAGTAAAGGCCTCCCCAGTCATCTGCCCGCTACTAGTCGTAGAGGACCCTAGGGGCAGGTTGATCCCAGCCGGGTATTCAACTCCTTCAATCACCTTTTTAAGGTTTTGAATGCCGATGCGTTTAAGATAGGTGGTGATTCCCTGTGACTTGTTCTCACCCTCATGCCCCATGACTGCATCAATCCATTCCTCTTTCAATTCCGTATTTGTAAGGATGGTTCGAACTGAATGTCTGAAGCTGTGAAAAACGGTCTTAGTGTCTGTCCGGCAGGTTTCCGAGTCTGATGAATCGATTGTGATTTGCCCGGCTCCGCGTCGATTTGCTGCAAATGCGTCATGTGGACCGATGA
>JAYTXQ010000289.1:0-2985 GCA_043742825.1 Caulobacteraceae bacterium | reverse complement strand
GGGCCCGTTTGAGTTTTGATACATATGCACAATAATCACCCCGTGAACCTGTCCCGATATCCTGTCATCGCGCTCGCCGGCGTTTTGATCCCTAGCCTTTCATCTGGGCCAGTTCTGGCTAATCCTTTTTTGTAGTCTGGGTCATGACTCCAGTGCTTCGAAAATAGCCTGGAAGCCCATAGTCGCTAGCTTTACGAGTGTGGACAGGCGTCTACTCGTAGCGCCGGCGTCTCGCCAACCCGCAACTACGGCGCGCGAGTGGCTGCGTTCGGGTCAAAAATCCCGGCGAGACGCTAGCGATACGAGAGGCGCATTCCAAATATGCGCCTGTGGGCTGGAAGACCGCGCTCCGACCCGTACCAGTGCTGGCCGCGATCGTTTAAGCCGCCGCCTCCTTCGCCAGTGTATCTCTCAATTCCCGCCGCAAGAACTTGCCGCTGGCGTTGCGCGGCAGGGGCTCATCGACGATCCAGATATAGCGAGGGATCTTGTGTTTGGCGGTGATTTTGGCCAGGTGGGCGCGCAAATCGTCTGCGCTGAGGGCCATGCCGGGGCGGCGCAGCAGAGCCAGGCCGACCTCCTCGCCCAGGCGCTCATCGGGTACGCCAAAGGCGGAGCATTCCGCAACGGCCTCGTGTCGATAGACGCAGGCTTCAACTTCGGCGCAATAAATGTTTTCGCCGCCGCGCAGGACCATTTCCTTTTTGCGGTCCATGATGAAGATGAAGCCGTCTTCGTCGATGCGGGCGATATCGCCGGTGTGCAACCAACCGTCGGTGATGCTTTCGGCGGTGGCTTCGGGGCGATTGATATAGCCCTTGATCACCTGGGCCCCACGCACCCAAAGTTCGCCTAATTGGCCTTGTGCAACGGTATTGCCATCGTCATCGACACATCTGGCTTCGAAACAGGGCATGGCCGGGCCGGCACTTGCGGGCTTGTCGACATAGAAATCGCCATTGACCGCAGTGATGATGCCGCAGGTTTCCGTCATGCCGTAGCCGGTGTTTGGCCGTGCCTGGACCGCAGCGTCGATCTTCAGCACCAGATCTGGGGGGATCTGTGCTCCGCCGCCGCCCAGGCTCATCAGACTGGAGACGTCATGCTTGTCGAAGTCCGGGTGGGTGATCAGTTCACGCGACATGGTCGGCACGCCGCTCATTGAGGTGGCCTTTTCCCGTTCGATCAGGACCAGGGCTTCCTTGGCATCCCATTTGTACATGAGCAGCATCTTGCCGCCGCTGGCCGTGACAGCATAGGCCCCGCAATTGTTGGCGGTGACGTGAAACAAGGGTGTGTTGATCACCGCGACGGGGATAGGCGGGACGGCGTTGGGGTCAATTTCGACGCCAGTGGCGCGGGCGGTGGCCAGGGCACCGGACTGACCGGCGAACATGATGCTCCACAGGTTATTGATGCATCCCCGATGCGTAAGCTGCGCGCCTTTGGGAAAACCGGTGGTGCCGGAGGTGTAGAAGATGCTGGCATCGGCATCAGGATCGACGGCCACGTCCGGTAAGGTGCCGGTGTTGGCGATGACGTCGCTCCACGCGATCACGCCTGCGGGCAGGGCGTCCAGGCGCACGCCCACCAGGGTCGCGCCCAGGGCGGTTTTCGGATCCTCCCGCAGGCGGGCGAGGCGCTCGGCGTCGCAGAAAATGACGTTGGGTTGGGAATCCTTGATTACATAGGCAAGCTCTTCTGGAACCCACCAGGCGTTCATGCCCACTGCCGCTACGCCCATGCAGACACAGGCCCAATAGATGATCAACCATTCGGGATAGTTGCGCATGGCGATCCCGACCCGGTCCCCGGGTTTGACCCCCTGGTCCACCAGCCATCCAGCCACGGCGTTTACCTGGGCGTGAGCCTGGGCATAGGTCATCCGTTCATCCTGATAGATCAGATATTCGCGGTCCGCGAACTGGGCCGACGATAACCAAAGGTCGCGCACCGTCGCCGGCGCATGTTTGTAGGCGCGCATCGGAAAACCGCGCACCACGATCTGGTCGATTTCGAATGGCATGCCGGGAGCGGTCAGTTCCGCCCAGGCGGTCTTCAGTTGTGTGTAATGCATCAGGCCCTCAAAGGCTCAGGCGGTAGATATCGGCGGCGGTACCGCTGAACAGGTGAGTTTTTTCGTCCGCCGAATAGCCAACGGCCAGGTGTTTGAAGGCGTTCCAGAGCGTGGGGTAGTCGCAAGCGCCCAGATCCACAGGGAAATTGCTTTCGAACATACAGCGCTCGACGCCAAAGGCCTCAATGCAGGTCTCGATATAGGGCTTCCACTCTGCAGCCAATTGGTTCGAGGGTGTCGCCGGATCGGACAGGAAGGAGGGGAAACCCGGGAAGACCATGGCTAGGCCGCCCAGCTTCACCGCCACATTGGGCAGGGCCGCGAGCGCGCGGACATTATCCCGCCAGACGCTGAAGCGCTCTTCGCGCTTACCGGCGTAGGAGGCGATTCCCAAAGGCGTGCCCACGTGATCCAGGATAAACTGGGTTCCCGCAAACGCCTTAGCCAGATCGATCAGCTCGGGCAGCTGCGGCTCCAGTAGCCAGGCGTCGAAAGACATGCCCAGCGGTGCAAGAGCGGCGAAACCCTCACGGAATTTCGCATCGAGATAGAGGCCGGCTGGGCGGCCCGCCAGGGGCCCCAGGACGCCTGGGTCAGCGTCGGTGGCGCAGGCGTGGCGGATGCCGCGAAACCGCCCACCGGCGGCGGCGATGTGCGCTTCCAGTACCCCGGCCGCCGCAGCGCCGATGGTCAGGTCCACATGGCCAACAATGCCGGCACAGGGACAGGCAGGACCGTAGAGGCCGCTGGCCGACATGGCGGCGATGCCAGCGACGAACTCGGTCTCGCCGACCGGGCGCATCTCCACCGGCCCGCTCTCGCGATAATAGGACCCGCACTCCATGAACACAGTGGCGATGACATTATGGCCAGAGCCGATGTCGGCCAGCAATTCGTCATTCAGATAA
>JAYTXQ010000288.1:0-8264 GCA_043742825.1 Caulobacteraceae bacterium | reverse complement strand
CGCAATGTGTCAAGCGTGCCGACCGCGCCTTAACCCATACCCAGAGACTGGGCTGCAGCCTTGTGCACAACTCGCCCGGCGCTGATATTCAGGCCCTCGGCAAAACCTGGGTCATCCGACAAAGCCTGCAGACCTTTCGCGGCCAAGGCCGAAATATAGGGGGCCGTTGCGGCGCTGAGGGCATAGGTCGAGGTCAGTGGCGCGGCACCGGGCATATTGGCAACGCAGTAATGGATCACCCCATCGACGACAAAGGTCGGCTCGGCGTGGGTGGTGGCATGGCTGGTTTCAAAACACCCGCCCTGGTCAATGGCGACATCCACCAGAACCGAGCCGGGGCGCATCCGCCCAAGGTCGGCGCGGGTCACCAGTTTTGGCGCAGCTGCGCCTGGGATCAAGACGCAGCCGATCACCAGATCCGCTGTGGGCAGGGCCTCCGCCACCAGATCATGGGTCGAATAACAGGTCTTCAGTCGCTCGCCGAACTGGTCGTCAAGCTGTTCTAGCCGGGCGGGGGAAACATCAAACAAGGTGACGTCCGCTCTGTGGCCGATGGCCATTTCGGCTGCGTGCTTGCCGGCAACACCGCCGCCCAAAATCAGCACTCGCGCGGGGGGAACCCCTGGCACACCGCCCAAAAGCACGCCCCGCCCGCCGGCCGGCTTTAACAGGTGATAGGCCCCGACATCCACCGCCATCCGCCCGGCCACCTGGCTCATCGGGGCCAGCAAAGGCAGTCGTCCGGCGCGGTCGGTGATCGTCTCATAGGCGATGGCCGTGCAGCCTGACTTCATGAGCCCGTGGGCCTGATCAGGATCAGCGGCCAAGTGAAGATAGGTGAAGAGGATGTGCCGGGGTTGCAACCGGGCGATTTCCACCGCCTGTGGCTCCTTCACCTTGACGATCAGGTCTGCCGCTTCGAACACAGCGTCGGCATCGGCTAAAACGGTGGCTCCGACATCAGCATAGGCCTGGTCCCCGAGGCCGATCCCGGCCCCGGCGCCGCTTTCGACAAACACCTGATGACCCTCGCGGACCAGCCGCTGCACCACGCCCGGCGTCGCGCCAATCCTGAACTCCAGGGTTTTAATTTCTTTAGGAATGCCAATACGCATAGCGTGGACTCTCTGTTGCGATAACAATTAACAACCCCAGTGGTTTTTGACCGGAGTCCTAATCAAATCCCTCGGGCTGCGGACGCTAGGTGACCGCCACGCTAGGTCAGGGGCGATCAATACACGGCACCAAGGAGCGCCGGGGTTTTTAGCATGCATCGCGCCGACAGAGCTATGTAGACACGGCATTTCATTCATGCGGGGACATCGAAATTGTATCCCGCCATGAGTTCGCCGAGCCAAAGCAGCGTCTCAATCGATATGCAATATCATCATGTGGGATTCACAGCCCTAGTGTTCCAACCCAGCCTGATCGTGCCGTAGTGTTCAGAATTAAAGGCTTCGTACCGCTGGGTGATTAGTCCAAGAGAACGACGCCCCGACGGGAGATTTGCGCAGAGAAAGCTGCGCCGTTTCAACCCACTCGGTAGTGAGCATAATTCTTGATTTCCGCGCAGGCGATATCGCATTACGTCTGTGAACGGCCAGGCTATTCTGGTGTGACCACAGACGACAGCTGAGTTGCACTGAATTGGGTCCCCGCTCGCCGATGATTGCGGTCGAAGGCTCGACAATTGTATTCGCTATCGCCAGCGCTTGTGTCCAAGAACCGCAAGGAGAAGAGAGATGACCGTTTTCGCACTGATCGAACTTGAAGTCACAAATATGGACGGGATGGGGCCGTACGTAGCGGCGGTATCGGACACGCTGACGAACCACGGAGGGAAATATCTTGTTCGCGCAGGAAGTACCGAAGTGGTCGAAGGTGGACATGGAGAGTACCCCATGAAAGTCATTCTCGAATTTCCCTCGATGAGCGCCGCTAAGGGTTGGTACAATTCAGCTGAGTATCAGGCAATTCTCCCTCATCGCAAAGCGAACTCAAAATGCAATTTCCTCTGGGCTGAGGGCGCTTAGTGGAAACAGAAGGGTACGCCTTTGGCCGCTTGCCACTCCTTTTGAGAATTTCGGACCTGCTGCTGTCCGACCCATGCCTCCGCCGCCGATCCTAAACGGGTAAACAGTTCGGGCTCGTCCGAGAGGCTCTGACCACAAAATCGTCCTGTCCCTGGTCGATCTGGCGATAAACCAGGACTCCGGTCCCGGTTTTGAACTACATGAGGCCCGCACAGCAAAGATGGACCGCAAGGGAGCGCCAGACATGAAATATCGCACACTCGGCGCTTCGGACCTTTCGGTCTCGGCGATATCGCTCGGCTCCTGGCTCACATACGGGGTGGGCGTCGAGGCGGACTCTACGCGTGACTGCGTCAACCGTGCCTTTGATCTGGGGATCAACTTCATCGATACCGCCAACGTCTATGGTAGGGGCGCAGCGGAGAGCGTGCTGGGCGAGATGCTCGCCGGTCGCGCGCGCGACAGCTATGTTCTGGCCACCAAGGTCTACTTCCCCATGAGTGATACCGATAAAGGTCTATCACGGGCGCAAATCCTTAAGCAGATGGACGCTTCCCTGAAGCGTTTGCGGGTCGATCATGTGGATCTGTATCAGTGCCACCGCTATGACCCCGCCACCCCTCTGGAAGAGACTATGGGGGCCCTGAGCGAAGTCGTGCGGGCGGGCAAGGCGCGCTATATCGGCTTCAGCGAGTGGGCACCCGAACAGATCGAGGCGGCCTTCGCGGTTGCTGGCGTCGAGCGTTTCGTCTCTAGCCAACCGCAATATTCATTGCTCTACCGCCGCCCCGAAGACCAGGTCATTCCGCTGTGCGCCGCTAATGGCGTGTCGCAAATCGTCTGGTCGCCCCTCGCTCAAGGGGTGCTCTCCGGCAAATATGCCCCTGGCATCCAGCCGCCGTCGGACTCGCGCGCCGCCAGCCAGTCCATGGGCCAAATGATGAGCAATTGGCTGCGGCCCCAGGTGCTCGAGGCGGTGCAGAAGCTTAAGCCGTTGGCCGCCGAGGCCGGCTGCACCCTGGCGCAATTTTCCCTGGCCTGGGTCCTGCGCGAACCCAATGTCGCCTCGGCCATCGTTGGTGCCAGCCGTGCAGATCAACTGAACGACACCGCCGCCGCCGTGGACCTGACCATCGACCCAGCCCTGTTCGCCCAGGCAGAAGCGATTGTGGCGAGTGTGCCCAAGCCTTAGGGGCCAGATCTTCGAACGCACGCCGCCCTGCTGGGAGCTGCCCTATGTTAGGGTCTGATCTGCCCAAATTTTGGGCATCCGTTTTGGCCATGCCCACCTGCTTTGCCGTTGCGGGCCGTAGCCTGACGTATCCCGCTTGCCATGGCCGAAAGCGCGGGCGATGCAGAAGGCTGAGATTTCGCAGTGGGCGGGGGCGGGTGTGCCAGACGTTGATTTGAGCGAGACGGATCGGATCGGACTATTGTCTTCTGGCGGCTATCCGCTGGGCGAAGCCTATGATGAAATGTTTGTTTCGGCATCAGCATCTCGCCTGCCTTATCGTTTGTTGCGCGACCGGATGCGGTCTCTGGGTGCGTTGGAGCTGGCGGAGCGCCAGCAGACCCTTGAGCGGTCGTTCCTGCTCCAGGGCATCACGTTTACAGTCTATGGTGCCGAAAGCGCCACTGAACGGATCATCCCCACCGATCTGTTCCCGCGTATCATTTCGGCGGCGGAATGGGCCGTCGTCGAGTCGGGACTGGTGCAGAGGCTGACGGCGCTCAACCTTTTTCTGGCCGACATTTATGGCGAGCAGAAGATCCTTTCTGACGGTATTATTCCCCGAGACCTGGTGCTCAGCGCACCCTCCTATCGCCGTCAGATGCGCCACCTGTATGTGCCCAATACAGCCTATGTGAATGTCTGTGGCAGTGATCTGATCCGGGGTCCGGATGGGGCGTTCATGGTGTTAGAAGACAACCTGCGCGTGCCCTCCGGCGTGTCATACATGCTGGCCAACCGCGATGCCTCGCGACGCACCTTTCCTGATACTTTCAGAGAGGCGGGTGTCAGGCCTGTAGAGCGCTATCCGGACCTGTTGCTGGCGACGTTGAAGAGCATGCTTACCGATGGGCGGCCAAACCCACGCGTCGTTGTCCTGACGCCGGGTGTGTATAATTCCGCCTATTACGAGCATGCTTATTTGGCTCGGCTGATGGGGGCACCCCTGGTCGAGGGGCGGGACTTGGCGGTGCATGACAATGTAGTCTTCATGCGCACCACCGCTGGTCTCAGCCGCGTTGACGTCATCTACCGCCGGGTTGATGATGATTTCATCGATCCTTTGAGCTTTCGCGGTGATACCGCCCTGGGAATTGCCGGCCTGTTCAATGCCTATCGCGCCGGCAATGTGGTGATCTGTAACGCTCCCGGCACTGGGGTCGCAGACGACAAGGCGGTCTACGCCTATGTGCCGAAAATCATCCGATACTATTTGGATCAGGACGCGATCCTGCCTAATGTCGAGACCTATCTGTGCCGGGAGCCGGCTCAATTGGCCCATGTCCTGGGCAACCTGGATAAGCTGGTGGTCAAGGCGGTCGGTGCCTCTGGCGGCTATGGAATGTTGGTGGGTCCACATGCCTCGTCGCAGGAGCGCGAGGTTTTTGCAGAGGCGCTAAAGGCCGATCCGGAAAACTATGTCGCGCAACCGACAATTCAGCTTTCGACCGCCCCGTGCCTGGTCGATGGACAGATCGAGCCGCGCCACGTGGACCTGCGGCCGTTCATCCTATGCGGCGACAAGACGGTGGTGACACCGGGCGCCTTGACCCGCGTGGCTCTCAAACGCGGCTCTCTGGTCGTCAATTCCAGTCAGGGCGGTGGATCCAAAGACACTTGGATCCTGGCCGATGATCGCGGAGACGCAGACCAATGATGCTCGCACGCGTTGCCGACAGCCTTTACTGGATGGGCCGCTATGCCGAGCGGGCCGAGCATTTTTCCCGTCTGACCTCGGTCATGCTCAACGCCGCCCTTGATGGTGGCGAGGCGGCGGACCAGGCCATCCGCAATGTCCAGGCCGCAGCGGGAGAGCCCGCCGACGCGGTGCACGAGTCTGCCCTCACAGTGGCCCGGCGTCTGGCCCTTGGCGCGGAAGCGTCTGGATCGGTCGTCGCCAGCGTTACCCTGGCCCGGGAAAACGCCCGCCAGGTCCGCGACCAGATTACCACCGAAACCTGGGAGCATCTCAATCAGCTGTATCTACGCACCACGGCGGTGGCCGCCAGCGCCAGTTTTGACGATGACGCCGCAGGGTTCCTGCAAAGGATCATCGCCGATCTGCATCTGTTCAAAGGGGCCGCGGACGCGACCATGAGCCACGGCGAAGGTTGGCGGTTCATGATCGCCGGCATCTATATGGAACGCACGCAGCTCATGGCCCGCCTGCTTCAAGTTTCGCTCGGTGGCCCTGGACAGATGATCGGGGCCGATCACATCGATCTGATCAACCTGTTGCGCATGTCCTGCGCGCTGGAGCCTTATCTGCGGGCCTATACGGCCGATATCCGTGCGCGCTTTATAGTGGAATTTCTCTTGTTCAATGATGAGTTTCCCCGCTCGATCCATTTTACCGTCGCCCGCATTGAAGAGTTCCTGGGCCATCTGTCACCCCCTGCCCAGGTGGGCCGGGCCGATCCTCTGCGCCTGGCCGGACGCCTGAATGCCAGCTTGACCTATGCTGATCTGGAGGACCTGGAGGCTAGTGGTGCGGGGCGGCTTCTGGCCTCGGTGGCTGAGGAATGTGGGGCGATCCACCAGGCCATCCACGACTGTTTTGTCGCCTATCCCCTCGAAACCCGGTTGCCTGCCTGATGCTGCTCAATGTTCGCCACGTGACCCAATACCTTTATGACGAGCCGGTCAGCGAGAGCGTGATGGAGGTATGGATGCAGCCGTCGCGCACCCTGACCCAGACGCCGATCAGTTTTGAGTTGCGCGTCGATCCGGCGGCAAAAACCTTTAACTATGCGGACGTCTACGGCAATCAGGTTCACCATTTTGATGTGCCGCAGCCGCACAGCAAGCTGCGCATCGAATCCCACGCGACGGTGGAGACGGCCGCCGCAACACCTTTGCCCACCGCGCTGGAACTTGAGGCCTGGGACCATCTGGCCTCAGAATCGGTGCGCGGCGACTGTTGGGATTTCTTGCGCCTCGACGGATTCACATCTGGCAGTCCGGCTCTGGATGCCTTTGTCCAGGGTCGCGGGCTGGATGGCGCGCGCCGGCAATGGGACCCGCTGACGGCTGTCCACCGCCTGGCCAGTTCCCTTTATGAAGCGTTTGAATATGAGCCCGGCGTCACCGGCGCGGACAGCCCGATCGACCACGCCCTGGCCGAAGGGCGCGGGGTCTGTCAGGATTTTGCTCACATTATGATCGCTGTCTGCCGGGGGTGGGGCGTGCCAGCGCGCTATGTCTCTGGATATCTCTTTACCGATCAGCAAGCCGGTGACCGTTCTGATCCTGACGCCACCCACGCCTGGGTTGAGGTTTTTCTCCCCTCACTGCGTTGGATCGGTTTCGATCCGACTAACAATTGCCTGGCCTCTGATCGTCACGTCCTGGCGGCGATCGGCCGGGACTATGCCGATGTCCCGCCCTCGCGCGGGGTGTTCAAGGGCGGCGCAGGAAGCCACCTGTCCGTCGGGGTCTCGGTGCGCCAGAGCACGGCGGGACCGGCTCAGCCAGAGTTTCTGCGCATGGGCGCACCAGCCATCGCCGCCGCCCGTCGGCGCGCCTCTGATGCCGCCCTGATGGATCAATATCACCAGCAACAATAGATTGAGAATTCCCAATGCACACTAATCCCTTTGACCTGACCGGCAAGATCGCCCTGATCACCGGTGGCAGCCGTGGTCTAGGCCTGCAGATGGTCCGCGCTTTTGCCGCTCACGGGGCCGATCTCATCATCGTTAGCCGCAAGCTGGAGGCCTGCGAGGCGGCTGCCCAGGAGGTCCGAGCATTGGGCCGCCGGGCTCTCGCAATCTCGGCGCATGTCGGAAAATGGGACGAGATCGACCGGATGATCGAAACTGCCTATGCCGCGTTTGGCCGTATCGACATTCTGGTCAACAATGCCGGCATGTCGCCGCGCGCGGCCTCCCACGAGGTGACGGAGGCCCTCTTCGACAGTGTGCTTAACTTGAATTTCAAAGGTCCGTTCCGATTAGGCTCGCAGGTGGCCAAGCGTATGGCCGATGGCGATGGTGGGGTGATAATCAACGTCTCCTCTTCCGGTGCCCTGATCCCGCTGCCACAGGTAGTGGTCTATAGCGGCGCGAAATCCGCTTTGAACGCCATGAGCAAATCGTTTGCCCATGAATATGGGCCAAAAGTGCGGGTCAACACGCTCTCAGCCGGGCCGTTCCTGACCGACATCGCCAAGGCCTGGACACAGGAGGCCCGTGAGAACGCCAGTAATGCCCTTGGCCGTCCAGGTCGGCCCGAGGAAGTCGTTACCACTGCCCTTTATCTGGCCAGTCCGGCATCCAGTTTCACCACTGGAGCCCTGGTACAGGTCGACGGTGGCATGGGTTAATCTGTTCGCCGCAAGCTGCCTCGATGAAGTCGGTCTTGCCGGCGGTGTAGTCGGCGCGCGTCAGGGTTTTGTCGCTGGCCAGGCGGGATTTCAGAGCTTCATAGTCGCGGCGTAGATCCGGTTCAGCGCGCAAGCGGTCGCGAAAAGTCAGGCATTTTTGCCAGCCACAGCCCTGGTAGACTTCGACATGCGCCATGTGCGTGCGCGCTGCGCCCAAGGCGTAGATATGATGCTCGGCGATGCCATGGCCTTCAACCACTTCATAGCCCAGTTGCGCCATCGGCCCGGCAAAAGCCAGACCATCCTCAATGCGAGCGACGCCGATTTGCAGATCGATAATGGGTTTGGCTTTCAGCCATGGCACCGCAGTGCTGCCAAAATGCTCAATCGCCAGGGCCAGAGACCCAAGTGCCCGGCGCAAGCGTGCAGCTTCCTGCGCAAAGGCCTGTGGCCAGGCGGGATTGGCGTCAGCCAGCCAATTGATCCGGGGGTCTAACCCCAGACCAAATCGGTCGTCAGATGTGTGCTTTGCGACAAGCATCCAATCTGAATATTTCAGATCGCTGACGATAACTGTGACCTAGGCTCAGGACTCATTAATCAGAGCCAGAAGATGACGGTTGCGGCGATGGCGATGGCGGACATGAAGGTGTGAGCGCAGCGGTCGTAACGGGTG
>JAYTXQ010000287.1:0-9923 GCA_043742825.1 Caulobacteraceae bacterium | reverse complement strand
TGTCGTTCCCGAAAATATCACAATGCTCCCGTTGCCCCCATATTCCCCAGAGTTGAACCCCATGGAAAACGTCTGGGACTATCTGCGCCAAAACAAACTGTGCTCCCGTGTCTGGAACACTTACGAAGACCTACTCGATGCCTGCCAAGCCGCTTGGCGCTTCTTCGTCACCGACCCAGATCGTATCCGATCAATCGGAACCCGAAGCTGGGCAACGGTCAGTCTTTAAGTGGGCTGGTATTACAGTGAAACGCCAAGGAGCCAAGAAGCCAAGGCGTCGCTGTGACTCCGCCAAAGGCGTGATCATTCAAACGTTGCGAATGGAAAGCGGCTTCGCCGCTGGTTCCCGAGCCCCTTGGCTTCTTGGCGGTTCATCCTATTTCGCCAGATAAAGCCCGTATTCGTTGACGAGTCCTTAGGATGGTTCAGACCCGGCGCGGGTCGGCGACGTCTTCGATTTCCAGCTCGACCTCGCTGCGGCCGTTCCAATCGTTGATCCTCAGTCGGCCAGCGACGCTGAGGGCACTGCCGCCGGACAGCAGGCGCTGACCGATGGCGGTTTCTCCCGCGCGCCAGGCGACGGCCTTGATGCGTCCGCCGGTGCTGTCAACCAGCAGGCAGCGCACATGACCGCCACGCATAGCGATTGGCCGCTCGGGCCGAACGTCAGCGAGGGCGAACATCGGTTCTGGATTCCCAGGGCCGTGAGGGGCCAGTTGCTGAAAGTCATCCAAAAGCTGGCGCGCCGCCGTGGCCGTACCGACCAGAGCATCGATCTCGACAGTATCTTCGCCCGCAGCCGCCTGGGCCTCTTGCGCCAGTTGGTCGCAAAGGAATTGGCGAAATTCCGGCACATTGGCCGGTCGGATGGCTAAGCCCGCCGCCATAGCATGGCCGCCACCTGACAGCAGCAACCCTGTGTCGAAAGCCGCCTGGATCGCTACCCCCAGGTTGACACCTGGACTGGACCGCCCCGAACCCCGCCCAATATCGGCTGCGCGATCCAGTCCGATGACCACCACAGGCTTGCGATAGCGCTCGCGCAGGCGACTGGCGACAATTCCAATGACGCCGGGATGCCAGCGCTCATCGGCGACGACCAGCGCCGGGGCGTCAGGGGAAAAATTGCTGTCGTGCTCCAGAGCGTAGATAGCCTGGTTGAGGATTTCGCGTTCAACCTCACGGCGCTGCTGGTTCAGCGCATCAAGCTGGCCGGCGAGGTCTAGGGCTTCAGCAGGATCATCGGTCGAGAGCAGGCGCGTTCCAAGGTCTGAACGCCCGATCCGCCCCCCGGCATTGATGCGCGGGCCCAGAATAAACCCCGCTTCAAACACGCCAGCCTTAGCCTTATCCGCGCCAGCGACCTGCATGAGCGCAGCAAGTCCAGGGTTTTCCCAGTTGCCGAGGGTTTTCAACCCCTGGGCGACAAGGGCACGGTTGAAGCCGGTAAGCTTCGTCACATCGCACACAGCCCCAAGCGCCGCCAGATCCAGCCATTTGCGCAGGTCTGGTTCGGGGCGATCCCGGAAAAGCCCCCGCGCCCGCGCGCCGCGATTGAGCGCCGCGAGAAGAACGAACGTTACCCCGGCGGCAGCGAGATTTCCCTGATCCGACATGCAATCGATACGGTTCGGATTGACCAGAGCCGCAGCCGGCGGCGGTGTCAGCCGCATCAGATGGTGGTCGATCACAACCACCGGCAAACCGATCTCGCGGGCCGCGTTCAGCGCATCATCAGCCGAGGCGCCACAATCGACAGTAATGACCAAATCCGCCCCCTGTGCCTGCAGTTTGCGGAAGGCTGCGGGGCTTGGGCCATATCCCTCAGTCAGGCGATCGGGGACATAAATCGACGGCTCCGCTCCCATGTGGCGAAACCAGCGCACCAACTGCGCCGCGCTGGTGGCCCCGTCCACGTCATAGTCAGCGAAAATCACCAACGACAGCCCGCCGACCAGGGCGTCCAGCAGGATCGACACCGCCAGGTCCATATCGGCAAAGCTGGAGGGATCAGGGAAAAGGCTCTTCAGGGTCGGGTGCAGGAAATCGTCTGCCCCCTCGGTATCGATCCCACGCGCCGCAAGGGCCTTGGCCAGGGGCCCAGACAGGCCCCACCTCGCCTGATGGTCGCGCACAATCGCCGCGTCGGCCGCCCTTTCGCACCATCGGCGCCCGGTTAGAGAGCTCTCGACACCCAGAAAGGCGGTGGGTGCCGACGCCACCTAGGCCCGCCTCTTCATCCGCACTTCACGCACTGTGCCGGTAGAGGAATTCATGACCAGGGTATGGGTATGGACGAAACCGTCGGCGAACCGCACGCCGTCCAGCAGCGCCCCTTTGGTTACCCCTGTGGCGACGAAGATCGCGTCGCTGCGGACCATTTCATGCAGATCGTACTTCTTATCCAGGTCGGTGATACCGTGGCCCCTGGCCCTGGCGCGCTCGTCCGCGTTACGGAAAACTAGGCGGCCTTGAAACTGGCCACCGACGCATTTGAGCGCGGCGCAGGCAAGCACGCCCTCGGGCGCGCCCCCCTGGCCGACATACATGTCAATTCCGGTCTCGGCATCAGCGGTGTGCATCACGCCTGCCACGTCACCGTCGGTGATCAAAGCGATACGAACCCCCACCGCACGCAATGAAGCGATGATCTCGGCATGGCGCGGGCGGTCGAGCACGCAGACGGTCAGGTGGCCGATCTCAACGCCTTTGGCCGCAGCCAGGGCCTGGGCATTTTCTGCCGGACTACGGTCCAGATCCAGAAGGCCGGCAGGATAGCCAGGGCCGCAAGCAATCTTGTCCATATAGGTGTCGGGCGCGTGCAACATGGTTCCCGCTGGGGCCCACGCCATTACCGCCAAGGCATTGGCCATAGCCTTGGCGGTCAGGGTCGTACCCTCAAGTGGATCCAGAGCGATATCGATGCGAGGCCCCGTACCCTTGCCAACTTTTTCGCCGATATAGAGCATCGGGGCCTCATCCCGCTCGCCCTCGCCGATGACAATTACTCCTTCGATCTCGAGGTCATTCAGCGCCGTGCGCATAGCGTCCACGGCGGCCTGATCGGCGGCTTTTTCATCGCCGCGTCCGACCAGATGCCATGCAGCAATGGCAGCTGCCTCGGCGACGCGAACTGCGTCCATCACCAGACCGCGATCCAGGACCTGAGAACTCATAAGACGTCTCCTAAATTTGGGCTGACCCGAAGAGCTAAAGCAGACTAAACCCGCGCGATTCGGATCAGACGAGGGGGCTGTAGCATGGATGGAAGGGCCGCCATGCGACGAACCGCTTCGCCAATCACCGATTCAGCGGCGCTGTGCGTGGTAAGGACGATCGGCACACCGCCGACGCCCTCGATCGGCTTTTGCAGAAAGCTGTCGATAGAGACCCCCGCATCGGCCAGCGTCTCGGACACGGCCGCAATGACTCCAGGCTCATCACGCACCAGTAGACGAAGGTAGACCCGCCCCTCAGCATGGCTCGCATCAAGACGCGTATAGGGTTCCAGGCTCGTGGCTGGACGTTGGAAGACTGGCCTCACTGCCCCCGTCATCACATCGGCGATGTCGGCAGCCACGGCGGCGGCGGTTGGCCCGGCGCCTGCCCCAGGGCCCTGGATGAAAATCCGGCCGATCCTTTGGCCCTCGATAAACAGCGCATTCAGTGCTCCACCGGCACGTGCCAGGGGATGTTCCAACGCGGTCAGAGCGGGGTGGACGCGAACCGATACCCCCGCCGCCGAGCGGCTGGCGCTGGCCACAAGCTTGATCCGGTAGCCCAAGGTCTTGGCGAGGTGGATATCCAGGAGTTCGATCTCGCCGATACCCTCAACTTCAGCGGCGGCGAACGTCGGCGCACAGCCAAAGGCGAGGGCGGCCAGAATGGTGATCTTATGAGCCGCGTCAAAGCCACCGACATCTGTGGTCGGATCAGCCTCGGCATAGCCCAGACGCTGGGCCTCACCCAGGACCTCGGCGAAGTCGCGGCCCGACGCTTCCATCTCGCTGAGGATATAGTTGCAGGTGCCATTGAGGATGCCCGCGACCTGTTGCACGTCGTCGCCGACCATGGCCTCGCGCAACATCTTTACTGCGGGAGTGCCCCCCATGACGGCGGCCTCGAACAACAGCGGTGTCCCGGTGGCTTCAGCAAGGCCCGCGAGTTCCTGGCCGTGCACAGCGATCAGAGCCTTGTTGGCGGTGACGACCGGCTTTCCCAACCGTAACGCAGCCTCGACAGCGGCCTTGGCCGGCCCTTCGCAGCCACCGATCAACTCGACGAAGATGTCATTTTCCGGCGATGTGGCCAGGGCGACCGGATCATCGAACCAGGTTAGGTTCGAAATATCTACACCCGGCCCCCGCTTTCGCGAGCGAGCGCAGACCCCCGTGACCGTGGCAGCTGCTCCAGCTGGAGCAAAGAGCGGGCGCTCACCCAGAAAGTTGAGAACGCTGCCACCGACGGTGCCGAGGCCAGCGATGCCAATGCGCCAGCTCGGCTTGGCCATGCCCTGTACCCTCATGTTCCGGCTGCCTCCTTATCTTTGGCCCGGCTCAAAATCTGGCCTGACTGATCCAGGAAGCGTTTGACGTTGCGGGCTGCCTGACGGATGCGATGCTCATTTTCCACCAGGCCGATGCGAACGTAGCCTTCACCTGACTCGCCAAAGGCAACACCAGGAGACACCGCGACCCCGGCCTCTTCGATCAAGAGTTTGGCAAACAGCATTGAGCCTGCCTCGCGAAAGGCCTCCGGAACCGGAGCCCAGGCGAACATCGAGGCGGCTGGCAGCGGGATATCCCATCCCGCACGAGCCATGGAACTGACCAGAGTGTCACGGCGCGCCTTGTAGGTGGCACGGATCTCATCGACACAGTCCTGAGGTCCGTTAAGGGCGGCAACGGCGGCGACCTGTATTGGCGTGAAGGCACCATAATCGAGATAGGACTTCACTCGGGCCAAAGCCGCACATATGCGGGCATTACCCACGACCATACCCACCCGCCAGCCGGCCATGGCATAGGTCTTCGACAGAGAATTGACCTCAACAGCCCGGTCCTTGGCCCCATCGACTTGCAGGATTGAGGGCGGCGGATTGTTGTCGAAATAGATTTCCGAATAGGCGACGTCAGAAAGGATCAGCATGTCGTGCTTTTTCGCCAATGCTACCACGTCCTTGTAGAAATCCAGATCGACCCATTGAGCGGTGGGGTTAGAGGGGTAGCTGACGATCAGCACGCTGGCGGGTGGCGCGGATCGGCCAACAGCCTGGCTGATACCGGACAAATAGGCCTCTGGGGAAAGGGCCGGCACGTGGCGGATGACGCCTCCAGCCATGATGAATCCATAGGCATGTATCGGGTAGGCTGGGTTGGGGCAGATGATCACGTCGCCAGGCGCGGTCAGGGCCTGAGCCAGATTCGCAAAACCCTCCTTTGAGCCGAGCGTGGCGATCACCTCGGTTTCGGGATCGAGGTCCACATCAAAGCGGCGGGCATAGTAGCCGGCCATGGCGCGTCGCAAGCCGAAAATCCCCTTGGACGCTGAATAGCGCCCAGATTTGGGGTCACGGGCGGTCTCGATCAGCTTGTCGATGATATGCTTAGGCGTCGGCATGTCTGGATTGCCCATACCAAAATCGATAATGTCGGTACCCTCAGCGCGCAGACGGGCTTTGAGGCGATTGACCTCTTCGAAAACATAAGGCGGCAGACGGCGGATACGATGAAAGTCAGGTGTCATTTGGCTCTGGCCGATTTAGATTGCGGCCCCTTGGGCTGTTTGGCGATTTGAAACAGGGTCCGCGAGAATGGATTACAGATCGCGACGCTGCCGGCGGGACGGTTAAACAGCTTCAGCGTCTCCGTAGCCTAGCGGGGCCGCGGAGACGGCATAGCTCGCTGGCGCGCCTCGCTGGCGAAGAACTCGGTGTCCTGAACTGAAGGCGTAGTCAGAGGGGCCGGAGGCGTGGCCTCGGCCCGCGCCTCAGCAGCAAAAGCCTCGGTATTGCTAAGAGAAAAGCCTTGCGGTGACGTCGCCTCGGCTAAAGCAGCACCGGACTGGCGTGTGTCGATAACCAGGGCCCGATAGCCCGCTGCACCTAGACCCTTGTCGGGCGATGCGGGAATGTCGCACAGTTTTGGAAACTTCAAAGTTTCCGGCGAAACCGGTGACTGTCCACAAGCCTGATCTGCCGTAGCCGCGACAGCGGGCATCGCCAAAGCCGCGATACCGCCGCAGACCAGCAGGCAGTTGAACAAAAAATTCTGAGAAAGCTTGATCATTAGACCTAGGGTCATAGGCTACGACGCAGTAGAGGAAAAGGGCGCGCGGCTACGCAACCCCCCAAAGGAGATCGTCATGGCCAAGGCCAAGGCACCGAAATCGGCGGAAACCCCAACCACCGGGACTCCTGGAGCGAGTACAGCGACCGCAGGATCGCTCCCCATCTCCGCAATGGCCGGTGGGTTGGATCTGCTCAACCCGACACAGCGAGAGAATTTCGAAAAGCTGTCGCTCAATCTGGCTCGTGCGGCACTTACCGCACAGACTGCGATTGCGCAGGGGACATTGCGCAACGCCGAACATGCCGCGCCGCCGAGTGCTGATCCATTTCACATCGGTCCAGCCGTCGGCGAGGTAATGACCCATCTCGCCAGCCATCCTGACAAATTGATGCGCGCGCAATCCGATCTGTTCGGCAAATACATGGATTTGTGGGCATCAGCGGCACGCGGTGCGACTGGTCAACCGACAGCCCCCGCGGTCGTGCCGGCGAAAGGCGACAAACGCTTTAACGATCCCGAATGGTCGGCCAATCCAATGTTTGACGTCATCAAACAGGCCTATCTGATCAGCTCATCCTGGATGAATGATCTGGTGACCAACGTTGAGGGGGTCGAACCCCTGACGAAGCGGCGCGTTGAATTTTTTACCAGGATGTTGACCGACGCCTTCTCGCCGTCGAATTTTCTCATGTCCAACCCGGCAGCCCTGCGCGAGGCGATGGATACTCAGGGCGACAGCCTGCGTCGTGGGATGGAGAACTTTGCTGCCGACATGGAACGCGGCGGAGGAAAATTGTCGATCAGCCAGACCGATTTCGATCAGTTCAAGGTCGGCGAGAACGTTGCCACAGCACCTGGCAAGGTGATTTTTCAGAACGATATCATCCAGATTCTGCAGTTCTCGCCCAGCACAGAAACTGTTTGTGAAATCCCGCTGCTGATTTTTCCGCCCTGGATCAACAAGTTTTACATCATGGACCTGCGACCGGAAAACTCCATGATCCGCTGGCTGGCGGGCCAGGGCCTGACGGTATTTGTCACCTCGTGGGTCAATCCCGACGCCAGCTTGGCCAATAAGACGATCGAAGACTATCTCAACGAGGGCATCTATGCGGCCATCGATGCAGTGCAACGCCAGACCGGGGCCAACACCGTCAACACAGTTGGCTATTGCATTGGCGGCACCATGCTGTCCTGCGCCCTCGCCCATATGGCGGCCAAGGGCGACAAACGCGTTGCCTCAGCTACTTTCTTTGCTGCGCAGCAGGATTTCTCGCTGGCAGGCGATCTATTGATCTTTTCCAATGAAGAATGGCTGAAAGAACTGGAAGGGAAAATGGATGCCGGCGGCGGCGTGCTCCCAGGGCAGACGATGGCCGATACCTTTAATGCGTTGCGCGCTAACGATCTAATCTGGTCGTTCTTTGTCAGTAATTATCTGATGGGTAAGGAGCCTAAGCCCTTTGACCTGTTGTTCTGGAACTCGGACCAGACCCGCATGCCCAAGACCCTACATCTTTACTACCTGCGCAAATTCTATATGGAAAACCTCCTGGCCAAGGGCGAATTGGAATTAGCGGGGGTTAAGCTCAATCTTGGTATGGTGAAAACTCCGATCTATGCGCAGTCCTCTAAGGAAGACCACATTGCCCCGGCGCGATCAGTCTATAAGGGGGCTCAGCTTTTCG
This sequence comes from Caulobacteraceae bacterium, assembly GCA_043742825.1. Lineage (GTDB taxonomy): Bacteria > Pseudomonadota > Alphaproteobacteria > Caulobacterales > Caulobacteraceae > Acaudatibacter. Next base: position 1,945 of record JAYTXQ010000287.1, on the reverse strand, counting down.
GCGGACCGGTCACCTATACCCTCGCCGGATCAGGCCATATTGCCGGAGTGATCAATGCTCCCGTGGCAAACAAGTATCATCACTGGACCAATGACGCCCTGCCGGAGACCCTTGATGAGTGGATGGCGGGGGCCGTCGAACACCCAGGTTCCTGGTGGCCGCATTGGGCGTTGTGGCTGAAAGCTAAATCCGGCAAACAAATTCCCGCCCGCGACCCAAGCGCGGGCATCCTCCCACCACTTGAAGACGCGCCGGGGAGTTTCGTCAAAGTCCGATCCTGATCAGGCAGGGATGAATTTCAACGCCACGCCATTGTTGCAATAGCGCAGACCGGTTGGGGCGGGGCCGTCATCGAAGACATGGCCCTGGTGTCCCAGACAGCGGGCGCAGTGATATTCGGTTCGAGGAATACCCAAGGAAAAGTCTGTTTTCTGGCCCACCGCGCCTTTGAACGCCGCGTAAAAGCTGGGCCAGCCTGTACCAGACTCATATTTCCAATGAGCATTAAACAACGGCAGGCCACAGCCCAGACAGACAAAGCTTCCGGGGCGGTGTTCGCTCAACAGTGGGCTGGTGCCGGCCCGTTCGGTCCCTTGTCGCCGCAGGACCTCATAGGCTTGCTCTGGCAGGCGGCGATGCCACTCACTATCATTTGTGGTGCGCCACGATGAACCGGCAAAGATATCCCCAGCCGCTCGACTGGAAGAACCGGCCATCACCGCGGCCAGGGCTCCTCCCATGGCCAAAAGACGGCGGCGACTCGGCGATGTGAGATGTTTTGTCATGTCCCTAATTCGCCTGGCGGATGACTTTGGTTTCAGATCGTCACGGAATTTTTTCGGCGGCCCCGCCTTGCAACACTTTGCCCGAGCAGACGTTTAACCCGACATGGACCGCGCCACCTGGATTACACCACGCCCGGAGGGGTTATATCTGCCGGGTGCCGATGCGTGGATCGATCCCTCGCATGCTGTTGGCCGGGCCCTGGTCACGCACGGCCATGCAGACCATGCGCGAGGGGGGCACGGCCAGACCATTGCGACGACCGAAACTCTGGCGATCATGGCCGTGCGTTACGGGGTAAGCGCGGGCGCACTGCCGATGACTTATCATCAGCCGCTGCACCTGAATGACGGGATCACCGCGACATTCGTCCCCGCCGGCCATGTCCTGGGTTCAGCGCAAATTCTTCTGGAACGTGCGGGCGAGCGGGTGGTCGTTACCGGCGACTACAAGCGAAGGCCCGATCCCACCTGCGCGCCGTTCGAGCCTGTCGCTTGCGACATCCTGATCACAGAGGCGACCTTCGGACTACCCGTCTTCCGGCATCCCCCGATAGAGGGGGAGATTGAGCGCTTGATTGAGGCGAGCCGTGCTGAACCGCACAGATGTATTCTGGTAGGAGCTTATGCCCTGGGCAAGGCGCAACGGGTGATCGCCGAGCTTCGCCGTGCCGGCTATATGCAACCTCTGTGGATCCACGGCGCACTGGAACGCATGTGCACGCTCTACGCAAATTTCGGGGTGCCGCTCGGCGATTTGCGACCGGTCACCGATGCCGCGCGCGGCGAGCTCGCTGGACAGATTGTGCTCTGCCCCCCTTCCGCGCTCAATGATCGCTGGAGCCGCCGCCTGCCCGATCCAATCACGGCCATGGCCTCGGGATGGATGCGCGTGCGTCAGCGCGCTGTGCAGCGCAATGTCGAGCTGCCACTGGTGATCTCCGACCATGCTGACTGGAATGAACTGACAGCTACCATCCTCGAGATTGCGCCTACCGAAACCTGGATCACGCACGGGCGCGAGGACGCGCTGGTGCATTGGTGCGCGTCTCGGCAGATGAAGGCCCGCCCCCTTGACCTTGCCGGCTATGACGACGAGGACGATTGAGGTGGAGCATTTCGCCGCCCTGATTGATCGGCTCGTCTACACTCGGTCGCGCAAC
>JAYTXQ010000286.1:0-3104 GCA_043742825.1 Caulobacteraceae bacterium | reverse complement strand
CCCACCTCAGCCGCGTGCCATCGGAACCAGCCGTGCTATCCGCCTGCATGGCCAAGATTTCAGGCGGATGACCAAACCGAAGTGAAACTTCAGCCTTACCCGCGGCTTGCACACTGACCGACAACCCGGTCTGCGGTTCGAGATAGCTACCAAACCAGTCTGCTGGTTCTACAACGGCCTTGGGCACTACGGTCGGCGGCACATCCAGCACGGCGGACAGCAATTCGCTCGCGGCAAGGTGAGCGTTACTAAGGTGGTTGAACATCACCACCACTGAAATTCGATCCTGGGGCACATAGAGGCGATGACTGCGCCAGCCGCGCAGGGCTCCGCTATGGCTGGTGAGCTCGCGACCATGTGTGGTGCCACGCGCAAGACCAAAGCCGTAGTGCGCTGTATTGCCATCGGCAAAGCTTACCGGCGCGCTCAGGCGGCGATAGAGCAACGAGGCATTGTCTCGCGTCGCGTCGATATAGCGCTCCCAGGCGATCATATCGTCCAGACTCGCGCCCAGGCCTGCATCGCCGGTCCAGATGATATTGTTTTCGGCGGCGCGAAATCCGGTGGTCTGTGTGCCTTCATAGCCTTGGGTCCCGTCAGGCATGGCGCGGGTATCGGCCGCCAGAAAGGCACTGTGCATACCGGCTGGCTCGAACACGTACTGACGTAGAAGTTCGCCAAAGCTGCGCCCCGTTTGCGCCTCAAGCGCTTCCGATAAGATTCGGAAGTTGTTGTTGGCATAGGTATAGCGGGTGCCTGGGTCAAAGTGCAGAGACCGTGTCCCTCCAATGACCTGACGCGCCTCGGCCGGGCCAAATCCCGACTCGGCTGGCGCGCCATGCAGCATCGCCACAGCCCAATAATCACGAAGGCCCGACTGATTATGCGCCAGGTGGAGGGCGCTGGGGATCTCCCCCTCCAGCAGGGGCAACTGCGCCCGGACCGCTTCGTCCAGGCGCGAAGGGTCCGGGAAGGCGGCAAGCATCGCCGAGCAGGTGAACTGCTTGGTAATCGAGCACATGCGAAACAGGCTCTGCGGGGTAAAGGCGATGCGCCGCTCGGCATTGGCATATCCCCAGGCGTGCCGCACCAGGACCTCACCCTCTCGCAACACGGCAACCGCACCGCCAGGACCTGGATAGGCCAGCGGCAGACTGTCAACTAGCCGTTCAAGGCGCGCAGGGTGGGGCGAACTCATATCAGCGATGCCTTTGGACTGACGTTTCAGGCAAATATCGCGTTTCTGGCCGAAAAGAAAACGCAGTGATGCGTCTTGAGGACAGGAGTCTGGGTCAGCGTAGGCGGAGCCTGGAGGTGACCCAAGTTAGTGCCGCACCGCTTTACAAGCTCTTGATAATCCCCTCGACCATCTTTTTGGCGTCGGCGAAGAGCATCATGGTGTTGTCGCGGAAGAAGAGTTCGTTCTCGACCCCGGCATAACCTGAACCCATGCCGCGCTTGACGAAGAGGACAGTGCGGGCATTTTCCACGTCCAGGATCGGCATGCCGTAGATGGCGCTGGTCTTGTCGGTTTTGGCGGCGGGGTTGGTGACGTCATTGGCGCCGATAACGAACGCCACATCGGCGCTGGCGAATTCTGAATTGATATCTTCCAGTTCGAACACTTCGTCATAGGGCACATTGGCTTCGGCCAGCAGTACGTTCATGTGCCCCGGCATCCGCCCAGCGACGGGGTGGATGGCGTATTTCACCTCGACACCTTCGGCTTTCAGGCGATCGGCCATTTCGCGCAAAGCGTGCTGGGCCTGGGCCACGGCCATGCCGTAGCCAGGGACAATGATCACCTTGGACGCGTTCTTCATAATGAAGGCGGCGTCTTCGGCCGAGCCCTGTTTGACCGGCCGGGTTTCGGTCGCGCCGCTAACGGCCGCCGTCTCACCGCCGAAACCACCAAGAATGACCGAGATGAAGGATCGGTTCATCCCCTTACACATGATGTAGCTGAGGATGGCCCCTGATGATCCCACCAGGGCCCCGGTAATGATCAGGGTGATATTGCCCAGGGTGAAGCCCATGGCCGCCGCCGCCCAGCCCGAATAGCTGTTGAGCATCGAGACCACGACCGGCATGTCGGCACCGCCAATGGGAATGATCAGGGTGATTCCGGCGATCAGGGCCAGGACGAAGATACACCAGAAGGCCCACATAGCGTGGCCGCCACTCATCGCCAACAGGACGATCATGACCACGACCCCGACCGCCAGAGCGATGTTCAGGCCATGCCGGGCCGGCAGCAGGATAGGCGCGCCAGACATATTGCCGTTTAGCTTGGCAAAGGCGATCAGCGACCCGGTGAAGGTGATGGCCCCGATGGCCAGACCGATGGAGAGCTCGATCAGGCTCTCAAGCTTGACGCCGCCGGCTTCATCGATGCGATAGGCCGCTGGCGTATAGATCGCTGCAACGGCCACTAGACAGGCGGCCAGGCCGACCAGGGAGTGGAATGCCGCCACGAGTTGCGGCATCGAGGTCATGGCCACGCGTCTGGCGATGACTGCGCCAATCGAGCCGCCGATCAGCACGCCCACCGCGATCAGGCCCAGGGTGATCAAATCCAGTTCATGCGTCAGCCCGAGGGTTGCCAGGGTCACGCCGATGGCGATGGCCATGCCAATCATACCCATCTGGTTGCCACGCCGGCTGGTTACCGGGCTGGAGAGGCCGCGCAATGCCAGGATGAAGAGGACGCCGCATAAGAGATAGGCGATGGCCGCGAGGTTGCCCGTCATGATCTGGCTCCCCTCATTTGGCCTTGTCCTTTTTTCGATACATGGCCAGCATTCTTTGCGTAACCAGGAAGCCGCCGAAGATGTTGACCGAGGCCAGAGCGGCAGCTACCGCTCCCGCCCCTTTGGAAATCCACACGGTGCGGCCGGCAGCCTCGCCGCCCACACCGTGCGCCGCCGCAGCCAGCAGAGCTCCGACAATGATCACCGAAGAGATGGCGTTGGTGACGGCCATAAGGGGCGTGTGCAGTGCCGGCGTCACACTCCAGACGACGAAATAGCCGACAAAAATCGCCAGGACAAAGATGGCCAGGCGAAAAACTGTGGGGTCAACGTCCATCTGGGCTCCCTCAGGCG
>JAYTXQ010000285.1:0-9953 GCA_043742825.1 Caulobacteraceae bacterium | reverse complement strand
GTAGTCACACTGCAAGCTGACGAGCCACAGACAGGAGACGACATCTGGGTCGAACTACCAGCCGAGCCCGAGAAAAAACCTAAGGCCCGACGCTCGCGTACGAAGGCTAAACCAGAGCTCGTCGTCGCAGAAGTCGAGGTGGTCGCTGATGTTCTGCCGGAAGTGGTCGCTAAGGTAGCTGCCGAGGTCGTCGTTTCCGAGCCGCCAACCGAGCCAGCGCCAGTCGTAGAACCCGCTCCTACGGCCGAACCCGTCGAGGCTCACGAACCGACCCCACCCGATCCAGCCGAGATCACCGCCCCGCCGTCCGCACCCAAACGCGGCTGGTGGCGTCGGGGCTAGATTTCGTCGGCCGGGACAGTCGGGCCAAAGGCAAGGTCGCCACTGGCCCTTGGCCGCCGCGCCACTTGGGGATAGGGTGGCACGAGGGGTCGCGATAGGAGAGCCTAGTTGAGCGCCTTTGCATCCCGGTTTGGACGCACGTTCGCAAGCGTTGCCATGGCCCTGGCATTAACCCAGGCGTGGCCCGCGTGGGCTCAGAACGATGCTGCGCCATCCTTCATTCGCGACACTGAGATCGAAGAGATTCTTCGCCTGGATTGCGATCCGATCTTCGTCGCCGCCGGTCTGGATCCCAAGGTGGTGCAGATCCACATTATCTCGGACCACGAACTGAACGCTTTTTCCGCCGGCGGTGAGCAGCTTTTTCTCAACACTGGACTGATCACTCAGACCAAGACGCCCAATCAGCTGGTCGGGGTCATCGCCCACGAGACCGGCCACATCGCCGGCGGCCACATCGCCCGGTCGGGTGCCGCCAGCCACGCGGCGCTGGGGCCCATGCTCCTAGGTATCGGTCTGGGTGTTCTGGCCGCAGCTGCCGGGGCACCCGATGCCGCCGCCGGTCTGATCTATTCGGGAGGCTATTTCGCCGAGATTTCGCTCCTGGGCTATTCACGCGTTCAGGAATCTGCCGCCGATCAGGCGGCAGTCACCTACTTGGAGCGGGCCGGGCTGTCTGGCAGAGGGCTCGTGGAATTTTTCGACAATTTCCGTTATCAAGAAGTCTTCGATGACGAGAAAAAATACCCGTTCTTCCGCGATCACCCCTTATCAGATGACCGCATTGAGGCCCTGACCACGCGGGTCAATCATCAAGCGCACGTGGGCGTCGTCGATACCCCCGAAGCGATAGAGCGCCACGCGATCATGGTCGCCAAATTGAAGGGCTTCCTGCAGGGCGTTGGCGAGACGATGAACGATTATTCTGCTACCGACACCTCCTTTCCCGCCCGCTATGCCCGCGCCATTGCGCTCTATCGGGCCACCGAAACCGATCCGGCGCTGAAGGCCATTGACGCCCTGCTCACGGATCAACCAAGCAACCCCTATCTGTGGGAGTTGAAGGGTCAGGTTCTGTTCGAGGCCGGCCGCGCCGTCGAGGCTGAGCCGGCACACCGGAGATCAACCGAGTTGAAGCCTGATGCCCCGCTGTTGCAGGTTAACCTGGGCCAAACCCTGATTGCTTTAAACAAGCCGGCACGCCTGGATGAAGCCATTGATCACATCCGCAAGGCTCTGGGTAAAGAGCCCGACAACCCTTTGGCTTGGCGGTTGCTGTCGGAGGCCTATGACGGCAAGCGTCTACCCGGTATGGCGCGGCTGGCGGCGGCGGAGCAGGAGTTCTATCTGGGTCAATTGCTGGAGGCCCGCACCTTTGCCGTCCACGCCCGCGACTATCTGCAAAAGGACAGCCCCGAGTGGCGCCGTGCCACCGACATTATCTATGCCTCCAAACCGTCAGCGGCGCAGTTAAAGGTGCTGAACGGCGCATGAAAAACTGGCTTTGCGTCCTCGCGGGTCTCACCGTCCTGACCCTGACCAGCAGTTGCGAAAAGCCACAGACTGACGATGCCGCGTTCGGTCGGCGCGTCCATGCCTATCTGCTGGCCCATCCTGAGGTTTTGTTAGAGGCCGAGGAAAAACTGCAGGCTAAGGCGGCGGAGCTCGCAGCGACCGGTTTGGCATCAGTCATGCGGCAGGCCCAGGCCCGGCTGCCGTCAGTGCGCGCCGCCCTGGAACACGACGCGGGGGATTTTGTTGCCAATCCAGGCGGTCGGATCACTGTCACCGAGGCCTATGACTATCGCTGCCCCCATTGCGTCAACGCCGCGCCGAGCGTGCTCAAGCTGATCCGCGCCAACCCAGATATTCGTTTTGTGTTTAAAGAAATGCCGATTTTTGGAGAACCCTCAGGACACGCCGCCCGTGCCGCCCTAGCAGTCAAACGCGCCGGAGGAGACAGTCTAGGCTATTATCAAACCCTGATGGCATCACGCGTGATTGACGATGAATTGATCGACCGCGAAGCCTTTGCCAGAGGCGCCAGGGCGGCCGACTTAAAATTGCCGCCTGCTGCCGACATCAAACACTTGGCTGACACGGCTACTCTGTTCGACAGTATGAAACTTGACGCCACGCCGGTATTTATCATCGGTGACACGGTGATTCCCGGCGAACGCCTGGACCAAGTGAAAGCCGCTATCGCCAAGGCCAGAGCGCAATTAGTCCTGGTTGGAACACCCAGACTATGAGTCGCGCTTTGAGTGTTTAGGGCGACGAGCAGGATCATCTTTGATTATTTCAATCAAAGATGATCCTGCTCTAGGGGATAGTTACCTATCCCACCCGCATCGAGACAATCTTGCCAGGGCTGCGCGGCGGCTCGCCTTTGGGCAGGGCGTCAATGTGGTCCATGCCCTCAATGACCTCGCCCCAGACGGTATATTGGTTGTCGAGAAAATTCGCATTGTCCAGGCAGATAAAGAACTGGCAATTGGCTGTGTTCGGCGCGGAAGTCCGAGCCATGGAGCAGACCCCGCGGACGTGGGGTTGCTTAGAAAACTCCGCCTGGAGATTAGGCTTGCTTGAACCACCGCTGCCCGTGCCTGTGGGATCGCCGCCCTGGGCCATGAAGCCGTCGATCACACGGTGGAAAACGATCCCGTCATAAAAGCCCTCGCCCGCCAGCTCGGTGATCCGGGCAACATGGCCAGGCGCAAGGTCCGGGCGCAGGCGGATCGTCACCGCACCGGTTTCCAGGGTCATGATCAGGGTATCTTCAGACATGGGATTCACTTTACTTCTGTGGGAAAATCGAGATTACAGAGGCCAAAATCCGCCCCCTTTGCAGCGCGGACGCGGGCAACCAACGCGGCGAACCAGGGGCTGGCACCATCGATCACCCGCACGGTCGGGCGCTCAGCTGGGGGAATATCGGCCAGAACGCGGACCTTTAGCATCTTGTCCTGGGGCACGGGTACCGGCTCGCCCAACTTGATTGCAGCCACCACATCCATACCGGCGATGACGCGGCCAAATGGCGTGTATTTCTGATCCAGATTGGTCGTCGGGCCACGCATGAGGAAAAACTGGCTGTTGCCGCTGGCTGCATCTTCGGCCCTGGCCATGCCGCCAACCCCGGCGCAAAACGTGCCAAATGCCTTGACCTTCTGATCAGCCGTCAACAAGCCCAGATCCATGGTCTGGCTGATCACAGGCAGAGTACCAACGAACCCTGCCTCGATCCCCGCCTCCTTGGCTACCACTGCCAGAGGGATGTCAGCGCCACGCCGAAAGGTGAACTCCGACGGTAAATTGGGTAAAGCAGACCCGCCCGCGCCGGTATCCAGAGGATCGCCGGTCTGATCCATGAAATTATCAACGACCCGAAAGAAACTGCGGCCATTGTAAAGCCCTGATCGCGTCAGTGCTTTCACCCGTGCCACAGATGCGGGGGCCACAGAGGGGGCTAACTCAAAGATAATCCGTCCTTTGTTGGTGTCGATGACCAGGAGGTTTTGCGCATCGGGTATGCGCCAGTCACTTAGGCCCGGCGAGGCAACAACGACCGCAGTGGAGGCGGCTTTATCCGCCGCCCAGGCTCCTGTCGCCAGAACGTTCGTCGCCACAGCCGCAAAGATCAAAACTCTCATCGCGCCCGCCTAAACAATGAGCGCGTGAAGGGCAAGGGGTTGACGCGGTTCAGCACTCAACGGCCCATTCAAAAAATCGATGCGCAAGGCCGACTGCATCGCGGGCGCGTTCGGGCGAAACCTCCGAACCGGGTCCGGTCTCATAATCGGCAACGGCCTCCAGGTTGTAGGCGCGCGAGAGAAGGGCGCGAAGATCGGCGTCCAAACTGATGTCGTCTCGGGTCAGGCGCAAAACTCCGTTTGTACACCCCGATGGGTCTTAAGCACCCTGCCGCTACGTTCGAATATCACAGCCTGCGCGGCATGAAACGCGGCCAGATAGACGCTGCGCCCTACTGCCTCATATAGGGCGACGGTTAGCATGACCTCTGCTTCAGTTAACAACCGGCGTCCCTTTTCGAGGAACAACGCGCCTTGCGGGGTCAGAACGCGCGTCCCTCCCGCTGAACCTCGTCCCTAAGAGGAGAGTCAGTGTTCATAGCTGATGCCACATATGACTTTGCGTCGAAGAACACCCCCGTTTCATCCAGAATTCGCACCGTCAGGTCCGCCAGACAATCCCGCTCGGCCCATCGGTCAGGCATGGTCTTCAGGAACACGGCGAGGTCATAGTCGGAATCTGCCGACGCTTGATCGCGCGCACGCAAACCGAATAGCACAGCCCTGTTCAGGCGCTCGCCATACTTCCCCTAAAGCGCCCGGTGGAACCGCTGCGACAGTGGATCATTCACAATGTCCACGCTTTGTTCTTAGCAACATTGGGGTATGCTGGATAGACCGTTAAGCAGATTGCGACAGGCAAGCCGCCGCCGTCCGGGCCCTTGTGTCCCGCAAGACGGCGGCGGAGTGTGACGACGCCGCATGCCCTGCGACGCCCGCTCAACATGGGCGGCTCTGGACGCACTCTCGGCGCGCTTGCCACGTCCATGAACGCGGCAGTTCGGGCATTGAGCGTGCTGGCCAAACGGAAACCCCTATTGTTGTTCCGATTGGTAGGGTTGTTCCTGTTGCGGTAGGCGGAACGGAGGTTCTGTGGGTTGTTGTTCCACGAACCACCGCGCATGACGCGCTTCGAGGGAGCCGACCAGGGCGCGCGGATCGCGATCTTTGTGAGTCGCGCACGAAACGACGGTGAACCGAGTCGCCTGCGGTCGCAAAATTGGCCACTCGAGCGGGCTCGGGTTAGACGGGACCATCGAATTTCGCCTCGCCCTAGATCCGGTGGGTCTGCCTGTGAGGTCCGGAGCGCGGGCGGCAGGCCCCCGGCCGCCGCCTCGGGGAATTCAGTTTTCGCCGTAAATCACCGTTAATTACGGCACCGCAGTCGTTGTGGTGAGTAGGTCATGGGGCTCCTTACGTCCAAGATTGGCTGACATCTAGAGCAAACAAAATAGCGAATATATTGCAATTTGTCAATGAGAAACGCACCCAACCGTACATAGCAGCGCTACAGTATGACCGACAGCTGCAAGACCTCATTCCAGATTACGGGTATTAACCCGCTAAAATCGCCCGCCTCAGCCGCCGGGTATGCGCGAAGGCCGCATGGGCTTCCCATGCCTGGATGCGGGTAGCAGCGGCTTGCGGATCGAGCGTCCCAGCGCCAATTCGGTCTCGCATGCTGCGCAACCGCCCTCGAAACCGGGTCACACTATCCTCGGGAAGGCGGCGAAGACCACCGCGAACCAGCGTGTAGCCAAGAAATTCTGCGGGTTCAATGGTTGCCAGAATCACGGTCTTGCGAGGGTGCAACAACAGCCGCCTGCCCTCCAGAAACCCGGCAATTCGCGTCTGCCAGCACGCTAAGACATCCGGGTCGTCGTGAAAAAGGGCAAAATCATCGACGTAGCGAAGATAGGGTGCCCGCAGAACCTCCGTGCAGAAATGATCAAGCGGATCGAGGTAAAGGTTGGCAAAAAACTGGCTTGTCAGATTGCCGATCGGCAGGCCACGCCGCCGTGTGTGCGGAGAAAAGAGATCATCTCCGGGGAAATGCGCAATGACCGGTTCCTGATCGTTTGAGCCGTCGATGATCCGATCCAGCAGCGCCAAGGTCGGCTCACAGCCGAGGCGACGGCGCAGGTCGAGTTTCAGTATGTCGTGATCGATGGCGGGAAAATAGCGGAACACGTCACAGCGCAGCACATGGCGATATCTGTCGCGATAGCCCTCATAGATCTTTACCGCCCGATGGGTCCCTTTGCCTAGGCGATTGGCGAAACTGTGGGCGATAAAGCCGGTCTCAAAGAGCGGGGCGACCACGGCGCACAAGGCGTGATGCACGACCCTGTCGCGGAATGGAGCTGCGGAAACCACGCGGTGTTTCGGCTCGTATATCTCGATCTTGTGATAGGTACCGGGTCTGTAGCTCCCGTCCTTCAGCCGCCGTTCCAGACGTAGGATTTCCGGCTCAAGATCAGCCAGAAAAGCCGCTGCCCCTGGCTTTTTGCGTTTGCCCTTGGCCGCCCGCATGGACGCTCGCCGCAAAGCTCTAAAATTGGCGATTTCCGCGAAAAGCCCCCTATGCCGCCGGGGCATGGACCTTATGAGCCTTGCGCCACGCCCCGATCTGGCGACCGATCCCGTCCAGATCGCGCGCCGCACATTCATATCGGCGCTCATCCAGGTGCCGCAGGTCAAATGCCAGGCGAATGAGATGGCGCAGTTTCTCGACACCCAGATTGGCGGCGCGCAGGCTCGCGGCGCGGTCGCGGTCGTAAGTGGCTTCGATCAGCCGTTCCAGCACATCGAGCGCCGAGGACTGGATGCGGTCGCCGAGGAGAAACTTCTGCGAACGCGGGAACTTTTCGACGGTCGGGATCAACCAACGCAGGAATCCGTTCACCGATTCAAGTGCCGGGCCAACGGTGCGCTGAGGCGAGTCTCGTTTCTGGGCTGTTTCCATATAAGCGAGGCTGGCCTGAGTCGGGTGGCCAGATTGCGGCGGAATCGCCAGGCCCGGCGCGCTGGGGGCTCCCGCCCCCAGACCCCCATAAGGAACCATGGGTTAAAGACGCAGGAGGACAAGGGGTCAGGGGGGAGATCGTGAAAGGGTCCTGGCCAAACGGAAACCCCTACCGTAGTCCCGACCGGTAGGGTCGCCCCTGCTGCGGTAGGCGGAACGGAGGTCCCGCGGGTTGAGGCTCCACGAACCACCGCGCATGACGCGCTCCGAGGTGTCACTATTTTGCCACACCGAGCCGTTCGAAGGTGCGCCTTTGTAGTTATTGTGCCAGGGATCTTCGCACCATTCCCATACATTGCCATGCATGTCGTAAAGACCGAAGGCGTTGGACGGATAGGAACCGACCGGCGTCGTTTTCCCTACATTTCGCACAAAATTAGCCTGAGACTCGTCGATGCTGTCGCCAAAGCTAAAGGCCTTCTGATTGCCCGCCCGACAGGCATATTCCCATTCAGCTTCCGACGGCAGGCGATATGCGTTCCAGCCCCCCGTCAAGCGATGCTCGTCATTCAGCCAGGCAATATATGCCTGTGCCTCTTCCCAACTAGCATTGATCACCGGCCGGTTGCCCCGGCCCCAACTCGCATCACCAAGCAGCTCCAGCGGCGCACCGGCAGCGCGTGCCTCATCCCACATCGCGAATGTCACCGGACCCCGCCCGATAGCGAAGTCATAGGCGATGGTTACCTCATGCACGGGTCCTTCACCCCCAAACCGGCCGTCTTCGTCCGACGGCGAGCCCATCATGAATTTGCCACGCGGCAGGCGGACCATCGACGGGTAGCCTTCGACACGGTCGATAAGTTCACGCGCGTCCAGATTCAGACTCGCAACCGCCGCTCCCAATGCGTCAATACGGACGGCGACTTCGCTAGGGACCCTACGGCGAAGGGCAGCAAGGTCCCGCATAGCATTGAGCAACGCCCCTAGCGCCCGTTGCAACACCTGCAACCGCCCGCGCCGTCTGGGTGGGCGTGTTACCTGCAGTCTAGGAGATGAGGCCTGACCGGGAATAGTCGGGGTCGGATTTCCGGCAGCCTGCCGCATGACGATTGCTGAACTGTTGGCTTTGCTTGCGGCTTCGCCAACCGGCCCGCTTAGCGGCTGATCATCGTCCAACACGACGACTACGGCCTCGGTCCGGGATTCAACAGCCACCGCGCCGGTCGCGACGCGTTGCAATTGTTCGAGCTGCTCGGTGCGAGTGGTATCAATACTCTGAGCGCTGGAATCAGGGCGCAGAACGATGTCGGCTCCAGCCTGGAAGAGGCCCAGAGCAAGATCTCGGATACAGGACCCCAGGCGCATCAGCGCGTCTGCAGTATTGGCGGCTTTAGCGTTGCGCGCCAGCCGGCGAGCGTCGTCGGTGAGGTCCTCAGCGACACTGAAAACCCATGGCGGACCGGCGTTCAGGGCTGCGGCAAACCCCTTGACCGCCTCATCGCCCGGCGGCCAGATCCTTCCGAGGAAGCCGCCGTCATCTGCATAGGCATCGCGCGCGGCCTGTACTGCTGTGAGGCAATCTCTCTGGGCTTCGAGGACATCCACCGCGTCTGGTCGTTGGCCGTGCTCCAGAATACCTGTCACCGCCAAGGCGATGCCGTGCAAGGTTGCCGCCAACCAGACTGCCTCGTCGCCGTTGTAAGGGTGCTGGCTGATCGCGAGGCCAGGTACAGCGCGAAGTCGCACCTTTTCGAGGTCATAGTCGGCCAGACACCCCGGCAAGGCGTCCACAATAACCGGCATTAACCGCTTTTCGGTTTCCGGCGAGCGCGCGATTGTGCGAACCAGCCCCGGCTCGATTTCATAACCACCGTAGCCGTTCGCTGCCAGAACGACCAGCACGAGGTCCGAGTCTTTGAGGCTCGGGCCAAGTTTCTGCCCCCACACGTCCCCGTCAAGATCAGGCTCATCGAGTGTGATCTCAATCGGATCGGTGTCTTCGTCCTCGACGATATGTGCCTGAGCGATCGCCTGCGCCAGCCGCTCGCCCCAGGCTCGTCCCGCTACCGTAGAGGTGATGAAAAGTCGGAACACGCCGCCTAGTCCTTGCGTACCAGACCGGTCAGGGAGATGCCCAGAACCGCGATCAAAACGGCACCGATGATCTGGTAGAGCGTCCGACCCAATTGCGCCACGCCGCCCCAAGTGCCGGAGCTTTCGAGGCGGCAGTCCGCAGCCTGCCCCAGGTCGGCGATGGGCAGCATGAGATCCAGGGCATAGACCGGGACAATGACCCCCCGACAACCATCCTCAGTCCTGGCGTATGCATGTTCCCCCTGCCATTGGCCCGTGGCGCGGTCCCAACCCGGAGCAACATAGACCATGGGCTGATTGATCACGGTCGGATGAACGCGTTTGAACTCCAGGGGTCCATAAAGCAGAAACAGCCAAATCCCGACCACACCAAGGCCCCACCAGGCGACGGTCCAGGCCAGGGCGCGGCTACGGCTGTATCCGTAGCCCAGGATCTGCATCAGCAGGTCCGGAAGGCGAGAGAAGAACCACGCCTTAGAGTGCAAGAGTTCCAAGTCCCGTTTGCGCACGGCCACTCTGTCGGCATCAGCCACGCGGCCTTCGTCACGATAGAGCTTTGCCAGGTGTTCGTACGGTTGCGGGGTGAAACCACCTCTGGTCGGTGGGTCGGTGAATTGCCGCTTCAGCCAATCAAGGCGACATTCAACCTTGTCTTGGCAGAGGTCAAAGGCTTGAATCGACCGGTACATGAAGCCATGCAAACGAAGCCGTCCCGCCGTGGGCCAAGCGGTCGATGCCTGATCAATCAGCCGCCCGATCAATGCGCCGTTGAACAAGCAAAGGCCACCGAGTTTATCTGTTTTACCAGGCCCGTCCCAATTGCTGTCCGCAATCTCCAAGGTCCCGGCGACTGTCAGGTAATTGCTCACGGGGTTGGCTTGGATGCGGCTTAAGGGAGGGCGAAGTTTCCGTCGATGAGGTTGCGGATGGCGGCGAATGCGGTCTGTCCCTTAAGC
>JAYTXQ010000284.1:0-20837 GCA_043742825.1 Caulobacteraceae bacterium | reverse complement strand
TTGTGCCAAGGGGCGTTGGCGCTGATCAAGCCATCACCACCACCCTGTGTTGGACGGTATCAAAACGAGCTGTCATTCAGATTCAGATATTTTCGGTTCCGAATAAATGCAGCATTGAATAAATAGTGAAACGAAGTGGCTGGGCATACAGACGAGGATTTAGAGGACCTCGGTCGGCG
Source organism: Caulobacteraceae bacterium (assembly GCA_043742825.1). GTDB lineage: Bacteria > Pseudomonadota > Alphaproteobacteria > Caulobacterales > Caulobacteraceae > Acaudatibacter. Next base: position 20,658 of record JAYTXQ010000284.1, on the reverse strand, counting down.
GGTCTGCGCCGCCTAACAAGAGGTGCGTCCGGCTCTCGGTTCACATACCCGTTACGATTTCCTTTCTTGTTTCTCTTTTGTTCTTGATCTGGCCCGGACGATGTGGCCCTGTTGTGGATAGATTTGTGGGCGGAGGGCGAGGGTGATGGCGGCGCGGGTGGTTTCGGTAGCCTTTGATGGTGTCGAAGCGCGTCGCGTCGACGTCGAGGTACAGCGCGTCGGCGGTCCCAATGCCTTCGTTGTCGTCGGCCTGGCTGACAAGGCGGTGGGTGAGGCGCGGGAGCGCGTGCGGGCGGCGTTTGCCGGGCTTGGCCTGGCCCTGCCGCAAGGTCGGGTGGTAGCCAATCTGGCCCCAGCAGACCTGCCCAAAGAGGGCAATCACTTTGATCTGCCGATAGCCCTGGCCATGATGGCGGCCATTGGCATTCTGCCGCAAGATGCCCTGGATGGCTGGGTGGCGATTGGCGAGTTGAATCTGAACGGCGAGATTGCCCCGGTGGCTGGGGCCCTGCCGGCGGCGATGGCGGCAGGGGCCATGGGCCTGGGCCTGATCTGCCCCGAGGCCTGCGGACCCGAAGCGGCCTGGGCCGGTGAAACAGCGATCCTGGCACCGAGATCCCTGATCAGTCTAGTCAATCATTTTCGCGGCACTCAGATCCTTGGCCAGCCCAAACCTGGGCCGATGCTGGATAGCGGCCAAGGCCCCGATCTGCGAGATGTAAAGGGTCAGGAAAACGCCAAGCGCGCCCTGGAGATCGCCGCGGCCGGTGGTCACAACCTCTTGTATGTCGGCCCACCCGGGTCGGGGAAGTCCATGCTGGCTCAGCGGCTCCCCGGCCTTTTGCCACCGCTCACGGCGGCGGAATTGCTAGAAACCTCAATGGTGCATTCCATCGCTGGCCTGATCGCCAGGGGCGCACTCAGCCGCGCTCGCCCGTTCCGAGCGCCCCACCATTCGGCCAGTATGGCGGCCCTGACCGGCGGCGGAGTGCGGGTTAAGCCAGGCGAGGTTTCCCTGGCCCATAACGGCGTTCTTTTCCTCGATGAATTGCCCGAATTCAGCAGTCAGGCTCTGGACAGCCTGCGCCAACCGCTGGAAACCGGCGAAGTCATCGTCGCCAGAGCAAATGCCCACATTCGCTATCCGGCACGGGTCCAACTTGTGGCTGCTATGAATCCCTGCAAATGCGGAAATGCGGGTCCGGGGAGGGGGTTCTGTGGCAAGGCGCCGAGGTGTCAACAGTCCTATCAAGCCAAGATTTCCGGCCCGTTGATGGACCGCATCGATCTTGCCGTAGACGTGCCCCCGGTGACGGCTGCCGACCTCTCCCTGCCGCCTCCCGCCGAGGGCAGCGCCGAGGTCGCCGCCCGCGTTGCCACCGCCCGCCAGATTCAGATCGACCGCGCTGTCGCGAGCGGTCAAGGTGGCGCTTCGCCGCTCAACGCCCGTGCCGAAGGCGCATGGCTGGAGACCATTGTCGCCCTGGACGCCCCGGCCAAGGCCCTGCTGGCCCGTGCCGCCGAAGCCAACCGCCTGACCGCCCGCGGCTGGACCCGTACTCTACGTCTGGCACGCACTATTGCCGACCTGGAAGGTGCAGATGCCGTGCGCCGGGTACACGTGGCCGAAGCCCTGATCTACCGGCGGGTTGGAGTTCATGGCGATGGTGTCACCGAAACGCGGGTGAGTGGCTATGGTGGCTAACCTACGCCGTTTTCTTAGGCCCGTCCGGCACGCTGATGATTCGGGCCAGGAGCGCCTCTAGGACAATGATGACATGCTCGACCCCGAACCCGGCGAGAAAACTCCAGGCCGAGGCCGAAAGTTGCGCACTGCCGACGAGTCCGGGAGCATTCTTCAGATCGGTCCCAGCAGGCGCGACAAACAGGCCGATACAGGCTCCGATGGTCGCGCCCAACGCCAGCTGAATCAGTGAGAACATCAGATCGCGCGGCGCAAGCGAGCTATCTCGCATCTTTCCCGATAAGCCTCGAACCACAGCTGCACCTGCACCCAACAGGCCGTAAAAGACGGGTAGCACTGAATTGCTCAAAGTGTTCAGCAGCGTCGCGGCCCAGAGGCTGGCCCCAATAGCCTCGCGTTCCTGCCGGCCTGGTCCGGACCCAGCATCTGCATGCGCTGCAGGTCGGGTGATCCATGGCCAGGCCGCCGCTGCCGGCCAGACGGCGGCCCAGGAGGCCAGATTATCCCGCGTCGCCTCGACACGATGCTGCAAATAAAGCTGGTGTTTAACCGTCTCAATGAGGGCGTTGTTCCGCAGGGTGGGTGCCGTATCAGAGCTGACGACGGCTAGGGCACCAGCCTGTAGCGCCGGGATGGTCTTGTCGAACTCTTCGGCTTCAATTCTGGCCGTATGGACCTGCCCCAGTAGATTGTTCCCTGAGGCGACGTTCCACGATAGACTGAGCGTGACGATCAACCAGGCGAACAACAGAAAAATCAAAATCCTATTGAACCGCCTGAACCGTACGGCGGGACGTTTGAGGTTGGGAAAGGCCTGTAAGGCTAAGTCATAACGCGTTAGGCCCGTAATGCTATCGCGGACCGGTCGAATCCCCCGTTGTGAGGGCCTCCGAGGGCTAGGTTGCCTGCGGACAAGCGAGCGCCAAGGGCTAAGCCTGACGACCTCCGACGCGGGTCCAGCTCCAGAACTATCCGTCACATCCTGGGTGCGGGGCAGGTCTTCGTCAACTGCTAAGATTGTAAAGGCGATCGATGCACCTGTGGCCGGCGCGGCGATACGATTTAACGCGTCGCGTGTGCGGATCAGGAATTCTGCCTGATGGGTTATGGCTTTAGCGTCACCTTCCGGGGGCCAGGTTAGTTCACAGATCGCGGCCATCCAATCGCCTTTGTCGGGCTGGCCATCACCATCGAGGTCGATCGCCGCTGGCAGGCGCCTGTCGCGTTGCGAGGAGATATAGTCGATCAGCAGGTAGGCTTCCGCCAGCTCGCGAAAAAAGACCGTGTCCATTGTGGTCTGTGGGCCGGGTATCGCTGTCCCGACATCGTCTCGGCTATCCGCCATCGTTCCCACCCCCCTTAAAGAGAAACCAACGTTCGCAGTAGCTGACTGTTGAAGCACGATGTCAAGATCGAGGCGGGAACCGTCAACGACAGCGTTACCTTGAGCTGCTTTGCGGGCGTTCGCCGAGATTCAATGCGGGACTGGCACTATCTCTGGCGTCGCCGGGCGCACTCCTCCTGACCGAAGTCGATCAGCGGTTGACAGCCCCCAGGCGGTCACTATTTTGTCGCGACCTGCGTAACTGGCGATGAAGGTGGCTTACCACCGGGGAGCGCGGGGCCTGTTTTCCTGCCGCACGCCTGGGCGCCCTCCCATAGGTTTGGAGACCGCCATATCCGCGCCCGCTTTTCCGCTCGCTCCTGATGCCGCGCCCGTGCGGCGCGCTTTGATCTCTGTGTTCGATAAAACTGGCCTGATCGATACGGCCAGGGCTCTGGTCGATCTGGGGGTGGAGATCGTTTCCACGGGCGGCACCCGCGCTGCCATCGCCGCCGCCGGCTTGCCGGTGAAGGACGTGGCCGATCTCACCGGCTATCCGGAAATGATGGACGGGCGGGTAAAGACCCTACACCCGGTTGTGCATGGCGGCCTGCTAGGGGTCCGGGATGCGCCGACCCATGCCCAGGCCATGAGCGACCATGGCATCGGTGGCATCGATCTATTGTATGTCAGTCTCTACCCTTTTGAGGCCACTGTGGCCTCTGGTGCGGACTTTGAGGCCTGTGTGGAAAATATCGACATCGGCGGCCCGGCGATGATCCGCTCGGCGTCAAAGAACCACGCCTACGTCGCCGTATGCACGTCACCGGACGACATGGCGCAGGTGCTGGAGGCCCTGCGTTCGGAGGGGGTCACCCGACTGGAACTGCGCAAGGCCCTCGCCGTAAGAGCCTTTGGCCGTACGGCCGCCTACGACTCCGCCATAGGGGCCTGGTTCGCGGCTCAGACGGGCGAGACCTGGCCAGGGCGCAAGAGCATATCGGGCAGCCTGCAGCAGGCAATGCGCTATGGGGAAAATCCGCATCAGGCTGCCGCGCTCTATACCTTCCCCAGCCCGCGCGCGGGGGTGGCCACTGCCCGCCAGGTACAGGGCAAGGCCCTCAGCTATAACAATATTAACGATACGGATGCGGCTGTGGAACTGGTCGCCGAGTTCGACCCGGCGGCCGGCGCCGCTGTGGCAATCATAAAGCATGCCAACCCCTGTGGTGTCGCTCTGGGAAGCACCCTTGCGGAGGCCTATCAGCGCGCCCTGCAATGCGACCCGGTCTCGGCCTTTGGCGGCATTATCGCCGTCAACCGACGTCTGGACGCAGCCGCAGCGGCGGAAATGGTGAAAATCTTTACCGAAGTCGTGATCGCGCCGGACGCCGACGAAGAGGCGATTGCGATCTTTGCTGCCAAGAAAAACCTACGTCTGCTGCTCATGGGCGCTTTGCCAGATCCCTGGGCCGCCGGCGAGACTTTCAAATCGGTTGCCGGTGGGTTTCTGGTCCAGGCACGCGACACAACACGGATCACCCGCTCTGACCTGAAGATCGTCAGCCAACGACAACCGACGGAAGTTGAGGTGCGAGACATGTTGTTCGCCTTCACCGTGGCCAAGCACGTCAAGTCCAATGCTATCGTCTTTGCCAAAGACGGTCAGACTGCCGGCATCGGTGCCGGCCAGATGAACCGCCGCGACAGCGCGCGAATCGCAGCAATGCGGGCGGGAGAAGCCGCCGAGGCTGCGGGTCTGACCCAGTCCCTCGCTTGGGGATCCGCATGCGCTTCAGATGCCTTTTTCCCCTTCGCCGATGGTCTGTTGCAGGCGGTAGAGGCCGGTGCGCGGGCGGTGATCCAGCCAGGCGGCTCCATCCGCGACGACGAGGTGATCGCCGCCGCCGACGCCGCAGGCATTGCCATGGCCTTTACCGGAACGCGGGTGTTCAGGCACTGACCATTGCCGGTTTAGGTCGGCCGCTAGTGGTGAATACTGTGCCGGCTTCTCTAGCGAGCTACGGAATGTCGATGACATCCCCGCAGCCCGCGACTTCGCCCAGGCTATCCTGAGCAATATTGTCGAGCTCGCCGTGATTGCAAGCTCTACGAATGCTTGTCCTCAAACAAGCCGATTTGCTGAGGCGGAGGAGTCACGCTGTGGACTCCTAGCACCCGGTAGGATGGCTTACCGATGATCGCTCCTTGGGCATCGAGCTGTGCCGTTTCAACCATCGACACATCAAGGATACTGTTAGGGGGTGCATTGACCTTGTTCGCCTGAAAATCGGCCACCCAATCCGAAGCGTGTTCCGCCATCTCCGCATTTATTGCTCGCCCGTTCCAAAGCAGAGCCCACTGAGCGCCGCCCTCATATTGGGCCGATTTGATGCGAACCTGACCCCGAATCTGTGAGGCGCTTTCACTTGGAATGTCTGTTAGTGGCTGGCTGGCCAATTCCGAAATACCCGCAGCCTCGATCTTATTAATCTCAAATATCTCAGATTTCCCCTCCAAAAAAGCCAACGTTTCGTAGCCTTCTCTCTCCAACGGTCGCATGACTGCCTTAGCGCGCTCAACAACCTTTGGTTCGTGCGCCAGTTCATAGACCGGCTGCGGGACAGTTATTGTGTTGCCATTGCCAGTGATGATGATGTTCCCGGAGCCATCGTTTTGAATGTGTAGTGGCTTGTCCGCCGGTTTGGACCCGTGAAGGAATTTCAGAAGCTGGAATAAACCAATGCTGCTGCTACCTAATATACCAATCCATTCGGCGATTTCTTTGGCGGTTTTGATGTGATCGGAGCCTAAAAAGCCCTTTGCCTGATCCAGTAGGGACTGTACCAAGCTGATGTCGATCATGAAGCATCGCTGCTCGACATCGGCATTGACCAGCACCCTGATGTCTGCCTGTGAACCGTTGAACTTTTTGTTGGCGAGCTGGATAAGGTCGGCGAGCGCCAGTAATGCTGGTGCCAAATCCTGTACGTCCATCTCATGACCACCGAGCGCAGGTCCGTCATATCGAATCGTGGTTCGGACGTGCTTGCTCATTTCAATGGCCATTTAGGCTCCGTCTCCCCGTATGCTTACGCCAATAAGTCATCCCGACTCACATACGCCAAGAGGGTTGGAGCTCAAAGAGTCTTCCCGAGAAGCATGATCATTTGATCACCGCACGTGGGCCATTTCTATCTGGACCATAGCCGTTGGGTACCGAATCTGATTCCACGCTTCCCTAAACAAAATTACGAATTCCTCCGCCTGCCAACTCGCGCAAGGCTCCCTTGGCGATGGTCAGCTTGGCGAAGGTCCAGCCGCCGGCGGCGTGTTCGATATCGTCCAGCGTGCGGCGGGCGGCTTTCACCTCAGCGGCATGAGCGGCGGACCAAGCCGAGACCTGGGCGCGGTCGCGTTCAGGGTGGGCGGTGTCGGACGGCGTGCCGGCATAGGTCATGATCGCGCTGGCGACCTTTGATTGCTGCATCAACAACTCCTCGATCAGCAACCGCACGGCCAGGCGTTCATAGGGATCGGGGCTCGATCTGGCCGCGGCCGCCGCCCGCACCTTGTCAAAACCAAAAACGCCGCCCGCTCGATGGTAAACGAAGGCGGCATTGTCCAGCGGCCAGGCCTGAACCGTTGCCAGATCGGTTAAGGTGACGACCAGACTCAGCGGTCGCATTAAAGCCACCGAATGGGCAACGGCCCTGGGGCTCCCCGCCTTGATCCAGACCGCAGCTCGGCGGACGGCAGCCTTTTGTTCAAATGGCGACAGCACTCCTGGCACCAACTCCTTGAGCCGGTCCACCGCGGGTTGATAGGCTTCAATCAGGTCCCGGACACCTAAGTCATCGCGCGCCACCCGCCGGGCGAGCCAATAGATCAGACCGCGCATCACCGAGCTGACCTCTCGGTAGAGGACAATCTGCCCGGATGCCGGGGCCTTGCCGTCCAGGCGGGAAATTCGGTTCCAGATCTGGGGGAGGCGTAATATATGTCTGGCCGCCTCAAACGCGGTGATCAGGGCAGTCGTGTCGCAACCGGCCGCAGCGCGTAGGCGTCCAGGAAACGTCGGTCCCAGCATGTTCACCAGCTCATTGCTGATCACCGTTGAGATAATCTCGCGACGCAGACGATGTTGGCGCATATGGGTTTCGAAACGGCGCAGGCCCTTGGGGAAATAGTCGCGAAGCGTGGTTTCGAAATGCGCATCGTCGGGGGCCGATGAGGCGATGATGTCGTCAAACAGATCAAGTTTTCCATAGGCAAGCAGCACGGCTAATTCTGGCCGCACCAGGCCTTTGCCGGCCTTGCCCCGCTCGGCCAGGGTCGCGAGATCGGGGAGATACTCGACGCTGCGGTCCAGGCGACCGCTCCGCTCAAGTGTGGCGATGAACTGGGATTGAGGTTCAAGGGCCTCCGTGGCACCGGCCTGAAGTATCGAAAGGCTAAGGGTCTGGTCGTAATTATGGGCCAGAACATGCTCGCCAACGTCTTGGGTCATCGACGCCAGCAAAGGGTCACGATCCGGCTTAGCCAGGTCTCCGGCCCGCATCGCCATGCCAGTGAGAATCTTGATGTTGACCTCGTGGTCGGACGTATCGACCCCGGCAGAATTATCGATGGCGTCGGTGTTGATCCGGCCCCCCGCCAGAGCAAACTCGATGCGTGCGGCCTGGGTGAAGCCCAGATTCGCGCCCTCGCCAACGACCTTAAAGTTCAGATCGCGGCCGTTGATGCGCACCGCGTCATTGGCCTTGTCGCCGACGTCGAGGTTGGATTCGCCGGCGCTTTTGACATAGGTACCGATGCCCCCCAGATACAATAAATCTGCCCTCGCCCTTAGGATCGCGCCGATCAGCTCAACCGGTGGCAAGGCCTCGATTTTCAGGTTGAGCATGGCCCTGACCTCGCCCGTCAATGGGATCGATTTGAGGCTTCGCGCAAAAACCCCTCCGCCTTGGGAAATACAGGCCCGATTATAGTCGTGCCAGGATGATCGCGGTAGCGCGAAGACCCGGCTACGCTCCTGCCAGGCCGTTGCCGGATCGGGGTCGGGATCGAGGAAGATGTGTCGATGATCAAAGGCCGCCAGTAGCTTCAGCTGCCGCGAGAGCAGCATGCCATTGCCAAAGACGTCGCCGGACATGTCGCCTACGCCGATCACGCTGACCGGCTCGCGCTGGATATCTACGCCCAATTCGCGAAAATGGCGTTTGACCGATTCCCAGGCCCCCCGCGCAGTGATCGCCATGGCCTTGTGATCATAGCCGGCAGACCCGCCAGAGGCGAAGGCATCACCCAGCCAGTAGCCATAGTCTGCGGCCACACCATTGGCGATGTCGGAAAAAGTGGCAGTTCCCTTGTCGGCGGCAACCACCAGATACGGATCCTCGCCGTCATAGATCACGACGTCTGGCGGCGCGATCACAGTGCCGTCGGGGCCTAGGTTATCAGTCAGATCCAGCAGTCCTCTTAAGAAGGTGCGATAGGCTTCGATCACCGCAACCCTGGCAGCTTCTCCTCCCGTCCTCGGCAATCCCTTGGGAAAGAAACCGCCCTTTGAGCCCACCGGCACAATTACCGCATTCTTCACCTGCTGCGCCTTGACCAGGCCCAGAACCTCGGTACGGAAGTCATCGCGTCGGTCAGACCACCTCAGGCCGCCGCGCGCTACCGGTCCAAAGCGAAGGTGCACGCCTTCGACATTGGGGGCGCTGACGAAAATCTCCCGGTAGGGCTTGGGTAGGGGCAGGTCCGCCAACTCGCGGCTGGCCACCTTAAAGCTGATGTGGACTTTGTCATTTCCCGCATCGTCGCGCTGGTAGAAATTTGTCCGGGTGATGGCCATGACCAGAGCGGTCAACCGGCGCAGAACCCGGTCATCATCAAGGCTATCGACCGCCTGCAAAGCGGTCTCAATCTGCAAGCTAATCTCCCTGGCGTCTTCAGTTCTGCTGGCGATCTCTGCGCCGCGCCCTGGATCCAGACGGATGGCAAAGAGATCCAGGATCAGCCGAGTCACATCTGGGTGTTCGGCAACTGCGCTCTGCTGCACCGCAGGGCTGGGGTCGAGACCAGACTGCTGGCGATAACGCGCCAGAGCCCGGATCAAAGCCGCCTGCCGCGGGCTCGCACCGATCTCCATAACCAGGCGGTTGAACCGATCTGTTTCCAGCTGGCCGTCCCACACAGCGATGAATGCGGCTTCGAACGGCATCTTGATGTCGGCAAAGCTCAGGCGCTCGCCGTTCTCATCCTGCAGAATGAATTCATGAATCCAGGTCTGGCGGCGTTGCCCATCGTCACTCAGAGGGGTGATTGAATAGCTTTCCTCCGAAAGCGCGCTCAGCCCCATATCCTGGAAAATTGGCAAGACCCGTGCCAGGGCGATAGGGGTGGTCCCGAGCTGATAGATTTTGCAGCGAAACAGCAGCGGCCCGTCAGTTGCGGTGCGAAACGCCCGGATGCATACCCGCCGCTCATCGGCAACCGGGCCTAGGACGGACAGGTCTGTGAAAGCCTCGTCACCATCATAACGCTCGCGATACCCAGGTGGGAATGCGCCTTGCCAGGTAAGCAGGATCTGAGGGACCTGCTTGGGCTCCGCGCTTTGCCCGCGAACTGCGGCTTCGAGGTCATCGTCCCAGGTCCGCGCCAGCAGAGCGACATCAGATTCCAGAGCATTCAAGTCTGGCGAAGGGTGCTCGCCAGGTGCAAGTTCGATGATGAATTGAACCCGTGCCAGCGGCGCATCGGAAAAGACCGGATAGTAGGCCGAAACCCGTCCGCAAAAGGCATCTGCGATCCGCTCTCCGGCGCTCGTGCGCAGGCGAGCGTCATAACGATCACGGGGGGCATAGAACAGAACCGAAATAAACCGGTCCCAGGGGTCCCGTCGCACAAACAGCTTGATCTTGGGGCGATCAAACAGGTGCAGAATGCCCAGACCGGTGGTCAATAGTTCCGCGTTTGGTGTCTGAAACAGCTCACTGCGGGGCAGGGATTCCAAGATGGCGGCCAATCGGCGGGCATTATGGCTGCGTGGGACAAATCCCGCAGTCCGCATCACCTGAGCCAGTTTGCGGCGCAGAAATGGAGTCTCACGGGCCGGCTCATCATGCGCTTCAGAGGTGAACAGGCCAACGAAACGCACTTCCCCTGCGGGCCTGCCGTCTGTGCCATAACGCAGCACGCCGACGTAATCCATGAACACCCGCCGGTGCACGTGGGAGCGCAGGTTAGACTTGGCGACAACGACTGGATCGGCCAGTTCCAGGCCTCGCCGCAGACTGGCGGTCAGGACAGCCGGCTCGTTGGCCCGGCGCAGGACCGCCCTGGTGGGGTCGCGTAAAACCCCTAGACTAGCCTCCGGCTGATACAGGGGCTCTTCACTCGCGTAACCGCCGTCTGCGGTGCGCGGGTACTCATAAACCCGCGTCCCCAGAAAAATGAAATGTCCCGCCTCCAGCCAGCGCAGAAAAGCGGCCGCTTCGGACAGCGCCTCCGGGTCCGCAGCGGGCTGCACCTCCAGTTCCTCGACGGTGCGCGACAACAGCGTAAGCATGCCGGGCAGGTCGCTGACCGCCTTAGCCACATCGCTCAGGGCCGCCAGCAAGCCCTCGACCAGAGGCTGACGCCGTTCCTCACCCAGGGGCGATAGCCAGACCTGGATCATCGATCGACGACCCCAGCCCAGATCTACGATCGGATGGAACATGGCAACGACATTGCCGACTGCCTCACCGACCTCGGCCATGACGCTATCGACCAGGAAGGGGCCGTCTGGCTGGACAATCTCTAACAGGTCGAGGCCCAAAGGCTGGCCTGCGGCGCTGACCGCCGGGGTGATCCGCGCAGTCGCCTCCAACCCAAGGCTTGCGCTGGCAAAATCCCACAGGCCGCTGAGAGCTACGGCCAGATCGTCCGCGTCCAGGCCTGGCAGCTCTTCGGCCCGCCAATCCTGCAGCACAAGCTGGATGAACGCCTGTTCGGCCTCGCTCAAACTGGCGATACCGCGCCGGGTGGCAAAGGCGAGGCTTATGACCTCGGGCGTCACCGGGACGCTGGCTTTGGATTGCTCTGAATACATACCCGGTCCTAGACTTCCACCTCTGACATCGCCCCCGCGGTGTCGCCAGCGCCTATAAGCTCACCGTCGGCTGAAAGAAGTACCGCGATCCAGCGCGAACCTGGGAACTGAGCCAGAATGGCCATGCTCAAGACCGTCATTGGTGTTGACAGAAAAAGACCTGCGACGCCCAGGATTGCACCCCAGAATGCCAAGGACAAAAGTACAACCAGAGGATCCATATTCAACTTCTGGCCCTGCAGGCGTGGCATCAGGATCGACCCGACAAGTGTGTGCAGTAGCCACAGGCCGGTGAATAAACCCCCGTATCGCCAGAGATCATCAAATTGCAACAGACCAAACAAGGCGGGCAGTGCGATGCCAATCGCGCCGCCGACAAACGGGACAAAACTGGCGATGAAGATGGTGAAGGCCCAGAAGGTCGCATTGTCCAGGCCAAACACCGTCATCAGTGTGAATGAGCCGCCGGCCATCAGCGCGCCGTTGATCGATTGCAGCCAAAGATATTGCTGAACGCCGCTGCGCACGCTGAGGAATATTCGTCCGGCATCCCGGCGGCTGTCAGGACTGACAAACAGACGCGCCGCCTTGCGCTCCAATGCCCCGCGTGCGGCAATCAGAAAGCCCAGATAGATCAGCACCCACAGTGCATTGCCGGCGAAACCCTGGAAGCTACCGGCGAGTCGCCCGAGCAGTGCGCCGACAGGAATTTCACCCAAAACCCGGTGTAGGCCATCGGGCCCTGCGAAGGGCATGACTGCGGCCAGATGTTCCACCAGATGCGTGATCTTGGGGACAGCCCCGGTCAGGGTGGTGACGAAGCCATTGGCGTTGGTGGCGACGATGATGATGCTCACCGCCAGCAGGCTCAGGGTCAAGCCGATGGCTGCTGCCGTCGCCGCAGCGGCGGGAAATCCTGGCAGGCGGCTACGAATCGTCCGGGCCAAGCCGTCGATCATCACGTAAAGAAATACTGCCAGCAGCAGAGGCGTGATGATATCGGCCAGCCAGTGCAATGCTGCCCCGGCCAGGATGACGGCGATAATCACCAAGGCATTTCGCGAGGTGGCGGAATTCATCCTAGTGTCTTTAGCATCCGCACGGTCGCTAACTGTATCAATCATTCAATTCACGCTTCTGGTGTTGGTCTCCGAATTGCGATCAATGACCTCGTCATAAGGATCGATGCCGGCAAATTTGGGCTCTCGGTGTGTGACAAAGGCGAAAGTCTGGTCGCCTGAGCGGACTTGGCGTTTTTGCATGGCGATAACATCGCCTGGCCCAAAGCTTTTTTCGTCTGGTTTTTGTTCGAAAAGACCCACCCACATGGTCTCGTTCAAGCTGGCCTCACGCTGTTTGCCCAGACCATCGGCATAGTATTTTACGGCGGTGACTTTCAGCTGCACATCCCACAGGCCGTCGGCGCGTCGGCGTGCCGTCGCCTTTGTTGCCTTTAGATCATAGAGCGTGATTTTTTCGAACAGGTCGGTGATCAGAGACTGTTTGTCCGCCGGAGCCTGGGCCCTGAATGCGGCGACCAGATCCAAGGCCGTGGGATAGGGTGCACCCTTGAAGGCAAATCTGGCGATCATGGTGCGCAGAGCCCGGTTCACCGCATCCTCACCAATCTCATCGGCCAAGCGGTACATGACCAGCGAGCCTTTGCGATAATGGATGTAACCCTGGTCTTCGACTCGCTCCAAAGGCTGTTCGGCCATAGCTTCGGCGCCGCGATTGCGTAGATAGGAATCCAGTTCAAACTTAAGGAATTTTCGCACCTTGTCGGGCCCATAGATCTCACGCATTACCCGCAGAGCCGAATATTGCGCCATGGTCTCGGTCAGCAAAGATGCCCCCTGCTGGTTAGCCGGGATCACCTGATGTGCCCACCATTGATGTGCGAACTCATGCGCGGCGACGTAGGTAACCAGGTCAATGCGACTGGGGTCGCGATAGTCAGCAATGAAGCCCAGTCCCTCTGACCAGGGGAAGGTGCCGGCAAAAGACTGGGCAAACTGGGCGTAGTCGGGGAACTCGGTGATCCGGGCCTGACGGAACTGATAGGGGCTGAAATTGGCCTGATAATAATCGAGCGAGACGCGCATAGCTCGCAGCATCCGGTCCACATTGGTGGCATGCTGGGGATCGAAATAGACTGATAAATCGATACCCTTATAAGTCTGAGTGCGCACCTGATACCGGGCCGATTGAATGGAAAAGAACTGCAGGATCGGGGCTTCGGTGACGAACCGTGCCGTGCGACGCCCGCCGACGGTCTTGTCATAAACCTTGTAGCCTGGTGCAATTGGCGTCTGGTCGGCATCGGTGCTGACGGTAATATCGGCCTGCGACCAGCTCGCACCGCCAATGACGCTGGTGTTGCGCGAGGCCAGATCACCCAGGGGAGCCATATGCAGCTCGGCCGGCAGACCGTTCCTGCGCCTGATCGCGCGGTCGGTAAGCAGTCGATCTCGCGTCATCCCGATCAGCGGCGCGATCTGAAAACTGTTGGCAAAGGTGCCGTTGTCGACCACCTCGGTGAGGTCGCGGGTATCGCTTCTCGCAGTGCGAAATCCGTGCTGGGTCAGGACTGTATCAAAACTTAAACTGCGGCGTTCACCGGGTTGCATGGGGGTATCAAAGGCAAAGATGCGATAGTTGAAACGGTCATAGACCTTGATCGGACGCGCGCCTTCTACGCTCAAGGCCCGCACCGACAAGGGCCGGTCAAAGCGCACATGCACCTGACGCAAAGGCGCGCCGGTGAGGTTTTCCAAGACATAGACCCCCCGCGTCTCCAGAGACGGTATATGGGGGTTGATAGCGACGTTCAGTGTGACACGAACGACGCTGGGTTGAGGAACTTTCTCGTAAGGTAGGAGCGCTTTTTCATAATCTGCTTGCCACTGATCATCGCTGATCTTGGTACGATAGGGGTTGAGCACATTGGTGTTGTAGAAAATGAAACCGCCTGAGCCTGCTCCGATCAGGATCACAGCCAGACTGGCCCAGAGCAACGGACCGCGAAACGCTGCCGGAGCCCTGGCCAGGCGCGGGGCCAGACGGCTTTCCGTGCCTCGCCGCCACAGGGCATAGGCGATGATCAGCAGGCTAAGGGCCCAGGCGCTCCAATACAGACGAAACCACCAGGCACCGACCCAGAACCGCCCCTGACCGTTCATGTCCGACAGAGGCACGGGGTTGGTGTGCCCAAAGACCAGCAGGTTGTGCTCAATACCCAGGCCGGGCGCAGCGGACAGCATCACAATATAGAGGATCATCGCCCCCCAACCCCAGAACTTGTTGGGCAACAGGGCTTGGGTAAAGATCGCCAAGGCGGCGATGATGGCCAGATCAACCCCATGTGGCAGCAGATACCAGAGCAGATATTTTTCAGGCTCGAAGGCGTAGTAACCCTTGAGCGCCTGCACGATCATTGCCGCCAGAACGCTGACAATCAGCGTGGCAAACAAGACCAGAATGACGGCAACGGTCTTGGGCACAATGAAGGTCCAGTCCGGTGCCGGCGTGGCATCGATCATCTCATTGGCGCGGCGGTCCCGGTCACGCCAGACCAATTCTCCGGCATAGAAACCTGCCAGGATCACTGAGAAAAAATAGAAACTGCCTTCCAGGACTGGGATCAGGACGCGGGTAGCCGGCAACAGCGCTCCGCCATAACGCGTATCGTCGGTTACGGCCCAGAGGCTCAGGCCGGCGTTGATCATCCCCATGCCCAGGATGATCCAGAACACCGGGCTCTTGAGGATCTGGCCCATGTCAAAGCGGGCACGAGCGACAAACTGGGCTAAGGCGGCCTTGCGATCAAAGCGTTGTATGACGGAGATCGGTATGACTGTCGCGGCGGGCCGGTTGTTCAGGGCCGAAGGGGCCGCCGACCCCTTGCCGCCGGGCGTTGCCCGATATCGAAACAGCGGATAGGCCGCCGCAAGGGCTGTCGCGCCCAAGGCGAGGGCGAAGAAACGATTGAAGAAAACGTTGCCAACCAGGGGCACTAACAGGGTGTTGCGATCGCTGGCGGTCCAGTACTCAGTACTGATGAAGAAGGCGGAGAGCCCAAAGGGGTCCCACCGCGACAGCAGGGGCTCGAATTCGGGTTTGCTCAGCAAAAACAGACTGACGGAATAAATGACCACCAGGGCTATTGCGGCGACAAAACTCCAGGCCATCGACCGAGCGACGGTCGCAGTGGTGAAGAACAGCGCCGAGGTGAGGAGAAGCACCGGCAGCGCATAGACAAAATAGGCCATCAGCATGGCATCACCGCGGAAGGGCCCCAGCTTTTCAGGGTCAACCCAGGGCAGCCAGGCGCCCACCGTCATGGCTAGGGGCACGGCGACAAACGAAAGGGCGGTGGCACCAAAGGCACCGAAAAAACGACCGTATAGATAGTCGAACTTTGTCAGGGGCGCTGCCCGGAGGATCGGACCAAAACCAGTTTCGTCGTCGCGCAGGACTGACCCGGCGACAAACGCAGTAGAGGCGAACATGAAAAAC
The DNA here is from genome assembly GCA_043742825.1 of Caulobacteraceae bacterium. Lineage (GTDB taxonomy): Bacteria > Pseudomonadota > Alphaproteobacteria > Caulobacterales > Caulobacteraceae > Acaudatibacter. The sequence goes on along the minus strand of JAYTXQ010000284.1, from coordinate 5,013 downwards.
ATGCTCATGATCAGGTGCGTCTGCACGATCATATAGGGGCTGTTTTTGTGCACATTAGCGCTGTCGCCGATGTGCACATTCTCGGTGGCCATCACCCCAAATACTAACAGAAAGACAATGCCGGTGACGATCCAGAACAGGGGCGAGCGTAGTTGCTGGCGAAACTCGAACGCAGCGACCTGGCCAAACATGGAGGGCGAGGACCTCATACGGCCTGAGCGGCCTGATGAGGGACAATGGCGCGATGCAGGGTTGAGAAATAGACGTCCTCAAGCCCACCGGCAGTGCGGGTGAAACCCTGACCGGGATCAGTATCTGCAAGGATGTGAACCACGGTCTGTCCCGAAAACAGGCGCGAAGAAATCACATTGTGACTCAATCGCAGATCGGCCAGTTGCGCCTTATCAACACGCTTCATCCAGATTCGCCCGTCCAGCCTTTCGATCAGCTTGGTCGGCGCGCCCTGTTGGACAATTCGGCCATTGCTGATGATCGCCATTGCGGGGCAAAGATCGGTGACATCGGCGACGATATGGGTCGATAGCAGAACCACTACGTTTTCGCCGATCTCCGCGAGCAGGTTCAAAAACCGGTTGCGCTCTTCGGGGTCCAGTCCTGCCGTCGGTTCATCAACAATGATCAGTCTCGGTGAGCCAATCAGGGCCTGGGCAATACCGAACCTCTGCCGCATGCCCCCGGAAAACCCAGCCAGAGCCTTTTTCCGATGGTCCCAAAGATTGACCTGTTGCAGCAGTGATTCAACCGCTTCACGCCGCTGCGCTTTATCAGCGAGGCCCTTCAGAATAGCCATATGATCGAGCATGTCCAAAGCCGACACCCTTGGATAGACACCGAAATCCTGTGGCAGATAACCCAGGGTTCGCCTGAGCGACTGCGGATCTTTCAAAACATCTATGTCGCTGAACCTGACAAACCCTGCGCTGGGTGCCTGTAAGGTGGCGATGATCCGCATCAGGGTAGATTTTCCGGCCCCATTGGGGCCTAACAGGCCAAACATGCCATTGGTCACGGTCAGGTTGACGTCGTCCAACGCCTTGGTCCCGCCGGGGTAGACGTGACTAAGAGCTTCAATGATCAGCATGTACGTGCCTCCGCAAAGGTCGAATGCACAGTCCACGCCCAAGCGGCAAGTGAAACAAAGGTAACCTTGCGGCCGCCTGAAAAAGTCACGCCCTCTTAACCGTCGGTCTGGCAAACTGACCCTGGACTTGGGCAGACGGGTCTCAAGGGATGAGGGAAGATGGCATGGCGAGAGTTGCGCGGCGCGGGGGCATCGCTCAGGGAGTTGGACTGGGGCGTCTTGGCATGTCTCCTGCCATCGCATCGCGCCTGTGGGGGGCGGCAGTGACCCTGGTGGGGTTGCTATTGATTCTGTCACTGGCCAGCTATCATGCCGGGGACCCGAGCCTTAATGCCTCTGCTGGGGGCGGGGCGGCGAACCTTTTGGGTTTGCCCGGGGCTCAGATCGCCGATCTTTCCATGCAGACCCTGGGTCTGGGTGCCTGGGGTGTTGGCTTACTGATTCTTGCGGCCGGAGCCTTAAAGATCGCTCGAGGTTCGGCAAAGGCGGCCCGCCCCGGATTGCGCCTGGCGCTCGGCGGGCTTGGCATCCTGGCTCTGGTGGGAGCGCTGGCCGCACCGCCGCCGCCCGCAGCCTGGCCTCTGGCATCTGGTTTAGGCGGCATGACCGGTGACAGTCTGCTGCGTCTCGCCGCTCAGCCCCTTGCGAGCCTCCCCATAGCCTATCCGCAATTCGCCGCCGCTGCCGCCTTAGCCCTGTTGGCGGTGATCGCGCTGGGCTTTACCCTTCCACTAAGAGGTCTGGTCGGGAGCCCCGTCCGCACCATTGCCCCTCGTTCTGGCGCGTCAAAAACCCGTCAGGCGAAACCGCGCGACCCGCCAATACCACTTGAAGATGTGTCTCAGCCAAACCCGGCCCCTGATTCTGCGTTCGGCACTTTGGCGATCAAGCCACCAAAGGTTGGCCCCAAGGCCTCGGGCCGCGAGGAACGCGAGACTCAGCCTGACCTTCTGGATGCCCTAGGTACCGGCTTTCGCCTGCCCGAACTAGCGATGCTCACCAAGTCTAAAGCCCGTGCGGCGGCGTTCGACGAGGCATCTTTACGCCAGAACGCGCGCTTGCTTGAAAGCGTGCTGGCTGAATTCGGCGTCCGCGGCGTCATCGATCAGATCCGGCCCGGACCGGTTGTCACCTTGTATGAATTGGCACCTGCCGCTGGGGTGAAGTCGGCGCGGGTGGTGGCGCTCTCCGACGATATCGCCCGGTCCATGAGCGTCGCCGCCTGCCGGGTCAGCGTAGTTCCCGGGCGCAACGCCATCGGCATCGAACTACCCAATTCCCGGCGTGAGACGGTGTATCTGCGCGACCTGTTGTCCAGCGCCGAGTACGAAAAACATAGTCAGGTTCTGCCCATGGCACTGGGAGAGACCATTGGCGGTGAGCCCTACATCGTCGATCTGGCCAAGATGCCGCATCTCTTGATCGCTGGAACTACCGGCTCTGGTAAGTCGGTGGGCGTAAATGCCATGATCCTTTCCATCCTCTATCGCCTGCCTCCGGACAAGTGTCGGTTCATTATGATCGATCCGAAGATGCTGGAACTGTCAGTTTATGATGGCATCCCGCATCTGCTGGCACCGGTTGTTACCGATCCGAAGAAGGCGATCGTGGCACTGAAATGGACGGTTCGCGAAATGGAGGACCGTTATCGGCGGATGTCCAAGATCGGTGTGCGAAATGTCGCTGGTTATAATGAACGGGCCCGCGAAGCCCTTGCCCGTAAGGAGCATTTCGTCCGTACCGTTCAGACTGGTTTTGATGAGCGCGGACGGCCGATCTACGAGGAAGAGCGCGTCCGGCCCGAACCCATGCCTATGCTGGTTGTGGTGATCGACGAGGTCGCAGACCTGATGATGGTTGCGGGCAAGGATATCGAAGGTGCCGTCCAGCGTCTGGCCCAGATGGCCCGGGCGGCGGGCATCCACCTGATCATGGCTACGCAAAGACCATCGGTGGACGTGATCACGGGTACCATTAAGGCCAATTTTCCCACCCGAATCAGCTTTCAGGTCACCTCAAAGATCGATTCGCGTACGATCATGGGCGAGCAGGGGGCCGAACAACTCCTCGGCATGGGCGATATGCTGTATATGGCTGGCGGTGGCCGGGTCACACGCTTGCACGGCCCATTTGTTTCTGATGGGGAAGTGGAGACCGTGGCCAAGTTCCTCCGCGACCAGGGCCAACCGCAGTATCTGGATGATGTCACCGCTTCGCCCGACGAGGATGGCGAGGATGGTATGACCGGCGGCGGCGGCGAAGGCGGCAGTAACGACCTCTATGACCAGGCCGTCGCCATCGTCACCCGTGATGGCAAGGCCTCCACCAGCTATGTTCAGCGCTGTCTGAAGATCGGCTACAATCGTGCCGCCACGCTGATCGAGCGTATGGAACGGGAAGGCGTGGTCGGTGCCGCCAATCACGCCGGCAAGCGCGAAATCCTGGCCCGGCCGCCGCCATAGGTTTACAACCGGCCCATGTTTCGTTTGACCCCCGTCCTCGCCGCCGCTTGCTTGTTTCTCGTCGCCGCTGCCCCGCCGCCGCCCCTGTCTGCGCCCGATGCCGCTCTGGCAGAGCGCGCGCGACTGTATCTTCAGGACCTGGGCACCACACACAGCAGCTTCACCCAGATCGATGGGCGGGGAGGCCAGAGCCAAGGCGAGATCTGGTTGCAGCGTCCCGGCCGGGCGCGCCTCGACTATGCACCGCCTTCCGGTTTGATCATTTCCTCGGACGGTCATTCAGTAACGGTCCGGGATCGACGCCTGAAGAGCTTGCAGTCCTATCCCCTGGGTTTGACCCCAATGTCGCTGTTTCTCGGTAGGCGGATTCGGCTCGATCACGGGGTGATCATTACCCAGGTCAATCATCAGCCGGACGGTTTTTCTATCGTTGCCCGGGACGCCCGCAAGCGTAATCCGGGACAGATCGAGCTGTTGTTCAGGGCTGCGCCGCTCACCCTGACCGGCTGGATCATCACCGACCCTCGGGGCACGCAAGTGCGCGTGCGCCTGGGCGATCTTGAGCCGGCCGCCGCACATGACTTGGCGTTCTTCGAAATCTGGAGGGTTGGAGGGTAAGGGATGGGGTAGTCAGAACCCGCCAGAAGCCCAGGTCAATTTCTTATTGAGGCTTGGTTCGAAAGACGATCAACGATCCAGACCTTGATCAGCGCCTGGCGGATAATTCCCAATCTCTCGGCTTGTTGATCGAGTCCGTCGATGACCCATGTCGGAAAATCGACGTTGACGCGCCTTATCGCCAAATTCGGTCGGCGGGCTTTCGCCCATTCGACCTGATCACTGACGTCGCCTTCGTCGAAAGCGTGGTCGAAATCAATAGCTTTCATAAGCCTCGATCTCCCGTCTTCTCGCCCGCCTCACGGAAATCAATCGAACGATGTCGGCACGACGCGTAAACACAGCCGACCAGTGTTTGCCGTTGATCCTGCCAATGGCCAGAAACCGAGGCTCGTCCTCAGTTCGGGCCGAATTGCGGGGGGTCAGAGTGAAATATGGTGCCAACGAAGCGGATCATCAGATCGATTTCCGTTTTATTGACTCTGACCCCTTTCCACTTTCCTGACCCCTTTCCACTTTCGCAACGCGTTCGCTCGTCAACTTCGTTTGGCAATTGCGAATTGATCCCCGCTTAGTTTATGTCTTATACCAAGTCACAAAATGTTTGACCCGTGTTCGAGGGAATTTCTCGTAGCGCCGGCGTCTCGCCGGCATTTTTACCACACCGCCGTCACTCGCGCGCTGCGGATGCGGGCCGGCGAGACGCCGGCGGTACGAGAGTCAGCTTCAACGTGGGTTGGTATTAGTTTGATTTGGAGAAACCGGAGAGTGCCCACCAAAGGCCCACGCCTAGTGCTAGCGCAATCAACGGTGGCGAGAAAGCGAGTGCCG
>JAYTXQ010000283.1:0-4901 GCA_043742825.1 Caulobacteraceae bacterium | reverse complement strand
GGCCACGGCTCTGCTCTGTCCACATCCAGAGCTTGAATCATGAACCGCGTCACACAGGAATCCCAAATAGCCGATTTTCCAAACAGACTCTAAGCACATCGGCGACAATGCAATAGCCATGCAGGTCCAGATCAGCGAGGGCGTGCAGCCGATCAGTGGTGGCACAAGGTAGTGGACGGTCCTGAATGCGCGCGAGCTGCATTTGCACTGCTCCCTAGCGACAACGGGTTTTGAATACTTGGTTTGACGCCATCTTCGCTAGCGCCTTTGGCGGGGTCAAGGGCCTGACCCGTGCGGCAAGCTCAAATCACCCGACGCAATTCGTTGCAGCGTTTGCACAAATAGGCAGGGTTCGGCAGCTATGACTCGCGCTTCGACGATGGCGGCACTATCGGTGGGGCGGATGGGCACTTTTACCTGGGCCAGAACCTGACCATTGTCGTATTCTCCATCCACTAGGTGCACGCTAGCCCCGCTTTGAGTCTGACCGGATGCAACCACCGCTTCATGCACTCGCCGCCCATACATCCCCTGCCCGCCAAAATCCGGCAACAATGCCGGGTGGATATTCAGGACCCGGTTATGATATTTTTCTAATGTCTTAGGGCCAAGTTTTCGCAAATACCCCGACAGGATCACCAGGTTCACACCCGCCTGCTCAAGAGCCAAAGCCAGGGCCGCGTCGGCCGCATCAGGATGGCGGACGGTCCGAATACAAATCGCGGCAATGCCGTGCGAGCGGGCAAAATCCAGAGCCGGTGCGGTCGGGAGGTTGCTGACCACTATGAGGGGGCGGGCTTCCAAGACGCCGGTCTCGATCGCCCCGACGATGGCGCGCAGGCTGGAGCCGTTTCCAGACGCAAGAAATCCCAGACTTAACAACTCCCTACCTCATTAACCTCAAACCGGAACCGTAGCCCGTCGTAGGCCGGTGACACACCTTGAGGCAGGCGTCTCTCGAGCTCGGAAAAATCCAGATCGATATGCATATTGGTCAGGATGGCGCGTTTCGGTTTCACCCTGGCGATCCAGCTTAGCGCTTTGTCCACATGCGCGTGTGTCGGATGAGGGATATCGCGTAAGGCATCAACGATCCAAACATCCAGACCCTGAAGTTGTGCGAAACTGGCTTCGGGCAGATCCACCACATCGCTCGAATAGGCTACAGAACCAAAACGATAGCCCACAGACCTCACACCGCCGTGGTCCTGGTCGAAACAAACAATCGGGATCGCACCAGAGGGCCCGCCGACCGACCACGCCTGACCAAATGCTGGAATCCCATGCAGATTGGCAATGGCGGGATAGGCCCCCTCCCCTTCGAACACATAGCCGAACCGGCGCAGCATCGAGGTCCGCGTCGCGGCGTCCGTCCAGCAACTTATCCTTTGCCTTTGGATGAGGGCAAAGGCACGAATATCGTCCAGCCCATGCGTCTGATCTGCGTGATCGTGGGTCAGCAGAACGCCATCCAGCCGACCGGCACCCGCCGCAGACGTTTGCAGGCGAAATTCTGGCGAGGTGTCAACGACCAGGGTCGTTTGCGCCTGGGCTGGGCCGTCTGACAGCCGGCGCACCATCAGCGAGCAACGCGAACGCCGATTGCGCGGCTCAGCCGGATCACATCGCCCCCAGGCCCCATCCGCACGGGGCACGCCCGCCGAAGACCCACACCCCAGAATCGTAAATTCCAGTGTCGCAGTCATGTTTGTGCCGTCACAGGCACCGCAGCTGCCCGCGGTATCCGATTGAACAACCTAAAAAAGGCATTTTCCGTTCGCTGTTCGGTTTCTGTCAGAGACCAGCCTCGGATCTCCGCCACCCTAGCCAGGATATGCGGCAGGTAGGCCGGTTCATTACGCCGTCCGCGCATAGGGACAGGCGCCAGATAGGGGCAATCGGTTTCCAGGATGATCCGGTCGGCGGGCATCTGGGCAATAACGTCGCGCACGTCCTGGGCGGCCTTGAAGGTGGCGATGCCGGAGACCGAGAACCAGGCCCCCAAAGCCGCCGCCCGTGCCGCCAGCTCTGGGCCGGAGGTATAACAATGCATCAGAATACGAAAGGAGCCGAGTGCATATTCTTCCTCCAGGATCTGGGCCATCATATTGTCTGCCTGGCGCGCATGCACAATCAGCGGCAGCCCGGTTAGTCGCGCGGCATCGATATGGACGCGAAAGATGCAGATCTGCACGTCGCGCGGGCTGAGGTCGTAGTGAAAATCCAACCCGGTTTCACCAATGCCAGCCACCTTAGGCAGCGCAGCCAGGGTGCACAGGGTTTCAAGGCTAAGGTCTATATTTTCCTTGGCTTCGTGAGGATGCGTTCCCACGGAGGCCCAGATATCGTCATTCTCGAGCGCCAGTTGGTGAACGGCCGCAAAGCTCGAAACCTTGTCACAAATGGTGACCATCAAAGCGATCCCAGCCTGGCGCGCGCGGGCTATCACCTCAGCCTGATCGTTCTGGTATTGGGGCGCATGCAGGTTAACGTGGCTGTCGATCAGCATCGGCTCAGGCCACCTTGCGCAACAACGCGACGGCGGAAAACAGCGCGTCAGTTCGGTCCAGGTTGATCGCTTCGACTTCACGCCGCAGCGCAATCAGGCTCTCCCAGATGCCAGCCCATTGGTCCAGTTGCCCCGATTGTGCCGCGCCGCCCGGCCCGGCAACGGCAATCGCCGCTGCGCGCGTATGGGCAAGGTCAGCCAATCGTTGAAACAACAGGTCAAACCTCGCCTGGCCGGTAGCAAAGCGAAACCCGTCCACCATTTTTCGCAAGGCACCGTCATCGTCGCCCGTCGGCGCATCGATCAGTGCGCGGGCAATATCGTCCACTTCCGCGCCGTCCTGTGCGGCGAGCCGCCAGGCCCGGCCCGGAGCGCCGCGCGCCATCTCCAGCACCCGCGCCGCGTCGCCGGCGGTCAATCCCGTCTTGTTTTGCACCCACGCCTGAGCCAGGGCCACTGGCGGGGTGGCGAATCTGAGACGTCGACAGCGCGATTTCAGGGTCGCCAGCAAGGCCCCGGGCGTATGGCTGACCAACAGCAGAATGCCCCTTTCCGGTGGTTCCTCCAGGGTTTTCAAAACTGCGTTGGCACCAAAGCCGTTCAGATCATCTGCAGCGTCGATAATCGCCACACGATAAGGGGCGGAGGCCGGGGATTTGGAGAAGAATTCGGGCAGCGCTCTGGCTTCGTCCACCGGTATTCCCCGCCGTGTTTTGCCATCCTCACTATAGCGTTGTACCACCAACAGGTCAGGGTGGGCGCGTCCTAAGACCTGACGGCAAACCGGATCGGCAGGGTCGGAGCCCAACAGGCCGCGCTCCGACACCGGTCTTGCTCCCAGCAGTCTGCGTGCGGCACGATAGGCGAAGGTCGCCTTACCCACACCCTCTGTGCCCACAAGCAACCAGGCATGGTGAATCCGTCCGCCCTTGAGGGCATCCAGGAACGCCTGCTCGGCCACCTCCGCCCCGAAACTGTCGAAGACATCGCGCGGGTGAGGAATATCGGGAATCACAGGTCAAGACCCTCTATCGCGGACCAAACCTGCGCTGCGACCGTTTCGATATCTTGTGCTGCATTAATTACCCGGCAGCGCTGGGGTTCCTCGGCCGCGATCTGAAGAAACCGCGCGCGCAGACGTTGATGAAACTCAAGTCCCTTGCTCTCGAACCGAGCTTCTGTATCGCCGCGATCTGCCGCCCGGGCCAGACCCGTTTCCACGGGTAGATCAAAAATTAAAGTCAGATCCGGCCGAGTCGACGCCAGAACCTCAGCTTCCAAGGCCGCGATCAGGTCCGGCGAAACCCCGCCGCCAGCGCCCTGGTAGGCGCGCGTCGAGTCGGAAAAACGGTCGCAGACTACCACCTCCCCGCGAGCCAGAGCCGGCACGATGACGCGCTCGATATGGTCACGTCGCGCAGCATACATCAAAAGCGTTTCGCTCAGCGACGACCAGCGATCAGACTCACCGGAGACCAACAATTCCCGGATCGACTCTGCGCCGGGCGATCCTCCCGGTTCCCGCGTAGCCGTGACTTCGCGCCCCGACGCACTCAAGCGCTGAGTGAGCAGGCGGACCTGGGTCGATTTCCCAGCCCCCTCGCCGCCTTCAAAGGTAATAAAAACGCCGTGCCGCATGAGCCTCGCACATTGGCCGCTTTGGCGGGCTTGTCCAGAGCTTCAGGCGCTCGAAGCCCTACTGCGTTGCCATTTCGGCATTGGACAAGCGCCGCAAAAACCGCACCCTTACCTGGGCCGAACCCTGGCGCAGGAACCCCAACTCCCGTGCTGCTGCCGGAGAAAGGTCCAGGATCCGGCCCGCCTTGAACGGCCCGCGATCATTCAGCCGAACCCGGACACGTTTACCGTTCTCCAGATTGGTTACTTCAGCCAGACAGGGCAATGGCAAGGTAGTTTGCGCTCCGGTAATAGCAGTCTCATCGAAAACCTCGCCATCGGCGGTGGTGCGATTGTGGTAGGCGGCACCATACCACGAGGCCATTCCCACCCGGTCATAACCGGGGTCTTCGCGGGGCGTGTACCAGACCCCGTTCACCTGATAGGGCCGCATGGTTCCACCCTGATGCACAACTGATACCGGCCGGGGCGACGGCGCACTGACGCACCCGCTCAAGGCCCCCGCCGCCAGCCCCAGAAGTCCCCATCGCCCAATCGCGCCCACGCCAACGCCCTTCTCGGCCCGCCACTAAGATCAGTTTGGCGCAAAGGTCTTTAAGGCTGGTTAAACCCGACTACGCCCCTCTGGCGCGCAGCCCCCCTCTCCTGCTAAAAGCGCGCTCCCGGACGGGTGGCCGAGTGGTTTAAGGCAGCGGTCTTGAAAACCGCCGTGGGTGGAAGCCCACCGTGGGTTCGAATCCCACCCCGTCCGCCA
>JAYTXQ010000282.1:0-17108 GCA_043742825.1 Caulobacteraceae bacterium | reverse complement strand
TCTCTTCGAGCACCACCGGTGCGCCGCGATGACGACAAGTGTTAAAAAAGGCATTAACCCGGGTCTCACCGGCGCGGATCAGAAACATCGGTTGGCCGATCTGTTCCCACTTCTTGTAGGCACCGATGTTGGGCAGTTCATCCAGGTGCCCAGCCAGGAGCCAGGTGTTTTTCCATAGATGTTGTTGTTCCAGATCATAGAAAAGGGGATCGACATAGCGCCTTCCCGGCAAGTCAGGCAGGGCCGGAAAACCCAGCGGCGGGGCGGTTCGGGCCTTTTCATAGGCCATCATCGGGCGCAACAGATCCAGATCGTCAGTCATCGCATGTCCCAATACAAGCAGGTCTGACGGTTTTTTCGCACACGAGGCAACGACTGTGAAGATCATCCAGGCTGAGCAACTTGCCTCTATCGCCGACTATCGCATCTGCGAGGATTCCCTGCCCATGCCCGGACCTGGTGAGGTGCGGGTTAAAATCGTCGCCGCCGGCGTCGGCTATGTCGATGCGCTCATGGCACTGGGTAGCTATCAGGTGAAACCGCCATTGCCCCATATCCCCGGACCTGAGGCGTCGGGCTGGGTGGACGCGCTGGGCGAGGGCGTTGTGGGTCTGGCGGTGGGCGACCGCGTCATGGCGACGCCACGGGGTGCCTTCGCCCAGTTTTAATTGGCGGCGTCGACGTGCGGCAAATGGGGATATTCGAGCCACAGCTCGTGCAACAGCACTTGGCCCAACTCCTGGCCTGGGTCGCTGAGGGCCGGCTTGTGCCACCCCCGCCACGCGAGTTTGCCTTCGAGGACTATGCGACAGCGCTGGAGTTCGCCCTCAGTGGTAAGGGTCTGGGCAAGGCGATATTACGGGTCGCTGAGGGGTAGAGTCTGAACCCACTCAAAGCGAAGACGCGCTAAAACAGTCCGTTGATCAGGCCGCCGTCGATCACCAGACTCTGGCCGACGAGGTAGCTGGCATAGCGACTGCACAGCATGGCGCAGAAGGCTCCGACATCTTCGGGGTGGCCGAATTTGCCCGCAGGAACCCGCCAGCGACCGACATAGCGATCACGCTCGGCTTCATAGGTCACCCCCTTGGCCTGCGCATCTACGGCCAGACGCTCGCGTAGAGTCTCGGTGAGAAACATTCCCGGCAGCAGCGTGTTAATGGTTAGATTGTCCTTGGCCACGGCCTTGGAGACGGCGGCGCTGTAATTGACCAGGGCTGATCGGGACGGCCCCGACAATAGACGCCCAACTGTGGGAAATTTCGCGGCAATGGTAGCGATATTGACGATCCGGCCAAAACCGCGCGCCGCCATGCCATCGATGCATAATCGCATCAGCTCAATGGGCCCGACAAGGGTGGTGGATAAGGATGCTTCCCAGTCATCGACGTCGATGTCGCGAAAATCATCTACGGTTTTGGGCGGGGTGCAGGTGATGACCAGGATGTCAGGTTCTGGACAGGCCTGAAGGAGTCTGGCGCGGCCTTCGCTCGTCGAATGATCGGCCACTATAGGGGTGACAATTCCGCCTGTCGCCTCGCCGATTTCTTTGACGGTAGCCAACAGCCGTTCCTCGCCCCGTGCAGAAATAAAGACCTCAACCCCCTCACGCGATAGCGCTAAGGCACTGGCCTTGCCCATTCCAGCACTCGCGCCGGCGCAGATGGCCTTGCGACCGGCGATGCCCAGATCCATCGTTTAATCCTGAAATCGAGCCGAAGTGCGGGGCCCGCCTCTCGAATAGTGCCGTATCGCCAGGGTGGCGAGAGCCACCCTGGCAATTGGGTTCAGGCGGCCTTTACGCCTTCAAGTAAACTAGCGTCCTGGTCGGTGCTGATCGCCACTAGGCGTGGCTTAAGCGCCTCGGGCAGTTCTCGTTTCAAGACCACTTCAAGCAGGCCGTTGGCGAGTTTGGCGTCGGTGACAATCACGTAGTCTGCCAGCTGGAAACGCCGCTCGAAATTGCGCTCGGCCAGACCGCGATGCAGATAGCGTTTGGCCTCATCGTTCGCGGGCTTGCGACCGGTGACCGTCAACAGGTTTTCTTTGACCTCAATATTCAGGTCTTCGCGCTTGAACCCGGCCACAGCGATCTCGATGCGGTAGCTGTCATCGCCAGTGCGTTCGATGTTGTAGGGGGGGTAACCATTGGCCGGTTCGGTCGTTGCCGAGTCAATCAGACTGGCTAGCCGATCAAAACCGACGACAGAGCGGTACAGGGGGGTAAGGTCGAGAGTACGCATAGAAAAATCCTCCTAAAGGATAGCAAGGTTGCTGTGTGGAACAGGTCGTTGACGAGCCGAAATCGGCCTCGCCGGTGATCTGTGAAGGCCCGGAAATCCAGCGCCTCCACCTAATGAGATAAGAAGGCGTTTTCGTCTCGCAAGGGGTTGGCCGTTACAATCGAATGCCTTGCTTGACCTGCTTTGTCAGGCTAGGCAGCTTCCATTCCTGTTTCACTGATATCCACTGGAGCTAATCAGACCATGGCGACCCTGCAAGAACTGACCGACCGCGTAAGAACCGCTGTTGGTGATGATTCCGGTCTCGGCAAAAGCTTGAAGTTTAACCTTAAGGGTGCCGGATTTGTGCACATTGACGGCGGCACCGTCACCAACGAAGACAGCCCCGCCGACCTGACCATGACCATCTCGCTGGATGACCTAGTCGCCATGGGCGAAGGCAAACTGGATGCGATGATGGCGGTGATGAGTGGCAAGCTGCAATTGTCGGATATGGGCGTGGCCATGGGTCTGCAATCGAAGATGACGGCCCTTTTTGCCAAGATGGCCTAAAGCTTCCGTGCCAGATCTGGCACACCTGCTTGCGACACCAGACGCCGCCGTTCCGGCGGGGGCTGAGGCGCAGTGGTATGTCGGTGCTGGTGGGGCCAGGTTGCGGGCGGCGCTGTTCGTGCCACCAGGAACTGTGCGTGGATCGGTGGTTGTCAGCCCTGGTCGCACCGAGCCAATCGAGAAATATTTCGAAGTCGTCCGTGTCCTTAACGCGCGCGGCTTCGTCGCACTCGTCCACGATTGGCGCGGCCAGGGCCTGTCACACCGTGCCTTGACCGATCGCCGTCTGGGTCACGCCCGCGGGTATGGTGAGTTCATGGCCGACTTTCAGGCACTGTTGGCGACATTTGCATCGCGTCTGCCTAAGCCCTGGATCGCAATGGGCCATTCCATGGGAGGGTGTCTGACCTTACTGGCCCTGGCGCAGGGCGAGGCACGGTTTTCCGCCGCCATCCTGTCAGCGCCGATGCTGGGCCTTCAGACCGGGTCGCTGCACAATGGATTGGCCAGTGGCCTTGCCCGTGTCGCTACGTGGATAGGTCAGAGCGGACGGCCGTTCAGCGGGGCATCGGCGGTTGCCGAGCCAACAGCGTTTCTGGCCAATATCCTGACCCACGACGAGGCGCGTTACACGCGCAATGAAGCGCAGATCGCCGCCTGTCCCGACTTGGCGCTAGGCGGTCCCACCTGGGGCTGGCTGGACTTCGCTTTCCGCGCGACCTCGGTTTTGCGCAAGGGTCCGGGCACAGCTCGGATCTCCATTCCCGTCATTATCGTCGATGCCGGACGTGACAAACTGGTCGATACCGCCGCTTCGCAGGCGATTGCCGCCCGGATCGCCGGCAGCCGTTACGTCAGGTTGCCAGAGGCCTATCACGAAATTCTGCAGGAAACCGATGCCGTGCAAGCCGGATTCTGGCGCGAGTTCGACGCTTTGGTCGAGGGCTTACGTTAAGGGTTAAACCGCCGCAGCAGAGAGCGCGTCCACCGCCCCGCTCAGCAAATCCGGGTCGCCGGCGATAATCACCTGGCCGCCTTGCCTGCCCAGGTCCTGGCCCCGCCAATCGGTAACGACGCCCCCCGCACCGGTAATGACGGGCACGGCAGGGTCGATATCCCAGGTCTTCAGGCCCGACTCGACGACGAAATCCAGGGTTCCGGCGGCCACCATGGCATAGGCATAGGCATCACAGCCCAGCCGCGCCAGCCGCGTCGCGGCGCGCAGCCGCTGCCAGGCTTTCAGTTCACCCGGTCCGAACAGGCCTTCCGGATCTGTGGTGGCGATGATGGCAGCGTCAAGGGCGATGCCGCGCCGGGTTTTCAATGCCGTGGTCCCACCTTTGTCGATCCGAAGCGTGCAACCGGGCGATCCGAGATAAACTTCACCCAGAAAGGGCTGACCGATTGAGCCAAGGGCTGGAACGCCCTGATACCGCATCCCGATCAGGGTCGTCCACAGGGGTAGGCCAGAGATAAAGGCGCGTGTGCCGTCTACCGGGTCCAGCACCCAGACAAATTCAGCCTCGGGGCGATCCTCGCCATATTCTTCGCCGATCACCCCGTGGGCAGGATAGTGATGCGAGATCAGGCGACGGATCTCCACCTCGGCCCCCCTGTCTGCAGACGTCACCGGGTCAAAACCCGCAGCACCGCCCTTGTCTTCCATAAGGTGTTCGGCGCGAAACAGCGGCAGTATGACCTCGCCGGAAGCGCGGTTCAGCTCGAGTATAAAGGCCTCGAACTCGGCAATCTGTGATGCGTTCAGCATGTCACAGGCTTAGCTCAGGTGGCGCAGGATCGGAAGCGATTGGTGCATCGTCGTTTGCTCGGGGTTACGATCGGGTTGTAGAAGAGCTCAGATGGCCACGACTCCTCGCTTGCGGAACCTGACGTGGCGTCTCGAAGCCGCCGGCTTTGATCTGATCAGCGCCCTGATCCGCTGTCTGCCGGTAGATGTCGCCTCCGCTCTCGGCGGGCGGCTGTTCCGATTGATTGGACCCTTGACCAAAGCCCACCGGACGGCAGATGCTAATCTGCGCTTAGCATTCCCCCAGTTGGACGAGTGCGAACACCGCCGACTTCTGGCGGCGCAATGGGACAACTTCGGGCGGTATATTTTCGAATTTCCCCTCTATGATCGCCTGACTCCCGCTAGCGGCAGGGTCGAGGTGATCGGCGGCGACGCCCTGGCCCGTGTGGTCACATCCGGTCGCCCAGCCGTCCTGATCTCGGGACATTTTTCCAATTTTGAGATCATGGCAGCGGTTATCCTGGCGGCCGGTGTGGACTGCGACGTCACCTACCGTGCGGCGAACAATCCCTTCGTCGATGAGCGCATCAAACGCGGTCGCCGCGCCTATGGCGTGCGCCTGTTCGCGCCCAAAGGCGAGGAGGGTGCAAGGGATCTGCTTGCCGCGCTGAGCGCAGGAAGGTCAATTGCTTTGCTGAATGACCAGAAATATGACGCCGGGGTTGAAGGTGAGTTCTTCGGTCACAAGGTTAACACCCTGCCCGCCGCTGTTCGCCTGGCGCTCAGGTTCGGGATCGATATCCTGCCCATGTCGATCCAGCGAACCTCTGGGGCCAGGTTTCGCTGCGTGATTCACGATCCGATCAAAGTGCTGCGCACCGGCGATAAAGCGTCGGATATCAAAGTGGGCGTGGCCAGTATCAACGCCTTCATCGAAGCTCAGGTGCGCGCGCGTCCCGGCGAATGGTGGTGGATGCACCGCCGCTGGCCGACCAAGGCCTAACCGGGGTTAACACTCTTCCAGCGGGCGAGTGCCTCGGCGGGGCCGGCATAGGCTTCCTGCAGGATGGGGCTCCAATAGCGCAGATCTTCGAGCGCGATCAGTTTGCCCGAAACCGCGCAGATGACGTAGCGTCCGGGACGCAAGACCGTCATGTCGCCGTCGCCATAGCGCACCTGGGCGATCTCGCTCAGTTTTGCGGAGAGATTTCGATCATGAGCATTCATTCTGGTCAAATACCGCGAAATCTCGGTTCAGAACAGGGTTTAGAACAGAGCTTCAGAACAGACGTGCCTGTTGGTCGTCGGGGCGGGGCGGCCTGGGACGGGTGCGTGGGGCCCCGTCGACGACGGCTGTCCGTTCGCCATCAACAAATACCAGTTTCAGCGTTTCACCGGGGATCAGGTCAGCGGCCTGTCGTACCAAGGTTGTGTCGGCGCGGTGAATTCGAGCAAAGCCGCGCGAGAGCGGACCGTCGGGATCGAAAGACCGCCGCAAAGCATCCAGCCCGATGAGCCGTTCGCCCAGGCTGCCCAGGTGTCGCTTTGCCAGGTTGGGCAGCCGGGTGGTCAATGCCGTCAAGGTTTGAGCCCGGACCTGTATCGGCCGTTGTAACAGCCCGCCTTTCAGCGCAGCCGAGGTACCGATCAAATCCGCACGGTGGTGGGCCAGATTGCCCTGCAGGGCAGCACCCAGACGACCCGCCGCTATGTCCAGGCGCTGCGTAGCGATGGCCAGGATATCTTGCGGCCTTGGCAGACCGCGCCCCGCCGCCGACAACCGATCCCGGCGACTGGTAATCAGCCTGGCCCCATAACCGATCAGGCGCCGCTCGATATCGGCGAGGCCCGCTGCCAGGTCGGCGAAAACTGGAGTGGCGATCTCTGCGGCTGCGGTGGGGGTTGGTGCGCGGCGGTCGGAGACAAAATCGATCAGGGTTGTATCGGTTTCATGGCCGACAGCAGAGATCAGCGGAATGCGGCAGGCGCTGACCGCTCTGGCCAGCACTTCATCGTTGAAGGCCCAAAGGTCTTCCACCGAGCCGCCACCGCGTGCGACGATGATCAGATCGGGACGTGATATCGCGCCGCCTGCGGGAAGAGCGTCAAAGCCTTCGATAGCGGCACGCACCTGCGCGGCGGCCTGGTCGCCCTGGACGACGACCGGCCAGACGATGACATGGCAGGGCCAACGATCACGGATGCGGTGCAGGATGTCGCGGATCACCGCGCCAGTGGGGCTGGTGATGACGCCTATAACCCTGGGCATGAGCGGCAGCGGTTGTTTGCGGGCGGCGTCGAACAGACCCTCGGCGGCCAATCGCGCTTTCAGGCGTTCGAGCTGGGCCAGCAAAGCCCCGATCCCGGCCGGCTCCATGGTCTCAATGATGATCTGGTATTGCGACCGGCCCGGATAGGTGGTGACCTTACCGGTGACAATGACCTCAAGTCCGGTCTCGGGCCGAACAGCTAGGCCGCGCACCTGACCCTTCCAGATCACCCCTGAGATACTGGCGCGCTCGTCCTTTAAGTCCAAATAGACGTGGCCATTGCCGTGAAAGGTTACCTTTGACAGCTCCGCCCGCAGTCGAACAAAGCCATAGGCGTCCTCAATCGTCCGCTTCAGCGCAAAGGCCAGTTCCGAGACGCTGTAGGGCGGCGCATTGGTCTCGCCAGCAAGAGCCTCAGTGTCCGTCATGACCAAGCTATAGCCGTGTCTGATGACGAAGGGGAGCCAGCTTTGTCCTCAGCTTCTCGCTTAGATATAGCGGCGAAGCGACCGTGCCAGTTCCGTGTCACCGGGTTTTTTCTTCACCTGATGCGGTTGGTAGGCGATCCGCGCATGTTCGGCGCAATAGGGCACTTCTGGATCTGAACGGCGGCCGCAAAAGCTGAAATCATCGGTAGAAGGATCGCCGATCGGCCATTTGCACATGCGGGCCCCCAAGGTCAGCACTGTCGCCGTACCGGCCAGTTCGACGTAGCGCACGACTGGCTGGGGCGCTGCAACGGGCACTGGCACATGCGCGTGCACTGGCTGGTGTTCCACGGGGCGGCGCACGAGCGGTGCTGACTGGGTTGCCGGCCTCGCTGGTTTGGGGGTTTTGAACTGTGTGCGAGCTGGCTGCGAGGGCGTGGCGCGCCCGGATAGGCCCAGACGGTGCACCTTGCCGATGACGGCATTGCGCGTAACGCCGCCGAGCAACTTGGCGATCTGGCTCGCTGACAGGCCCTCCAGCCACAGCTTCTTCAGGCTCTCCACACGATCTTCGGTCCATTCCATGGTCAAGACCCTCCTTTTGATTGCTGGCCACCAGCGCCGGCCCTGCTGAGCCACTTCAATACCACATATCGTAGCCCTTCACACAACAGACACAATAGGTAGTCTTCGAACTGTCCACAGGAGTCCTGCATTGGGCCGCCTGTGTTCTGGCATCTTGCGCCGCAAGCGCGGGAGGGGCACATGGGTGGGATGAAGGACATGAACGCCGCGATCATTCCGCCCCTGCCGCGTGAATACCCGGGGGTAAACTGGCAGGGCCTGCGCACGCTTTATCTGCGTGAGGTGCGCCGTTTCTGGAAGGTGGGCACTCAGACCTTGCTCGCGCCCGTGGTCACGGCCTTGCTCTACATGCTCGTGTTTGTCGTCGCGGTGCGCGGCGCAGCACCTCCGGTTCAGGGCGTGCGTTTCGCTACCTTTATCGCTCCTGGCCTGATCATGATGCAGGTTCTGGGCAACGCCTTCTCCAATTCCTCTTCAAGTTTGCTGCAGGCCAAAATGAACGGCCTGATTGGTGATTTCCTCACCCCGCCGCTGTCGGCGGTTGAGCAGGTGACGGGCTTTGCACTTGGTGCGGCGACCAGGGGTGTAGCTGTGGGCGCAGTTACCGCTTTGGCAGTCATGCCCTTTGCCGACATGCACATCGCTCATCTCTGGGCGGTGGTGTATTTTGGTCTGGGGGCATCAATGATCATGGGCCTGCTTGGAATCATTGCGGCGGTCTGGTCGGTGAAGTTCGATCACATCGCCGCAGTGGGCAATTTCATCATCATGCCGATGACCTTCCTATCGGGAACTTTCTATCTGGTCTCCCGGCTGCCGGAGCCCTTTCGCACGGCGTCGCACTACAACCCGTTTTTCTATCTGATCGCAGGCTTTCGCTATGGCTTTATCGGCCATGCCGACGGTTCGCTGATGATCGGTGTGGTATCGACGGCGGTTCTGATCCTGTTGCTCGGCGCGGTCAGTCTGTGGATGTTCGCCACTGGCTATAGGATGAAGACCTAAGGCTTGCCGCCGCTTCTATTTGGGCGGCCAGCGCGTTCCGTCCAGCCGCTTGCCCCAGACGATTGTCTCCTCGCGGAAATAGCCAAGCTTTTCGTAGAACCCCATGGCCTGAGCGTTTGTCGATCTGACCATCAGTTGGATTTTTGGTGCGCCCAATTGCGTCACCCAGGACTCAGCGGCCTGCATCATCTGTCGCCCGAGACGCTTTTGCTGCAGGACGGGTTCTACCGCCAGATAGTAGACCCAGCCGCGATGGCCGTCGCACCCGACCATGGCCGTGCTGACAATCTTCTGCTCTTGGTTTCCGATCAGGATGGTTGAGTTCGGCGTGCGGCGAGCCAGAGCGATATCGGACAACGGGTCGTTCCACGGCCGTATCACACCACACCTTGTCCATAAGTCGACGATTGCATCGACGTCTTCACTGACAATTTCGCGAATTAGCATAGTCACAATCTCTCACCCTGCCTTTGAGTTACGGTGGAGCGGAAAAGGTGGCCCCAGTCCTGCCCTCGACCACAGTCAGAGGATCGCTCCGTCGGCCGTCGGTCAATTGACGGGTCTCGATGTCTGTGAAGCCCGCTTGGTTCAGATAGGTTTCGACCAGTCGAGCGTGTCCCGCGCCGTCGAGCGCCCGCCACACCGCCACGGCTTTTGTCGGAAAACAGCGGTTGGAAAAGCTGATCACTATTGGTGCGCCGGGTCGGAGCACCCTCGCTACCTCACTCAGCACCGCCAATGGCTGCTGCAGGTATTGGACGCCGACGCAGATCATCGCCGCATCGATGCTGGCCGTAGCCAGCTGCAGCCCCGGGTCGCGGTTGAGGTCCTGGACGAACGACCGGGTTAGGCGGGGGTTGGCGGCCAGTTCGGCAGCATTCATTCCCTGGCCGATCACCTCGCCATACCGCGCATCGTCCGGCAGATGGCTGACCCAACTGCTCATCAGGTCCAGCAAGACCCCGCCCGCAGGCAACACCTGGCGATAGTGGTCCCTCAGCGCGGCGATAGCCTCGGCGTCGATGTGGGTGACCAGCCGCGGCTGAACGTAGAAGTCCAGGTCCGCACCGTCATCGATCTTGTCGAAGGCGCCGGGCGGAAGGTCGGGGAACTTAGGGTTGGCGCAGCTCATCGTTCCGGTCCTAGGCCATGAACAGCCTCACCGACAAGCGCCTTGGGCTACCATTAGGGTGCATTACGTAGGGTGCATTTGCTTTCGGTGTGGGCAAACGAAGCGTGTCATATTTTTATCCGCAGATGTCGCCGATTGACAGGGCCGCTCATGAAGTGGAAAACGCCGCGCTTCCCGTCTCGCGCGCAGGTGAGCGGGCCATCTGCTCGTCAACTGGGAGGCCTTTTTTATGGCCCAAGCCGATACCCCCGCCGTGCCTGAAGATCATCTTCTGGGCGTCTATAGCCGCGCGCCTCTGGCGTTTGAACGCGGGCTGGGCGCGCGCCTGTATACCGCCGAGGGGGATGTCTATCTGGATTGTCTGGCCGGGATCGCCACCACGGGTCTGGGCCACAGTCATCCAGTCTTGGTCAAGGCCTTGAAAGATCAGGCCGAAAAGCTTTGGCATGTTTCCAATATCTTCCGCATTCCCGGCCAGGAAACCCTGGCGCAACGCCTGTGCGCCGAGACCTTTGCCGACGTGGTTTTTTTTACGAATTCGGGTACCGAGGCCGTAGAGTGCGCGCTGAAGACCGCGCGTAAATACCAGTGGGTGCAGGGCCATCCTGAGCGGGTGGACATAATCGGCTTCAACGGTGCCTTTCACGGGCGCAGCTATGCGGCCATCTTCGCCGCTGGCAATCCGTCCTACGTAGAAGGCTTCGGCCCCACCCTGCCGGGCTATGTCAATCTGCCGTTCGGCGATATGGAGGCGCTGAAAGCCGCCATCGGTCCGACCACGGCGGCTGTGATCATCGAGCCAGTGCAGGGAGAAGGGGGCGCGCGGTCACTGCCGGACGCAGATCTAAGTGCGCTGCGGGCCATGTGCGACGAAGCCGGCGTGTTGTTGATTTATGACGAAATCCAGTGCGGGCTGGGGCGCACCGGCAAGCTGTTTGCCCACGAATGGGCCCAGGATGCGACGCCGGATATCATGTGTATTGCCAAGGCTTTGGGTGGTGGCTTTCCGGTGGGGGCCTGCCTGGCGACCGCCAGGGCAGCCAAAGGGATGGCAGTCGGCTCCCATGGCTCCACCTATGGCGGCAATCCCCTGGCCATGGCAGTGGGTCTCGCCGCCTTTGAGGAATTGTCAAAGCCGGAATTGATGGAACATGTCCGTGACGTCTCGGGCTATTTCACCCAACAGCTCAAGGGCTTGCAGGATCGGTATCCCGACGTGATTGCCGACATCCGCGGTCGGGGTCTGTTGATCGGGGTCAAGCTGATCCCCAACAATCGCGAGTTTATGGCGGCCGCGCGGGAGCACAGGTTGTTGATTGCCGGCGGTGGCGACAATTGCGTGCGCCTGCTGCCGCCGCTAAACATCACCCCCGAGGAAGCCCGCGAAGCGATCGAAAAACTGGAGCTGACCTGCCAGTCGGTGCGCCAGGCGCTCGCCGCGTGAACCCGCCCAGGCACTTTCTGAACCTCTGGCAACTGGATGGTCTGACGCTTCGGGCCATCCTTGATGACGCTAAAGCGCGAAAGGCGGCCCGGCGCGGCTGGCACCAGGCGCGGGTTGACGCCGATGCCCCTGCGCAGGGACGCAGCCTGGCGATGATCTTCCAGAAGAACTCGACCCGAACACGATTTTCCTTCGATGCGGGCATGCGTCAGTTGGGCGGAGCCAGCATCATCGCCACGGCAACGGACATGCAACTGGGCCGAGGCGAGACGGTGGAAGACACCGCCCGCGTCCTCTCGCGCATGGTCGATGCGGTGATGATCCGTGCCGTCAGCCATGCCGATATTGAGGCTTTCGCCGCCGCCGCCACGGTGCCGGTGATCAATGGTCTCAGCGATGCCAGCCACCCTTGCCAGATCCTGGCCGACCTGATGACCTTTGAGGAGCATCGCGGGTCTCTGACCGGCAAGACCATCGCCTGGGTCGGTGACGGCAACAATGTCTGTGCCAGCTTTATTCATGCTGCCGACAAGTTCGGTTTCAAGCTGATCGTCGCCTGCCCGCTGGGCTATGAGCCCCAACCTGCCGACCTTGCCCGTGCGCCTGCCGGTCAGATCGTGGTGACCCACGATATGCGCGACGCCGCACGCGGGGCCCATTGCGTCGTGGCCGATGGCTGGGTGTCTATGGGAGACAAGGACTATGACGCCCGGCAACTGGCGTTCGCACCCTATCAGGTCGATGAGGCCTTGATGGATCTTGCCGACCCGGACGCGGTTTTCCTGCATTGCCTGCCAGCGCACCGGGGCGAAGAGATGACAGCCGGCGTGATCGACGGACCCCAGTCCCTGGTCTGGGACGAGGCTGAAAATCGCATTCACGCCCAAAAATCTATCCTCGCCTGGTGCTTCGGCGGCATAGCATGACGCAAGATGTCGGGATCGCCTCGCCTCCTGCTGACGACCAGGTCGCCCCGTTCCAGATTGAGGACCAGCCTGTGCGCGGCCGCATCGTGCGTCTGGGCCCAGCGGTGCATGAGGTCCTGACCCGCCATGAGTACCCTGAGGCAGTGGCGAATCTGCTGGGCGAAGCCTGTGCACTGGCGGCCCTCGTCGGCTCAAACCTGAAGTTCGACGGTCGCCTGATCGTGCAGGCGCAGGGCGACGGACCGGTTGCCTATGTGGTTGCCGACTATGACACAGCCGGTGCTTTGCGCGGCTATTGCCGGTTTGATGCCGAGCGGGTTGCCGCCATGCCTCAGGGTTTCGCGCGGGCCGGTGCCGGGGCATTGCTGGGGCGCGGGACCTTCATCATGACTGTCGACCAGGGCCCGGACATGGAGCGCTATCAAGGTGTCACCCCCATCGAAGGCGAAACCCTGGCCGTCTGTGCCGAGACCTATTTCGCCCAGTCTGAACAGACGCCAACCCGGGTGCGCCTGGCGGTGGGACTGGCGGATGGCCAGTGGAGAGCCGGCGGGCTGTTGATCCAGAGCCTGGCCGAGGATGCAACGCGAGGCGCGACAGCCGAGCCTTGGCGGCGCGCCCAGGCCCACTTCGAGACTGTGGGCGAAGACGAGCTGATCGACCCGGACCTGACCAGCGAGACGCTGTTGTGGCGTCTCTACCACGAAGACGGCGTGCGCCTGTTTTCGGCAACCCCGTTACGGGGTTTTTGTCGTTGTTCCCAGGACCGCATTGTCGAAATGCTCCGGACGTTCCCTCTTGGCGAACGCGCCGAAATGGTCGAAGCCGACGGCCTGATCCACGTCACTTGCGAATACTGCTCACGTGTCTACGACCTGCCGCTTGAGGCGGTCGGGTAGAGCACGAGTTTTTCCACAGACTACGCGGATAAAACGCCTTAGCTATTGCGATCCAGGGCGTGGGTGATGTCGCGGGCGAGGTCGGCGGCACCCTCAAGGCCGATAGAGAGGCGCACCCATCCGGCGGTCAGGCCGATCTCAAGGCGTTGCTCTTCGCCCATCGCCCGGTGAGTCGTGGTGCTGGGGTGGGTGGCCATCGATTTGGCGTCCCCCAGGTTGTTTGCGATATCCAGGATGCGCAGGCCGTTGAGAAAGCGAAACGCCGCCTCCTGCGTGCCCAGGTCAAAGGCAATCAGGCTGCCGCCGCCGCTCATTTGCCGCATGGCGATCTCGTGCTGTGGATGGTCGGAGCGGGTGGGGTAGCGACAGGCGAGCACCTTGGGATGCTCAGCGATCAGGTCGGCCAGAGCCGCCGCTGTTTCACTCTGACGACGTACGCGTAGCTCCAGCGTCTCTAGGCCCTTGAGCAGCACCCAGGCATTGAACGGCGATAGCGACGGGCCAGTGTGGCGAATAAAATCGCGATAGGCCTCTTCCAGCAAGTCCTTTGACCCCAGGACCGCCCCGCCCATAACCCGGCCCTGCCCGTCGATGTGTTTGGTGGCTGAATAAACCACAACGTCGGCCCCCAGTTTCAGCGGCGATTGATAAACGGGCGTGGCGAAAACATTGTCTACGACCACCTTGGCTCCCGCCACGTGGGCGATGTCGCAGATCGCAGCGATGTCGCAGATTTCCAGCAAGGGATTGGCCGGGCTCTCAAGAAAAAACACCCGGCTAGTGGGCCGAACCGCTGCCTGCCACGCGGCCAGATCCGGGGCATCGACGAGAGTCACCTCGATGCCGAAACGTGGGGCCCAGGTCTTCAGGATCCAGGCGCAGGAGCCAAACAGGGCCTTGCCCGCCACCACATGGTCGCCTGCCCGCAGCAGACCAGTGAGAGCCAGGTGGACCGCCGCCATTCCCGAAGCCGTAGCCCGGCAATATTCAGCTCCCTCGGCCAGGGCCAGGCGATCCTCAAACATCTTCACCGTCGGGTTGCCATAGCGCGAGTAGATGAACCCAGGATCAGCCCCGGAAAACCGCGCATCGGCCGCTTCGGCGCTGCCATAGACAAAACTCTGGGTCAGATAGAGAGCTTCGGCCGTCTCGCCATACGGCGAGCGGGCAAGTCCGCCCCGCACCAGGCGCGTCGCCAGGTCCCAGTCATTTGGGTTTGGGTCTTGGGGATCGTCGGCCATTTGAGACTTTTCGAAAAACTGTGTTGCTAAACAAGGGCCGGCATAGAAACGTCCTGCACGTATCGGTCAAGGGTGCTTGCCAGACTCGCCGGCTTCCGCGACTGTCACGCCCGCATGACCAACCCCGCCGGTATTCTCCCCAGCCAGAGCCTCGAAGCCCTGATCGCGCAAGGCGCTGTCTCGGCGGTCGGGGGCATAGGGCGTGAACAGGTTCAGCCGGCCAGTCTGGATCTGCGCCTTGGCGTGCGGGCATGGCGGGTGCGGGCCTCGTTCCTGCCCAGGCGTGGGGGCACGGTGGCCAGGCGGATCAAAGACGTGGCCATGCACGAACTAGACCTGACCGGGGGGGCTGTGCTGGAGCGCGGCTGCGTCTATATTGCTCTGCTCCAAGAACGCATAGCTTTGCCGCCGGGCGTGCGGGCCAGAGCCAATCCGAAAAGCTCAACCGGCCGCGTCGACGTCTTTGTCCGCTTGCTCACCGACGGCCAGCCGGCTTTTGATGACATAGCGGCGGGATATGCTGGCCCGCTGTATCTGGAAATTGCTCCCCAGACGTTTTCCATCCTGGTGCGCCCAGGCACGCGGCTCAACCAGGTTCGCCTCAAACAAGGTGAGCCACCCTTGCTCAAGGTCTGTGACGTCGGCGTCGATCTGGCTGACGGCATTGCCGGCTTTCGCGCCCGTCGCCACGCCGGCGTCATCGATATGGACCGCGAGGGCGCGCACGATCCGCACGATTTTTGGGAACCCATGCAGGCGCGGCGCGGCGAGCTTTTGCTGGATCCTGGCGAATTCTACATCTTAGCCTCCAAGGAGAACCTGGAAATCCCCGCCGATCAGGCTGCCGAAATGACCCCGATCGATACCGCAGTCGGCGAATTTCGCGTCCACTATGCAGGATTTTTTGACCCGGGCTTTGGCACAGCTGAAGCCGGCGGTCAGGGCTCGCGCGGGGTGCTGGAAGTCCGCAGCCACGAAACCCCGTTCCTCCTTGAAGACGGCCAGACCGTTGCCCGACTGGCCTTCGAGCCCCTGACCGAACGGCCGGACCGCCTCTACGGCTTCGGCGGCTCACACTACCAGCGCCAGGGCCTGCGCCTGTCGAAACACTTCGCCGAATGGTAGGGGTTTCTTCCGCAGATGACGCACATTTAGGCAGAGTGGTTTCAGGGTTGGCGGGCAAAGCCCACCTAAAATTGTCGCTTCGGTTTCATCGCCTGCGGCGCGACATCGGGCCGAAAATCTGTCTAAATCTGCGTTATCTGCGGATAGTCTAAGCCGCTTTGCGCTTGTAGATAGAGTTTTTCGGCGAGGCGATCACCCGGCGCAGCATGGGCTCAAAAGCCTCCAGCTGCATAGTGTCATAGGCCGGTTCAAAGCTATTCTGATCATAGAGATGGCAAAACTGCGCGCAGTGCTCGAAATGCGGATGGCCACGATATTCATCCCGCATGTCGCGGTCCAGGCCCAGGTAGTGAAAGAAATAATAGCCCTGGAAAATGCCGTGCTTATCCATCATCCAATGGTTAGCCTCTGACACATAGGGCTTCATGATCATGGCCCCAACCTCGGCATGATTAGCCGGTCCCATCAGATCGCCGATGTCGTGCATCAGGGCGCAGACTACATATTCTTCATCCCGTCCGGCCCGGTGCGCCCGCGTCGCGGTCTGTAAAGAGTGCTCGAGCCGGTTGACGGCAAAGCCGCCTTCTTCCTCACCCAGGGATTTCAGGGTCGCAATCAGGCGGTCACCGTGGGCGCGATTAAAGGGTTTTGCCGCATCCATAATGGCATTCCAGTCTTCTTGCGTGCCCTCGGCCATGGCGTGATATTTCGCCCGCACCACCATCTCACCGTCAGCCATGATTGCCTCTTGTCCAATTTATCGGCATATCGTGCGTCCATCGCGCGGCAAGGTCAACGCCGCAGGGTCAAAAAGTCCCAAGCGGCCGTAGTTCAGAGGTAGAACGTCAGCTTCCCAAGCTGAATGTCGCGAGTTCGATTCTCGCCGGCCGCTCCAGATTTTCAATCACTTAGGTGGGTAGTGCGGATGACGACGGGTGTGATGATCGATGGACCCAGGGTACCCCCCGCCTCTGGCGAGGCCCCCCGAGGGATTGTGATTCTGCTGCATGGCTATGGCTCGAACGGGGCCGATCTGATCAGTCTGGCCCCAATCTGGCGTGAGCGGCTGCCAGGCATAGTGTTTGTCGCCCCCAACGCCCCTGAAATTTGCCCCGGCGCGCCGGGAGGGTTTCAGTGGTGGGGCTTGTCTGGGACCAGCTCGACATCGCGAGCCGAAGGGGCGCGTCGTGCGGCCCCTATCCTTGATGCCTTCATCGACGCCGAACTGGACAAGGCTGGCTTGACGGAGGACCGCCTGGCCTTGGTCGGATTCAGCCAGGGGACGATGATGGCCCTTCAGGTCGGGCCACGCCGGGCTCGCGCCCTAGCCGGTATCGTCGGCTACTCGGGCATGCTGGCAGATGAGGCCGCATTGGCGACCGAAGCCCTGACCCGGCCACCGATTTTGCTGGTGCACGGTGACGCTGATCCGATGATCCCGATTGCCGCCTTTTACACTACCCGCGACGCCCTCAACCGCTGTGGTTTTGAAGTCGCCAGCCATGTCT
>JAYTXQ010000281.1:0-1740 GCA_043742825.1 Caulobacteraceae bacterium | reverse complement strand
CCCCCGGACAACTGCGCCCGCGGTTGTTATGGAATTCCTTCTCAAGGGCGAGCCGAGCTTATCCACCCATGGAAAAAGTACCAATGACCGCCGAGGGCTTCCAGGCCCTCGACGAAGAACTCAGGCGTTTGAAAACTCGCGAGCGACCGGCAGTCACTGCGGCGATCGGGGAAGCGCGTCTGCACGGCGATCTTTCAGAGAACGCGGAGTATCACGCGGCCAAGGACCGGCAGGGCTGGATCGAAGGGCGCATCGCCGAGATCGAGGACCGCATGGCCCGCTCGCAGATCATCGATGTGTCGAAACTTTCCGGGGCTCAAGTCAAGTTCGGGGCGACGGTCACCGTGATCGACGAGGATACTGAGGCCAAGGCCCGCTATCAGATCGTCGGCGAACACGAAGCCGATGTCCGACTGGGCAAAATCTCAATAGCGTCACCCATCTCGCGGGCGATGATCGGTAAGGAGAGCGGCGATGTGGTTGAGGTCAATATCCCCGGCGGCACCAAGGCCTATGAAATCGTCAAAGTCGAGTGGATATAGGTCCCTTGCCTGAACCGCGTTCCGTTCGCTGCCTGATCGTCGGGGCCGGCCCGGCCGGCTATACCGCTGCGGTCTATGCCGCCCGGGCTCTGCTTGATCCGGTGATGATCTGCGGCCTGACACCGGGCGGTCAGCTGACTATCACCACCGATGTCGAGAACTACCCTGGCTTTGCTGAAACGATCCAGGGCCCGTGGTTAATGGATCAGATGCGCGAGCAGGCGGTCAATGTCGGGGCAGAAATCATCAACGATATTGTGATGACCGCCGATCTTTCCGTTCGCCCTTTCCGTCTGACCTGCGACAGCGGACAGATATGGCTGGCTGAAACTCTAATCATCGCCACCGGGGCCGAAGCGAAATGGCTGGGGCTCGACAGCGAAAAGGCATTCCAGGGCTTTGGCGTCTCGGCCTGTGCCACCTGTGACGGCTTTTTCTATCGCGGCAAACAAGTCGCCGTCATCGGCGGGGGCAATACCGCCGTGGAAGAGGCGCTATTTCTGACCAAGTTCGCTTCCAAGGTAACCCTCGTGCACCGCCGCAGCGAACTGCGCGCCGAGCGCATCCTGCAGGAACGGCTGTTCTCCCACGACAAGATCGAGGTTATCTGGAACCATGCTGTCGAAGAGGTTGTCGGCACCCAGGGGCCGCCAAGCGTCACTGGCGTGAAACTGCGCGATCTGGTCACCGGCGTGCCGCGTGATTTGGCCTGCGACGGGGTCTTCGTCGCCATCGGCCACGCCCCGGCCTCCGAGCTGTTTAAGGGCCAACTCGACATGGACGCCGCTGGCTACCTGCATGTGACCCCTGGCTCGACGGCGACGAAAATCCCGGGCGTTTACGCCGCTGGCGATGTCACCGATGATGTCTATCGCCAGGCTGTGACGGCGGCCGGCATGGGCTGCATGGCCGCCCTGGAATCAGTCCGCTTCCTCGCTGACCACGACCACGCCATGGCCCAGAAAGAAGTTGTGGCAGCTCTGGTCTAGAGCCGTTCAGGCACCTCTCGTACCGCCGGCGTCCCGCCCATAGGCGCTAGAATAAGTTGGAAACGGCCACATCAAATTGAAAGCTCGGCCTAAATTCCTCCCTCCCCTTTATGGCAGGGGAATCGCATATAAGTTTATAGGCTGTTGCGCTTAGGTTGGGGATCGATTCTGAGGGGCCTTCCTGATTTGGAAGGTTTACATGACTCTGA
>JAYTXQ010000280.1:0-1787 GCA_043742825.1 Caulobacteraceae bacterium | reverse complement strand
CCCACTGATCCAGGGGTACGGTGTCGGGATAGGCGATA
Organism: Caulobacteraceae bacterium; assembly: GCA_043742825.1. Lineage (GTDB taxonomy): Bacteria > Pseudomonadota > Alphaproteobacteria > Caulobacterales > Caulobacteraceae > Acaudatibacter. Next base: position 1,749 of record JAYTXQ010000280.1, on the reverse strand, counting down.
TAGGGAACAAAATCCCCAGCACTGTCCCGCAACAGGCCCACCAGCTCTTCACGGATCTGGGTGGTGGACAATTCCAGGGCTTCGAGCCAGGGGAAGGCATCGCGCTCATAAAATTCGATGGCGGGCAGCCCTGGATAATAGAAATCAGCAGGTTCCTGACGATAACGACGGCGCGTTCCCAAAGTGATCTGAACAAAGGCGTCAACCCGCTTCGCCTCAGGCGATGAGCAGCCGCCAAGCGGAGCAGAGATCGCGCATTTTATATAGTCCCCCAAACCGGCAACGTGGCTCCCGTTTACCTCCCGGCCATGGCGCAACGCTTTCAGCGTCGGACCATCCAGCGACTCCTCGCGCGGGGCAAGGGTCAGTGCCACCCCATAGGCCTCTGCGGCCTTCTTCGCTTTGCCCTGGCGTTCAAGCAAGCTGGCGCGGCTCAGATGGGCCATAAAATTTCGCGGGTTGAGGCGCAATGCTCCATCGACCGCCTCCAAGGCTCCGACGACGTCTTTAAGCGCCCTGCGGCAACCGGCAAGATTGATCCAGGCGGCGGCGTCCCCCGGATCCAAAGCCAGTTGCCGGGCGAGCAGATCAGCCGCTGCCGCAATATCCCCGCGTGCGAGAGCCTGTTTCGCCGAGGTGGCCAGTTCACGCGCGTCTTCCACCCGCAGATCCTCTCAATTGGCGCCCATCAGAACGAAAAACGGCGACCCTTGTGGGTCGCCGCCTTTTCGATTGAGGCTTACCGCCCGACTAGAAGTCCGCCGTGATGCCCACGAACACTGAGCGACCGACGGCATCGTAAACGCCGGGGAATGTGTTGCCGTTGCCGAAGCCCGAGGTGCCGGCAATGCCAAGGTTATTGGCATCCAAGACCGGGGGATCGCGGTCGAAGATATTGTTCATACCGGCGCGCAGAGTGTAGCGGTCCTTGAGCCGATAGGTTGCCGAAACGTCGAAGTAGTGGAAGCCGGGGATACGACCGTCGATTGTGTCAAGGAAGCCAGCCCCACTGGTCGCCAAGAACGGGTTGCTCTGGTTTTGATCCAGTCCGACGGCGCTCAAGTAACGCCAATTCAGCGACAAGGCCAGGTTCCATGGCGAATTCCAGGTCACACGCGTTTGTGATTTGAATTTCGATTCCGGTTCTCCGCAGACCGGACCAAACAACCCGACGCAATCGTATGAGCCGCCGCCAGTGAGCGGTTGCGTAGTGAAGTTGTGCGTGTAGGTGCCGTTAAAGGTGAAGTCGAGCGTGCCCCACTTCTCCGCCCCAATGGCCGACAGATGCAGGCGATAGGACGCGCCAAAGTCGAGGCCGGATGTCTTGATCGACCCGGAGTTGACGTTTGGATCGATCACATAGCCTTGGTCCAGCGTGATCCCAAATAGTGCACCGGTGGTCGGAGCCCGGTGCACCAGGGCGCAGAACGACAAATCCCCAGCAAAACAGCGGCCCAGAATTACGCTCGCGCCGTAGGTCGTGATCGGCTTGTCGATGTTGATCTTGAAGTAGTCGATCGTCAGGCTCAGGCCGGGAATAAACCGGGGCTGTATGACCGCCCCGACCGTGTAGGTATTGGCCTTCTCTGGCTTCAAATCCGGCGTACCGCCGGTCAGGCTGCTGCATTGTGCCGCCGCGCAAGTGGGTATGTTGCCATACACGCCGAATGGGGCATTGAGGGTCCCAGGTGCAGAAACCCCAGTGAGCATGCACGCCGCCAAGGACTGAACCGGAGCAACTCCAGTATC
>JAYTXQ010000279.1:0-2657 GCA_043742825.1 Caulobacteraceae bacterium | reverse complement strand
GCCCAACCCGAGGCCTTATGTGCCCCACCAAGGCCTGCAGCGCGGACCAGCAGGGAATTATGCAGCACTTCGGAATAGGCAAACAGGGTGTTGATTACTGCCACGATGAACAGAGTCATCGTCACGCTCAGGCCAGAATGGTCAGCCTTGGTGAACCACAGCGAGGCAATCAGCGGCACCATTAACCCCAGCACCAGCCCCGCACTGATCTTGCGGCGGCCCAGCTTGTCGATTGAAGCCCCCAAAAACGGCGCGGTCAGCATCACCGCCCAGCCGGAATACTGGCTCCATTGCGAAATCAGCTCCTGGCCACGCACCGGATCGCCGACCACTGTGGCCGCCAGATAGGGCATGAAAATATAGATCGTGATGAGAATCACATAAGGCGTGCGCACCCCTTCGAAGAGTGACCAACAAAATCCCCCTAGCGAGAGGGGCCGGGCGGCATCCTCAGCGGCGGGCGGCACGGCAACAAAACTCGCGTCGGTAATGATCTCGCTCAAGCGTATCTCCCAAAAGGCGCTCTTGTGGCACCCTGTTCGAAAATCATTGTAGCGTGGTTGCGCGGGAAGTTAAGCGACCATCTCGCTGGGCACTAGAAAGGAAGCCCAGGGTCTCGCGGCGATCACATATCAACGGGAGCGGGCAACACTGCGCTCAAACACTCAAACGCGCGCCGGATCCGGGCATTTTTCAACGCCAAGGAGCCATGAAGCCAAGGTCTTTCTAATATTGCGCCGCAGGCGATATGTCCTGGAGCGGGGGAACTTGTGGGCTTCGCCAAATGATCGCGAGCGCCTTGGCTTCTTGGCGTTGAGAGACCTGCCGTCGATTAACCCTCATACCCGTCGGAAAGTGTCGTGTGTAAAGGCCTTGCCTAAAGCCCCGGCAGTTTGATCTTCGATTCGCCACGATGGGCGATGACGACCGGCTTGTCGCCGATAAGACCCTTGATCCGCGTCTGCTCGACCTTGGCATCTACGGGTGCCGGGGTATTGGCCCCTGCATCGACCGGAACTCCAGGGTCAGCAGCGGCGTTGCCCTTGTGCCAGAACATAATCCAGTCGGCGAAGCCCTTATCCTTATGGGCCAGAGCGCCGAACTCATCATCGACCACATAGCGAATCAAAGGGTCGGCGCGATCTGCACCGGCCTTGCTTGCGAGGAGTTTTTCGCCGTCAGACCGCACCAGGGCCTGGCGCTCACCCAGCAGCGCCTTGCGCGCCGCACTTTCCGGTTGCAGTTCCTCTGGACGCGGCTCGCCGGGGGCCGGCGGGCGCAGAGCATAATCGGGCGGAAGAATCAGGGGGGCCTTGGTCACTACCCGAAATTCGTCAGGTGCGATCTTCGACAAGCCAAAGGCCTTGGACGCCGTCTGGCAACCACTCAAGCTCGCGGCCAAGCCGGTCAGAGCCACCATCAGAGCCGTACTCGCGAGGCGATTTGCACTCATATCAACTGTCTTCCCTTTGGATCCACCCGCGTAACGCGTCAGATAGCCTATTCAGGCGGCGACTGCCAATCTCGATGATCGGGGAAGGCACTGCCAATTAGCTGCGCAACGCCACATTGCCTGAATCAAAAGGTGAGTCCTCGATCACGCTTGCCCTGTGCCCAACGCCCAGAATGACGATCTCCACCTCTGTGCCGAGCCGGGCGAGGTCGGGGCGTAACATCGCCAGGGCAAGGGATTTCCCCACCCGCCAGCCAAAACCCCCAGAGGTCACACGGCCGACCAGTGCGCCCGCGACATAAATGGGTTCTGATCCCCGGGCATCGGCATCGGTGACGTCCAAAACCTCCAGCGTCACCATCTGGTTGGCGAAACCGCGATCTCGCCAGGCTAGAAGTGCGTCGCGGCCGACGAACGGTCCCTTTTCCAGGTTGACGAAACGGTCCAGTCCCGACTCCAGGGCCGCATATTCAATGGAAAGCTCGCGCGGGATCAGGCGATAGGATTTTTCCAGGCGCAGGGCATCCATGGCTTTGATGCCAAAGGGTTTGACCTGAAATTCCGCCCCGGCGGCAAAGAGTTGATCGAAGATATAGTTCTGCATCTCAATGGGGTGGTGCAGTTCCCAGCCCAGTTCGCCGACGAAATTCACCCGCAAGGCGGTAGCCATGCCCGCGCCGATATTGATCTGTTGCCCGGATAGCCACGGGAAGGCCTTGCTGGAGAGATCGGCGTCGGTCAGCTTCGCCAGCAGGTCGCGGGACCTTGGCCCCGCCACCACCAACACCCCGATCTGTGTCGTCAGCGTGTCGAGGCGCACCGAGCCATCGGCGGGAAGGGCCTTGGTCAGATAGTCCTGATCATGGCGCTCCAGGGCCCCGGCGCTGACCAGGTAAAACTGCCGCAGGCCTTCGCGATAGACAGTGAACTCGGCGCGCACACCGCCCATGGGGGTCAGGAGATAGGAGAGACTAACCCGGCCGACCTTACCAGGGACCTTATTGGTCAGCAGGCCGTCGAGCCAGGACTTTGCTCCCGATCCGCTGATACGGAACTTGGCAAAGGCACTCATGTCCTGCACGCCGACATGTTCATGCACGTGTCGGCACTCGGCCCCGACGATGTCGAAATAGTTTGAACGGCGAAAGCTCCACTTTTCCCGGATCGGCGCACCCGCCGCAGTTGCCGGGTGATTGTGGTTCAG
>JAYTXQ010000278.1:0-8296 GCA_043742825.1 Caulobacteraceae bacterium | reverse complement strand
GCCGGCAAAAGTGTTTCGGCCTTACAGTCGGAGCTTGGGGGAATTCGATGAAATCGCCTGCCACCAGCGCCGGGAGACTGGCAGAATTGAGCGCCCGCTTCGCGGCTTCGCGTTCAAACCTCGACGTGCTGCAGGCGATCAACGACCAATTACGCCATCAGACTTCCGACGCCGCGTCTGACCTGCAATGCGACGTGATGGCGGCGATTCAGGACCTCCGGACGGGGCGCGCGCAACCGAACCAGATTCAACAAAGCCGACCGGTGGTGCAACGAGCAGAAATATATTCAATTTTGCAATCGATCCTGTCCGACGCGGGCACAGCCGTGCCGGATGGAAGGCCCCTTCACCGCTATCGCGTGTCCGACGGACGGTTCGCCGAATTGCGCTTGGCAATGGACGATCTGCACCGGCTTCATGTGCTGGAAACGCATAACGACCTGTCGGCGGCGATCTTTGTGCTATTCTGCGCCGAGTGGTTCAGGCGCGAGTATGACGGCGGGGTCTATGCCTGGGAGAAGCCAAATCCCGCCGTCATCAACGCACTCTCGCAGAACGCCCGGAAAACCCTGGCTCAAGACGGGCTGGAATAGTGGGGTCGCAAGCCTCGCCGGACAAGACACGGCGAACTTCGTCTGGTGTCACTCGCTCTCGAAGGCGGCTTCCCCACGCGCCTTCTGGAATCTCGAGAAAACGGCACCATCGCGACGCATTTGCGGACGTTGCTGGCGCGGCTGGAAACGCACGGCACGATTGATGAAGACGAGGCCATTGCGGCCTCGCACAGTTCGACGACCAACCTACGGTCCTACGACCACGAAGAGTTCCACGTGCTTTGCGCCGAACTTTGCCTGGCGCTGTTGGCCCTAAAGCGCGAGGCTCAGGCAAAGGCGCCTTCAGGCGTATCGGCCACCGCGTGGCTTGACGGGATGACCCCGTCCTGGAGAGAGACCCTGCCGATTGGCCTGACTGGAGAGGGCGGCAAGCGCCTCCTGGATGATCTGATCAGCGCTCGGGCCGAGCGGATCGTCGGGGACGCAGTATGCCGCCGACTCTTGCTGTTTCGCGACGGTGGTTGGGTGCCGGGGATGGTGCTCGGCATGACTGGCGGGATCAATATTCCTCGTGGTATCGCCGAGCCCTCGGCAGGACGGCTGAGGGTCTATTCGGCGGGTGCTTTGGCGTCAGTCCTCGTTGGAGAGCTCGGTCTGTTGGAACCGCCGACCGAGGAAGGCGACCACTGGCTGTGCCGGCCCCGCGGAGGACGCGATCACCGCGGCCCCTTTCCATTCGAACTTCCAACATCGGTCGAATTGCGAAGCGGCGAGCTGATCAAAAAGAAAATAACCTGGCCGCGGGGCGAATCTTTGCGGTCGGAACTACTGATCTTCGCGGACGACCGGGGTGACGAGGCAGTCACCCCTGCTTCGGAGCTAGCCTATCTCGGCGCCAGCTCCCTGCGCACCCGCAGGGGCCGCGTCTATCTTCTGACGCCAACCGATTTCGTCGTCACGGCCCTGGAGAGCGGCGAGTCGCTCGAACCGATCTGGCAGGGTGAACGGCAGCTCTTTGAGGTGACGTTCCCGGTCCGCGCCGGTGCCGGGAACGGCGATTTCTACCGCGTGGAAGTGGGTGCCGACGGCGAACGGGTCGAGCAGCTGGAGGTAAGGGGCCAGCACCTTCGCGGAGCGGAGGCGGTTGACTCCCGCCTGGCGATCTACGCCGGACGCCCGCTGCTTCGCACCCGCATCAACGGCAGGACCGAGAGCCCGAAGAGCGGTCAGATTCAATGGCGAGGTCTGGACAACAGCATCTGGAAAGATTGGGTCGCCCAGCCCCCGGCGGATGGCATGGGTCTTGTCGAGGTGGTCTGGAAGGATCCGAAGTCAAGGGCGATGCGCGACCGTTGCACGTTCGCGATCCTGCCCGAAGGTGCCGCCATCAAGCCCCGACCTTCGGGAAAACTCGGAGTTGCCTACGAGGTTGAAGGGATGGGTGACTGGACGTTGGCTCTCGCGGAGACGGGCGGCGTACAGAGCGAGCCCGAGCCAGGGTGCCTCAACGTCTGGTTCGACGCCAAACCACGACGCCGGCTCTCTTTTGCCCTCCACAAGCCGCACGGGACGCCAATTTCGATCTCCTGCACGGCACCGCTCCGCGATGGTGGATTCGCGTCGTCTGATGATGCTCTGCTCCCGACGCACGCCAAGGTGATGCTGGACGATGTCCGAGGGGCGGTCGCTTTCGCCGATGGCAGGGAATGGCTGTATCTGCGGGGGCCAGCCGGAGGCGGCGCTCATTTCGCCTTCAGCGATGAACTGCCTCTGTGGTCACTCTCGGAGGAGATCACTCGGCTGCTGGGGGCCGGCAGCGGCCTCGACGACGAGGTGGTCGCAGAGCTCGGACAATTTGGCGGTGCCAAACTGACGATCGGTCGTTACGCCGCCCAGGTGATGGTCTCAGGGGGCGAGGTCTCTGTCGCGGGCGAACCGGTTCCCAAAGACCTGGCCAACACCCGGAACCTGGAGTGGCTGTCGATCTGTCGTCCAGAGACGCGGATCCTCGCCCGGCGCTCCTGGGCCGAACGGCTTACCCACCCGACGGAACCTCTGCCGGACGACCTGGAGGGGCCGGGCCTTATTCTGCTTCGGGAGGGCGACCGAGTCATCGGGCGACCGACGCTTACGATAGGGCAAGCGCCAAGGGGTAGAGAGGCGTTCAGCGACCTGCAAAAGGCGGCGCTGATCCAGTTTCAGGATGACCGATATAATGCCCTTGACGAAGCCCTAAGCAGGTTATCGCAATCCACGCCCGCAGCCGCGCGCGACCGCGACTATCTGGTAAGCTTGGTCACAGCCCTGAATGGCGTGCCCCCAGTGGCCCTGGACGTGCTGAAGCGACTGGCGCTGACGTCCTCGGCCCAGGCGGCTCTGATCGGCGCGACGACCGACGAAGACGCCCGCGCGCTGGTCTGGAAGCTCGAGCGTGAACTGCCGTTCATGTGGGCTCTGGTCCCGGTCGGGGATTGGGCGGACGCCTTCGCCGCACAAAGCGCCGCGCTTGTGTCCGCGCTGATCAAGGCTGATGTGGAAGGGCCCCAGGCGACCGAGATAGCCGCATCCTCGGTCGCCCGCGCCGTCGAACAATTGGCCGACCTGGATCCACTGCTGAGAACACCTCTCGCCTTCGCGGGATTCAGCACGGCCGAGGCGAGAACTGCGCCGCTCCTGTTCGACAGCGCCCAGGATCGCATTCGGCGGACCGCGTATGATGACGACCGGATGGCGCGCCCCCCCAAGGGGGCCAGCGTCGATCCCGCGTCCCTGTCGTGCTTCAGGGCCACCGACAGCCCTGTGCGCGAACACTTGCCCGACTTCACGCGCTTCGACCCCAGCCAATGGGAGGGTCTGGACGCTCCGTGCGCGGCGGCCCTGGCCGCAGCGGGCCACGCGAAACTGAAATCGAAAATGATGGGCCGCATACGCGCCGCCCTGGCCGAGGAGCCGTTGTCCTTTGCTGACATGTACGCCGCGTCTTTGACGTTATTGGCGCACCACAGACCTTTGAACTGTTGAGTGATCATGAACCCCTTCGCGACCATCGACGATATCCGCGCCCGAACAACCGAAGCGATTATCGGCCAGAGCGGGCTGAACCATACGGGCCTAAACGCCGAGATCCGCAGGCGCTTTGGCTCCGCCGACTGGCGGGAGGGCGGCGTCATGCAGGAACCGGTACTGGAGGCCGCGCTTCCCTACGTCACCGCAACAGAGACACTGGACGATCTCGCAGGTGACCTACTCGAACCGAGCCTCGTCGAGGCCCTGGACGGTTCGGACACGCCCCACCGGCCCTATCCATTCCTCAGGACCCAAAAGCCCTATGCCCACCAGCTAGAAGCCTGGAGATTGCTGAGCGACCCAGCGACAGCTCGGTCGGTTCTGGTGACCAGCGGCACGGGCTCGGGAAAGACGGAGTGTTTTGTCGTGCCGATCCTTAACGATCTGGCGCGGCAGTCGGCGGCCTCGCCCCACCGGCTGGAGGGAGTCCAGGCGATCATGCTCTATCCGCTGAACGCCCTGATCGCGAGCCAGGAGGAACGGTTGCGGGCATGGACCGAACCGTTCCAGGGAAAGATCCGGTTCGCGCTCTACAACGGCATACTTCCCTCGCAAGTGAAGGCCGGCGAGGGGGCCGCGAGGCCCGAGACTGTCGCGGACCGCAAGCTACTGCGCGCCGCACCCCCGCCGATCCTGGTCACCAACGTGACCATGCTGGAATACATGTTGCTGCGGCCCGAAGACGCGCCAATACTGGCCAAATCACAGGGCAAGCTGCGCTATGTCGTACTGGACGAAGCCCACAGCTATGTCGGCGCCCAGGCGGCGGAAATCGCCCTGTTGTTGAGGCGCGTATGCCTGGCGTTCGGCGTCGATCCTACAGAGGTGCGCTTCATCGCCACCTCGGCGACAATCGGGACTGGCGAGCACGTCGAGCGCTCGCTGCACCGGTTTCTGACCGATGTGTCAGGCGCGCCAAGCGAGAACGTGCACGTGATCCAAGGCCGCCAGCGCACCCCCGAATTACCTCCGCTTCACGCCGGTGGTCCGATCCAGGACGAGACTCACTTCACCGACCTGGGCGGCCATCCCGCGATCCGACCGCTTCTGGAGCAGCTATACGCCGGCCCCACGCCATGGTCGGCGGTGCGAGAGATCGCCGACGGTCTCGGCGTCGATCCGGCCGTCCTGGCCCTCAAGCTCGCCCATGCGCGCTCCGACACCGAGGGGTCCCTGGCACCGCTACGCGTACACAGCTTCCATCGCGCCGCGCCAGGGCTCTGGAGTTGTCTGAATCCCGCCTGCAGTCTGCCGCGCCCCACCGACTGGGCGTTCGGGGCCATCCACCATCAACCCGGCGATGTCTGCGGATGTGGCGCGCCCTTATTCGAGGTGGTGTCGTGCTCAACCTGCGGCGAGGCGTTCCTGGATGTGGAGGAAACGCCCGGTCAAAGGCTTGTCCAACCAAAACGCGGCGGCAGCGTGGATGAGTTCGCCATGGACGCCGACAGCGATGCGCCAGAGGCCGATGATGACCAAGTGGAGGCAGTCGACCAAGCCGCCGGTGACCGTAAACTCATCGCCCTGAAACCCCACGCCAAGAGTGTCCAATATCACTGGCTTTGCGTTGAAGCCGCTACCGGGGCGGTGCATGATCGGGGCGGGGTGCCCGGCGTCCTCAAATTGGCAGCCTATGACCGCAACCAGCCAGACACCTGTCCCGCCTGTGCGACAACGGCGCGGCAGGGTAGCGATCTGATCCGGCCTTTACGTTTCGGGGCACCGTTCATCCTGGGCAACGCCACGCCGATTCTTCTCGAAGGCGCTGCTTATCCGGACGAAGCGACGGACCCTGCCCATTGGATCGAGGGGGCACCGCCACCGATGCGCGGGCACCAGCTGTTGTCGTTCACCGACAGCCGTCAGGGTACCGCCCGCCTCTCGGCTAAACTGCAGACAGCGTCAGAACGCAACCATGTGCGATCCGTTGTTTTTCACGCCGTGCAGGACGTGCTGAATCGGGCCGCCGATCCAACGGAGACCAAAGACCTCGACAAAAAGATCGCCGCCCTCCGGCCCGCCTTCGAATCCACCCGAGATCCGACGATCGGCGGGATGCTGGCCGGTTTCGAAGCGGACCTGGCGAAACTGGCACGCAAGGGCGAAGCCGGCTTGCCCTGGGACGAAATGGTTGACCAGCTGGCGGCGCGCGCTGAAGTGAAGGTCTGGATCAGATCGGTCTGGTCACGGCGCGCAATCCGTTTCGAGAAGGAACGGCAGGTCGCTGAATTCCTGCTGTTGCGAGAGTTCGTGCGCCGACCGCCGCGCGCGAACAGCCCCGAGACGCTTGGGCTCGCGCGGCTTCGGTTCAACGCCATTGACCGCATCCCCGACGCCATGGTGCCGAACGCGTTCACGGCGCTCGGGGGATCCGCTCAGGACTGGCGCGACTATCTTCATCTCTTGGTCACATTCGCGATCCGGGGTCGGTCGGCGATCCGAGTACAGCAGGATCTTCTGCAATGGATTCCGCCGGCAGGCGCGCGGACCAAGGAGCTCGTATCAAACACTCGGGGACCACTGGCTCGCTGGGAACTGGCTTGGCCCAATTTTGGCAATCGGCCGGTGGGTCGACCGCCCATGATCGTCACATTGCTCGAACAGGCTTGCGGCCGATCTCTCGACGACGCCGCGCTCAGAGAGCAGTTCCAGGATGTTTTCACAGCCGCCTGGGCCGCGCTGGGAGAGCTGACGGGAACACCCGGCACCACGAACCGGCAGCTGTCGTTTAGCGCCGCTCATGTCGCACCCGTGACCACCGCTTGGTTCTGCCCCGTCACACGGCGATTGTTGGACGTGAGTTTCCAGGGTCTGAGCCCCTACGGCGCGAAGACACGCGGCGCGGCCCCGGTCCAGGCTATCCGCCTGGACATGCCTCGCCATCCCCTCCCTTTCGCGGGTCTCGCACAGGGTTTACCGCCTCAAGAGGGCGTGGGAATCATCAAGGACTGGCTGGCCACCGATCCCTCAGTCGCCGACCTCCGCGCTCGGGGCGCATGGGGTGACATCAGCGACAGGCTGGCCCTGTTCTCGGACTATTTCCGGTCGGCCGAGCATTCCGCGCAACAACAACCGCGTAGACTTCGGCGGTACGAGCGTGAGTTCAAGGCCGGGGCGATCAATGTGTTGAACTGCTCCACGACCATGGAAATGGGTGTGGACATCGGCTCGGTCTCGCACGTAATGATGACCAACCTTCCGCCGTCGATCGCCAACTATCGGCAGCGCGTTGGACGGGCGGGTCGGCGTGGACAACCGCTGTCCATGGCTTTCACGTTCTGCAAGGACCGCCCCCTAGACCGCGAAGCGTTCAGGGAACCGGCAAAATTTCTCACGCGCGGAGTCCGTTCCCCGCAGGTGGCCTTGCGCAGCCGGGTGATCGTGCAACGGCACGTCAACGCCCAGTTGTTCGCCGGTTACATCCATGAACGGGGCGGCGATGCGATGAAGATGCACGCCGGGCCGTTCTTCGGCTGCAACGCAGCCATCGGCGCAGCGGAGGAGCCGGACAATTTCGCCACGCGCATGTCCGACTGGATGCGTCGGCCCGAAACCTGCACGACCATCGGCTCAGCGATCGCCCGCTTGACCAGCGGCACGGTGCTGGCAGGGGATGGCGGGGTCTATGATGCGGCTGCGACGGCCCTCGATCAGGCGCGAGAGGCCTACGCCGCCGAATGGCGGGCCACACAGCTCGTCGCGGCTGGGGCGGGCGAGGACCAGGCCGCCCAGAGGCGACTTTCGATGCATCTGCGGCGTTTGTGCGAAGACTATCTGTTGGGCGTCCTGGCGTCGCGCGGCTTTCTGCCCGGTCACGGCTTCCCCACCGATGTGGTCTCGTTCGTGATCAGAACTGACAAACTGGACGCGGCTGGACCGGAGGAGAATTCCCGCTTTTCCTCCTATCCCCAGCGGTCATTGGACAGCGCGATCCGGGAATATGCTCCGGGCTCCGAGGTTGTACTCGACGGCTTGGTCCACAAGTCGGCTGGGGTGACCCTGAACTGGAAGCGCCCGGCGTCGGCCGACGGCGTGCGTGAGGTCCAGGCTCTGATGTGGCGGTGGCGCTGCTCCGGCTGCGGCGAGTCGGGAACGGTTCGGCAACGTGATTTCGCTCAGACCGATTGTCCTTCCTGCAACGCGGCCCATGCGCACTGGTTCGAGTACCTGCAACCGGCTGGATTCGCCGTTGACCTTCGCGAGGATCCACACGCTGACGCCGACGTGGTCACCTATGTGGCCCCGGAGCCGACGGCGGTGTCGGCAAGCGGCGGGAACTGGCTATCGCTGTTCGATCCCGGCATGGGCCGGCGACGGTCTGCGCGAGAAGGGTCAGTATTTTATTGCAACGCGGGCCCTTCGAGGAACGGCTACGCGATCTGTCTTTCATGCGGCCGGGCCGGCGTTACGGCCGGCGAGGCCCACACCCCTCTCCTGGGGTACGGCAGCGAGTGCGAGGGATCGTTGCGGTCCTTCGCCCAAAAGGATGGCCTGAGGCTGGGTCACGAGATCCACACCGACGTCTTCGAACTGCAGCCGGCGGGCTGGAACGAGCCCGGCGGCGCCGTCGCTCTCGGCGTGGCCCTGCGCGAAGCTTTGGCGCGGATGTTGGGAGTCGAGCCGGATGAAATGGGAGTAAGCGCCGAGCCCCGCCGCGACCTACTGGGTGGCGCGAC
>JAYTXQ010000277.1:0-18099 GCA_043742825.1 Caulobacteraceae bacterium | reverse complement strand
AGCTCAGCGCGCGTATAGGCAGCTCCTGAGGGGTTAGAGGGCGAGTTGAGGATCACCCAGCGGGTGCGCGGCGTAATTGCCGCCTCAAGGTCTGCCGGGGCAACTTTGAACCCGACCTCAGCCGTTGTCGGCACGAACACCGGCTCGCCCCCCGCCAGCAACACCATGTCAGGGTAGCTTACCCAGTACGGCGTGGGGATGATCACTTCGTCGCCGGGGTTTAGGGTAGCGACCATCGCATTGTAGATCACCGGCTTGCCGCCGGGGGAGACGTTCACCTGCGAAGGCTTGTAGGTCAGGCCGTTTTCCCGCGCGAACTTGCCGCAGATGGCCGCCTTCAGTTCGGGAATGCCGTCCACATCGGTATATTTGGTCTTGCCGTCATGGATGGCGCGGATCGCAGCGTCTTTGATGTTCTGAGGCGTGTCGAAGTCCGGCTCTCCGGCATCAAGTGATATGATGTCGCGCCCCGCCGCGCGCAGGGTACGCGCTTTGGCACCGGCCGCCAGGGTGGCTGAGGGTTTGACGCGGCGCAGGCTCGCGGACTCGCTAAACATCACGAAACTCCAGATCAGAAAAGGCGGCGCGGTTTAGCCCGTGAGGGAGGCGAGTGGCAATGTCTGCGGGGCATTTCCCACAGCAATCGGGCTGCAACGCAACAGGTTTTTCCATGCTGGCAGAGCGTTGCCTTTAATTTCGAGTAAAAACAGCTATTGCGGTCTGGTTGGGGTTTGGGGGACGAGGGTTTGGCGGATCGCGATCCACTGTTGGGGCTAGATGCGACACCGATGTCAGTCTGGCAATGGTTTGCCGTTGCCATCGCGGTTGGACTGAATGCCCTGGACGGGTTCGACGTGCTCTCGATCAGCTTTGCCGCCCCCGGCATCGCCAAGGCCTGGCATCTGAATCGGGCTGACCTGGGGATCGTGCTGTCGATGGAGTTGATCGGCATGGCTGCCGGGTCCCTCGTATTGGGCCGGATGGCAGATCGATACGGTCGGCGGCCCGTCATTCTGACATGCCTGCTGACCCTGTTTGCGGGCATGACCCTGGCCGCAACGTCACAATCGGTCTGGCAACTCTGTCTGTGGCGAATTCTGACCGGGCTCGGAGTCGGCGGTATGTTGGCGGCGGTCAATGCGGCAACAGCTGAGTTTGCCAACGCGCGATGGCGTAGTCTTTGTGTGTCGATGATGGTTATCGGCTACCCCGTCGGTTCAGTGATCGGTGGCACGATTTGCGCCGCCTTACTGCGTCACAGCGACTGGCGGGTTGTGTTCGAGGTCGGGGCAGCCGCCACTGCGCTATTCATTCCTCTAACCCTGTTCTGGGTGCCCGAAACGCCGGCATTCCTCGCCTTACCTCGGCACCAGGATGGTGCGACGGCGACATCGATTACGGAGCTGTTCAAGAAGGGCCTTCGGTGGACAACGATCCTGATCACGCTGGCCTATTTCATGCATTTCGCCAGCCACTATTTCATCCTCAAATGGGCACCAAAGATCGTTGCCGATATGGGGTTCGCGCAGAGCTCGGCGGCGGGTGTTCTCGTGCAGGCGCAGATCGGCGGGACGGTTGGTGGGGTCATCTTTGGCCTTCTCAGCCAAAAAATATCGCTCAGGGGCCTGACGATCAGTGCGCTTTGCGGGGCAGGAGCAATGCTGATCCTTTTCGGCCACGGCCAGGCCGACCTGAATGCATTATCGTGGATGGCCTTCGCGACAGTCATGTTCACCAACTCTGGGATCGTCGGGCTCTACGCCATGTTGGCCCTTGTCTTTCCCACGCACGTTCGCGCCACTGGCACCGGTTTCGTCATTGGTGTGGGCCGGGGTGCCGCAGCCCTGGCCCCAATTCTGGTGGGCTGGCTGTTTAACCAGGGGCAGGGCCTGCAGGTTGTCACCGTCGCCATGGCCGGTGCCTCACTGATCGCAGCCGTCGCGCTATTGGGGGTTCGCTATTACGCGCCCCTCGATGTGGCCTAGGCGTAGGCGCATAAGGAGCAACAAGACGCCTGCCAGACCCACACTGGCGGCGTGGAGGCCCCAGAACAGGCTCGCGGGCAGGCTCTCGTAGAGTCCTCCCAGGCGGCCGCTGATCAGGCTGCCCAAGGTTACTGCGGTGGCCGAGACGCCGATCAGTGTGGCGTTTACCCGAGGCGGGGCCAGGCGGGAAAACAAGGCCGTGATCGTGGGCGCAAAGAACAGCCATCCCAGGTTCGAGCTCAGGTGGAATGCGACCACCCAGATTAGCAAGGTCTTGCCCCGCGCGTCCGTGACCCACTGACCGCTGGCCAGCAGGAGGGTTGAGGCAGCAAAAATGAAGCAGCCGATGGCAGCTTTGCCAAGCTCATCCGGTTCGCGCCCCCGTGCCGCCTGACCGCGCCAATACAACAGCAGTGGCGGGAGCAGTAAAAACGGGGCCAGGCCATCAAGCGATTGCAACCAGGGTACGGGCATGACGAAGGTGCCGATGGTCAGGTCAACATGGTCCCGAGCCCAGATATTATAGGTGTTCCAGATCTGTGACTGGGCGACCCAGAACAGCGCCGTGATCAGTGGCAAAGTGACCAGGAAGACAACGATCCGCCGCTCCTGGCGAGAGAGCCTTGGCGCTGCAGCCTTGGTGACGCGTACCGGCCGTGGCGGCAGGGTCCCCTGGCCGGCCAGAAAGATGATCAGGCCGATCAGCATCCCAAAACCCGCAAAACCAAAGCCGAAATGCCAACCATAGGCCACGCCCAGGGTACCGGTCAGCAAAGGCGCAATGAAGGCCCCCAGGTTGACCGTGGCCCCATAGATTTGAAACGCCACCGCGCGGCGACGATCTTTGGCAGGATAAAGCTCACCCAGCTGGGGCGATAGATTACCGCGCAGCAGGCCAGAGCCCAGGATCAACAACAGCATGGCGACTAGGAAGGCCTGATCGAAAGCCATGCAAAAATGCCCCGCCGTCATCAACAAGGCCCCCAGAGCGATGGTCCAGCGCCGGCCCAGCCAGCGGTCGCCAATCACACCGCCCAACAGTGGCGTCAAAGCGACGAGGCCGACGTAGAGGCCAAAAACCTGTGAGGCCAAGGCCTGGACGGAAAGGGGGCCGGTCAGATGCTCAATCGCGGCGCGAAAACCCGCAAACCCTGCAATATTTTCTACGTGGCCGGGCAGCAGCAGTTGGCCGACCATATAGAGGACCAATAGCGCCTGCATCCCGTGAAACGAGATGCGGTCCCAAAGTTCGGTCGCCGCCAGCACAGACAGCCCAGGCGGGTGTCCGAACCAGCCCTCTTTGTACACCCCATCTGCCATCATCGATTCCTGTTGCGCCTCGACCTCATCGGCCCCTATCACGTCCTTGTATCTTGAGGAGACGACGAACATGCAAGGCGGGCGCGATCTGCGAGTGGCCATCATCGGGGCAGGGGCCTCGGGAATCATGGCGCTGATTAAGATGCGTCAGGCGGGTCTCACCAACGTGACCGTGTTCGAAAAAGCGTCGGACCTGGGCGGGACCTGGTACTACAACCGCTACCCGGGGCTATCCTGCGATGTGCCGTCACTTGCCTATCGCTATTCGTTTGAGCCCAATCCCCGTTGGAGTCGCACGTTCGCCGGCGGTCCGGAGATCCTCGCCTATCTGCGGGGTGTGGTCGCCAAGCACGGGGTAGCCCCGTTCATCCACTTTGACAGTGAAGTGACCAAAGCCGTGTTCGCCGATGGCCGCTGGGACGTCGAGACCGTCCAGGGCCCTCAAGGCGCGTTCGATGTGGTCCTGGTCGCCGCCGGCGTGCTGCACCATGCCAAGTTCCCGGATATCGCCGGTCTCGAAACTTTCGTTGGTCCCAGGTTCCACACCAGCGCGTGGGATGAGAGCGTCGATCTGACCGACAAACGTGTGGGCATCATCGGCACCGGCTCAACAGCGGTTCAGACGACGACGGCGATCACCCCGATTGTGCAAAAGCTGTCGCTGTTCCAGCGCACCCCTCAGTGGATGGTGCGGATGCCCAATCTGCCGGTCAGTGACGAACAACATGCCGCCTATGATGCCGATCCAGGCCTTCTGGACGCCGAATACGACCGTTTGATTGATGATCAGAACAGTAAGTTCGCCGCCGCGGTCGTGGGAGAAAATCCCGGTGCCTACGCCGCCCTGGTCAAGGCCTGCGAGGATCATTTGGCAACCGCCGTCGCCGACCCCGATCTACGCGCGAGGTTGACCCCCGACTACCCGGTGGGCTGCAAACGCCTGATCATGGCGGACGGATTTTATGAGGCGGTTCAACAACCCAACGTCGATCTGGTGAGCGATCCGATCACGGCCATTGAGCCGGGCGGCGTACGAACTGCAGACGGCCGCCTGCACGAGCTGGACATCCTGGTTCTGGCCACGGGTTTCGACACCCATCGTTTCGTTCGGCCAATGCAGGTGGTGGGTGAGGGGGGACTGACCCTCGATCAGGCCTGGGCCCATGCCAACGAAGGCTATCTCAACGTCACCGTGCCGGGATTTCCCAACTGGTTCATGATCGGCGGCCCAAATAGCCCGATCGGGAATTTCTCATGGTTGCTGACGGCGGAAACCCAATTTGGCTATGCGATGAAGCTGATTGATATCCTGCGCTTTGGCCAGGCCCGCGCTATTGCCCCTAAGCCATCCGCCGCCAAGGCCTTTAATGATGCCGCCCGACTGAAAGCTAAGGATACCGTTTGGGCCGGCGGTTGTAACAGCTGGTACATCGACAAGAACGGTAACATCGCCTCCTGGCCCTGGACCTGGGACAAGTTCGAACGCGACCTCAGCGCCCCGGCATTGGAGGATTTCGAGATCGCCTGAGAGGGAAGGGCTGGCTACCCGGCGGAACTTTGGGCAGGTTCGCGTGTTGATCTCTGTGTCGGCCCGCGCCAGAGTTACGGCATGTCGTGGCTAAGGAGCTTCCCATGACCATCCCCATGAAAACTCTACTCAGCCGCCAGAAGGCAGCGCACTTGCGTGACGGGCCGCCGACGGCGACCCAGCGAATCGACCGCATCGACCGCTGTATCGGGCTTTTGGTCGACCATCAGCGGCAGATCGAAGATGCCTTGGCTCAGGACTACGGCATCCGATCACGCGAGGCGACTGCCTTCAGCGATCTGGCGTCATCAATCGGGTCGCTGAAATACGCCAAAGCCAACTTGGCGGCCTGGATGAAGCCCCAAAAACGCAAGACAACGCCGGCGATCCTGGGTCTTTTCGGCGCTAAGGCGCAGGTGCACTATCAACCCAAGGGCGTCGTCGGGGTGATCAGCCCCTGGAACTTCCCGATCAACCTGACCGTGGCCCCTCTGGCTGGGATACTGGCGGCGGGCAACCGGGCCATGATCAAGCCCTCGGAACTTATCCCCGCCACATCGGCTCTGATGGCCACCCTGTTCGGCTCGGTTTTCTCGCCCGAGGAAATCGCCGTCGTTACCGGCGGCCCTGAGGTTGGCGAGGCTTTCGCGGGTCTGGCTTTTGACCACCTGATATTCACTGGCGGTACTGGCGTGGCGCGGCACGTGATGCGCGCGGCGGCGGAAAATCTGGTGCCAGTTACCCTGGAGCTGGGCGGCAAGAGCCCGGTGATCATCGGCCGGTCTGCCGATATGAAGACTGCTGCGGCACGGATCATGGCCGGCAAAACGCTTAACGCTGGCCAGATCTGCCTGGCCCCCGACTATGTTATGGTCCCTACTGAGCAACTGGACGCCTTCGTTCGCGAAGCCACCGATGTGGTGCGCCAGATGTTCCCCACCGTCCGCGACAATCCCGACTACACGGCCATTATCAACCAGAAACACTATGATCGGATCAGCGGATATGTCGCCGAGGCACGGGCGGGTGGGGCTCAGGTCGTCGAGCTGCGCCCGGAGGGCGAGGACCTGACGCAACAGGAACATCGCAAGATCGCACCAACCCTGATCATCGACCCCACTGACGACATGCAGGTGATGCGCGAGGAGATCTTCGGACCCGTACTGCCAATCAAACGCTATTCCGCGGTTAGCGAGGCGGTCGACTATGTGAACGCCCACGACCGCCCGCTAGCGCTCTATTATTTTGGCACCGACGAGACTGAACGTGAGACGGTTCTGGCCTCGACCACCTCGGGCGGAGTGACGGTCAATGACGTTTTGTTCCATATCTCCCAGGAGGATCTGCCCTTTGGTGGCGTCGGCCCGTCCGGGACCGGCAGCTATCACGGGCACGACGGCTTTCTTGAATTTAGCCATCGTAAGGCAGTCTACAGCCAGCTAAAGAAGGATATTCCGCAGTTCAAAGCTCTGCGCCCCCCCTATGGCTCGGCCATCCGAAAATATCTCGCGGGAGCCATTTCGCGATAGGACTCTTTGCATGACGATCCAGATTACTGCCCGGCACCGGGTGTTTGGCGGCCAGTTGGCCTATGCCACCCAACCCTCGGTAGCCACGGGGACCAACATGCGCTTTTCTGTTTTTACGCCACCGGGGAATGGGCCGCATCCCTATGTCATCTGGCTGTCGGGCCTGACGTGCAGCGAAGAAAACTTTACCGTCAAAGCCGGAGCCTATCGCCGGGCTGCCGAGCTGGGGTTGGCGATTGTGGCCCCTGACACAAGTCCGCGCGGCGTGGGCGTGGCTGATGACCCGGCCTATGATCTTGGTCAGGGGGCCGGGTTTTATCTGGACGCAACGCAAGCTCCGTGGTCGGAGCATTTTCGTATGCAGAGCTATATCACCACCGATTTGATAGCTGCGGAGGGCGTTTTTGGTCTTGATGGTGCCGGACGGGGCATTCTTGGCCACTCCATGGGAGGGCACGGGGCGCTGATCCTGGCACTGCGCCATCCGGATCTCTTTCGCAGCGTATCGGCCTTCGCGCCCATCGTTGCCCCCTCACAGTGCCCCTGGGGCGAGAAAGCCCTGACTGCCTATTTGGGTCCCGACCGCCAGGTCTGGCGCGCGCATGACGCGACGGCTCTGATCCTGGATGGAGCCGCGGTCGGCAAATTCGACGATATTTTGATCGATCAGGGCGGAGCTGATTCGTTTCTGGAGGTACAGCTTAAACCCCACCTTTTCACCGCCGCCTGCGCCGCACGAGGCCAGAAGGTCACCCTGAGAATCCAGGATGGCTATGACCATTCCTATTTCTTCATCGCCTCATTCATCGAAGACCACCTGACGTTTCATGCGCAACGGCTTGCATAGGCTACGCAACCTTATGGGCACCTGTTGCCTGTCAGAAGATGCAACGAGACAACTGCTGTGTAGAACGTGCGTCAGGCCGGTTGTTTCGGTACCGGCCTTGCCAGAAACGCGGGCAGGTCATTGCCAAACCCTACGACGCGCTGATCGTCGTCGTCGCGCGTGGCCACTGACTGGACACCTCGGCGACGGATAGCATCCGTGAGGGTAGCAACGGGTGCCTCGACTTCGGCCGCAGGGGCGAGTGTCTGATCCGCAGTCTGGCCACGCGGCGCTCGCTCACGCCTTGGCTTTTCGCGCCTTGTTTGGTCGCTTCGGGGCTGTTCGCTTCTAGGTTCGCGTTCACGAACCACGGGCTCGTGGGCGCTGTCGTCAGTCTGCGGTGGGGCCTCGGTGGGCGCGGTCTGTACGGCCGGAGTCATGGACACGACAGAGGTTTCCGATGCCGAGCGGCCATAGCCGCGATCACCACGACTCTTAGGCGGTCCTGATCGATCGCCGCGACCGCTGCGAGGGCGGGCCTCGACCTTGACCTGGCTCCAGTCGACATCCAGCACGACTTCATCGGGCGTCTTACCGATCAGTTTCAACACCTTTTCCAACTGACGCCCGTCGTTTGGCGTGACCAGCATAAAGGTATCGCCTAAGCGCCCGGCGCGCCCTGTGCGGCCGATCCGGTGCACATAGTCGTCGGCATGGTGCGGCACATCATAGTTGAAGACGTGGCTGACATCGGGAATATCCAGGCCGCGCGCGGCGACATCCGAGGCGACCAGGAGCTTCAGCTCCCCACTGCGAAAGGCCTCGAGCGTCTTGGTACGCAGGCTCTGATCCAGGTCGCCGTGAATAGGAGACGCGTCAAAGCCATGTTTTTTTAGCGACTTAGCGACGATATCGACATCGGTCTTGCGGTTGCAGAAAACGATACCGTTCCTGACGTCGGCCGCTCCGACCAACGTGCGTAGGGCCAGCCGCTTGGTGCCCGGATCGCTAGCTGGGATGCGAACCAGGTGCTGGGAGATGTTCTCAGCCGTCGTTGCCGGGCGCGAGGCTTCGATCCGTACGGGATCGTTGAGAAACTGCTTGGTCAGCCGGGTGATTTCCGGTGGCATGGTGGCCGAGAAAAACAAGGTCTGTTTCTTCGCCGGAGTCATCTTGAAGATGCGCTCGATGTCGGGAATGAAGCCCATGTCCAGCATGCGATCGGCCTCATCGACAACCATGATCTGCACGCCGGTAAGCAGCAGTTTGCCGCGCTCGAAATGGTCCAGCAGGCGCCCAGGCGTAGCGATCAGAACATCGACGCCGCGGTCAAGTTTCATCTCCTGGTCGCCGAAGGAAACGCCGCCGATCAGCAGGGCCCAGGAGAGCTTCTGCCCCTTGGAGTATTTATCGAATGACATGGCCACCTGATCGGCCAGTTCCCGGGTGGGAGCAATGACCAGGGAGCGGGGCATCCGCGCCTTTGATCGGCCAGCCACCAGGCGGTCAATCATCGGCAGAGTAAAGGCCGCTGTCTTGCCCGTACCGGTCTGGGCAATGCCTAGAATATCGCGGCCAGCGAGGGCAATAGGGATAGCTTGCGCCTGGATCGGCGTGGCAATGGTGTAACCGGTGTCGGCAACCGCTTGCAGAGTCGCGGCGCTAAGGCCCAATTCGGAAAAGTCTGTCATGCCTTGAAGTGCGACGAGCGGGGAATCATCCGGCGCGAATTATGCGCGCGCGGATCCCAAGGCTCGGGCGCGGGGGACACTAGGGCATTGCGTCCGCGAGTCAAGGTTCTGACAAAAACCTATCTCGTCTGACCGCCGTCAACGGGCACGATCGCCCCGGTGATGAAGCTCGCCTGGTCACTCAGCAGAAAGGCTGCCGCTGCGCCAATCTCTTCGGGCCGGCCATAACGGTTCATCGGCACCTCGCGCTTGATCCATTTGGCCCAGGCCTCCGCCCGTTCTCCGGTGGAATTGGTCTCCCAGCTCCCGCCAGGAAACAGGATGTTCCCAGGAGCTATGGCATTCACCCGCACCCCGCTGCGCCCTGCAATCCGGGCCAGCTCTTTGGTCATATGGTTCATCGCCGCCTTGGCCGTGCCATAGGTCAAAGCCGTACCGAGCGCTCCGAGGCCTGCAATCGAGCTGATCATCAACACCGACCCTTCCCCCCGCGCTGTCATCCGTGTCAGCGCGCCACGGGCCAGACGGAAGGCCGAGTCCAGATTCTGCGTGAACGCCGCGTCCCAGTTTTCATCATCGATCTTGAATCCCGGCGGCGAGGCATAAAGACCGACGTTCGCCACTGCGCCCCACAGAGGGCCCATTGCTGTCTCGGCAGCTGATAGACTGGCCTCAATGGTTGCGGTTTCGCGCATGTCGCCGGCGAGGGTCCAGATGCGATCTGCTCCATATTGCGCCGCAAGCCTCGCTCGCGTTTCCTCGAGAGCCGTTTCGCCGCGCGCCGTGATTGCAAGTTTAGCGCCCTCAGCCATACAGGCCTCGACGATCCCCAGGCCGATGCCCCGGCTGCCACCGGCAACCAAGATAACTTTATCTTTCAGGTTTAGATCCACGGGTTCCCCCCTCGACGTCTATGGTGCAAGAAAGTGATCATCACACTGGAGAGTCCAATGCGCAATTTCCTTATTCTATCATCGTGCCTCGCCGCCCTTGCCACAGGCGCGCTTGCGGCTAGCGACACCACAAAAGGCGCGATTGGCGGCGCTGTCGGAGGCGCGGTGGTGGCCGGGCCCGTGGGAGCGATCGTCGGCGGTGTCGGTGGTGCGGTAGCCGGTCACCGATACGGCCACAAGTTCCACAACCGTGCCCATCACCGCGGCGGGCATCATCACGGCCGCCGGCACAGATAGGCAAAAGCCCCCACCTAGACGTCGAGGTCTTCTGTCGCGAAGGTGGCGTTTTCCTGGATGAAGCGGAAGCGCAATTCCGGTTTACGGCCCATGAGGGTTTCCACCAAGTCTTCGACGGGCCCCTCCGCCGCAGGCAGACTGACCCTGGCCATCGTGCGGGTGAGCGGGTTCATGGTGGTTTCCTTCAACTGCGCAGGCATCATTTCGCCCAGGCCCTTAAAGCGACCGATGTCGGGTTTCTTACCCTTGAATGTGGTGGCCAGCAGCTCGTCCTTGTGCCCATCGTCACGGGCATATTCGGTCTTGCCCCCGGCGCTGATCCGGTAGAGCGGGGGCAGGGCGAGATAGAGTTTTCCGGCCCGGATCAGGTCCGGCATGGTGCGATAGAAAAACGTGATCAGTAGCGAGGCGATGTGCGCTCCATCAACATCGGCATCAGTCATGATGACGATACGCTCGTAGCGAAGATCTTCGTCGCGATAGCGTGCGCCGCCGTGAACGCCGAGCGCCAGCATCAGATCGGAAAGCTCTCTATTCGCCCCCGATTTGTCGGCTGTTGCCGACGCAACGTTGAGGATCTTACCGCGCAGGGGCAGGATCGCCTGGGTGCGGCGATCACGAGCCTGCTTGGCCGAACCGCCGGCGCTGTCACCCTCAACGATGAAAAGCTCAGTCCCGTCTGCGGCCTGGCCCGAGCAATCGGCCAGTTTCCCTGGAAGCCGTAGTTTACGGGTCGCTGAGGCACGGGCGACCTCGCGGTCCTTCCGCCGTTTCAGCCGCTCTTCGGCCCGGTCAATGACAAAGGCCAGCAGCGCACTCGCAGCCTTCGGCTGAGCAGCCAGCCAATGGTCAAAGGGATCCCGCAGGGTCGCCTCCACAAGCCGTTGGGCATCGATAGAACTCAATCGCTCCTTGGTCTGGCCCTGGAACTCCGGATTGCGGACAAAAACACTGATCAGGGCCCCCGCCTGGGCCAGGATATCATCGCCGGTGATCACCGCGCCGCGTTTTTCATTGGTCAGTTCGGCATAGGCTTTGAGACCCCGCGCCAGGACTGCGCGCAGTCCCGCCTCGTGTGTACCGCCTTCGGGGGTCGGTACGGTGTTGCAATAAGAACGCAGGAACCCGTCAGCCTCGCCAAAACCGGCCGGTGACCAGGTTACGGCCCATTCGACTGCGCCTCCCTCGCCCTTGCGTTCGATGCGTCCGGCGAACGGTTCGGGGGTGACAGTTTCCAGGCCAGCCGCGCTCTCGGCCAGAAAGTCAGCGAGGCCACCGGGGAAGTGGAAGGTCGCTTCGGCCAGGGTCGCGTCGGTGATGCGCTCGGGCGCACAGCGCCAGCGGATTTCGACTCCGCGAAACAGATAGGCCTTGGATCGCGCCATCCGGTATAGGCGCGCCGGGCGAAAGGCGGCGTTCTCTCCAAAGATTACCGGGTCGGGGGTAAACGCCACCGACGTGCCATGTTTGCGCGTCGGACCGATGCGCTCGAGTTTCGATGTCGGCTTGCCTCGTGAATAGGTCTGACGCCATTCAAAACCGTCCTTACAGACAATGATCTCTACGCGCTCTGACAGCGCATTGACCACGGAGACGCCGACGCCATGCAGGCCGCCTGAGGTTTCGTAGGCCTTGCCGGAAAACTTTCCGCCTGAATGCAGCACAGTCATGATGACCTCGAGCGCTGATTTTCCAGGGAACTTTGGATGCGCATCCACCGGCATGCCACGACCGTCGTCCTTGACGGTCAAGGTTCCATCGGCATCGAGTGTCACCTCGATAAATTTGGCGTGACCTGCCACGGCCTCGTCCATGGAATTGTCCAGAACCTCAGCAAACAGATGGTGCAGCGCCCGCTCGTCAACGCCGCCGATGTACATGCCAGGCCGCTTGCGGACCGGCTCCAGTCCCTCCAGAACCTCGATATCCTTGGCGGAATAGGCATCGTTGGCGCGCACCGGTGCTAGGGCGTCGTCAAAGAGGTTGGCTTGTGGGGCGGCCTTGGTCATCAAATAGATTTAACAGCGATTCGGGTCGGTAGGGCGTCAACCGCGTTGCCCCGTCTGGGGTTCGGCCCTAAACCTGCGCCAAAGCGCTTTGAGGGAGCAAGCCATGTCCAGATCCACCCAGGTTCTCGCCGACGGCATATATTTTGGCGAGGGACCGCGTTGGCACGACGGTCGATTATGGTTCAGCGACTTTTATGCACATGCGGTGAAGTCTGTGTCCCTCCTCGGCGATGTGCGTGTCGAAGTGCAAATGGATGACCGGCCCTCGGGCCTGGGCTGGATGCCTGATGGCTCCATGCTTATTGTCTCCATGACCCGCCGCCATTTGTTACGGCGATCTGTCCAGGGCGAATTATCTCTGCATGCCGACTTGAATGGTATCGCTGATTTCCATTGCAACGACATGGTCGTTGATGTGTCAGGCAGGGCTTACGTCGGCAATTTCGGCTTTGATCTTGACGCTGAGATGGAAGCACGCGGTGTGCAAAGCGTGATAGCTGATCACCCCTCGGCGAAGCTGTCTTGCATCGCTGCCGATGGCACGGTCAGTGTTGCGGCGGAGGGTATGCACTTCCCCAATGGCTCAGTGATCACGCCGGACGGCAAGACCCTGATCATCGGCGAAACCTTGGGCGGATGCCTTACCGCTTTCGATATAGGTGCCGACGGCGCCCTCAGCGGGCGCAGGTTGTGGGCCCCGACTTGGCCTCGGGTTCCCGATGGCATCGCGCTGGATGCCGACGGCGCGATCTGGATCGCCAATCCAATCGCCCCAGAATGCGTACGGATTGCCGAGGGTGGCGAGGTGCTGGAGGTGATCGATACCGGCGAGCCGTGTTATGCCTGCATGCTGGGTGGCGAGGATGGTCGGACGCTGTTCATGCTCACCGCGCCGACCGCCATCGCGCATGAGGCCGCAGTGGCCCCCAAAGGCAAGCTGCTGATCTCCGCTGTGGATGCACCCCATGCCGGCCGCCCATGATGTCTGATTCACCGCTAAAATCGTGATCCTGGGAGGACTACATCGGCGAGGCTCCAGGCCGCGACGAAATCTGTGTGGGCTGTTGCTGCGTCAGCGGCTTTGCCTTGGGCCAAAAGAGCCTGCTCCAGTCCCCGCAAAGCCCAGCCGTCCCGGCGATAGGTTTTCAGGCTCTCGCGGTACACCGTTTCGGCCTGTGCCGGTTGCCCGGCCTGGAGCAGAGCTGCACCCAGGATATGGCTGACAGGCTGATGCCAGTAGGGCGGCTCGGTATAGGGGATGTCGTGTTCGATACCGCTGGCCAGTTGGAAACGGGCGACGGCGTCGCTAAGGTTTCCTGAATTTCGAGCGATTTCGCCATCCAGGAGGGCGAGGGCCAAATTGATCATCTGCTGAGCGGGGATGTTTTTTTTCGCATAAACCGTCAGGTCACCTGTGCTGATCGTCGATAACGCCGTGCGATCAGCTCGGGCTGAACTGAGGTCCCCGCTATTGGCGTGGGCAAAGCCGCGCGCATACAGCCACACTGCGGTTTCCAGTTTTAAGGCCGGGGGTGGGGCAGGTTCGGCCAGGACCTCTTTCCACCGACCGAAACGAACCTGGGTGACCACCGGCGTGAAGGCGTAAAGCTCCATCTGCGGCGTGGTCTTCGCGAGCACCTCAGGATCCACCGCCTTAATCAACCGCCGGGCGGCAGTGATCGACGCCTCATAGCGACCCATCATTTCTGATGATGTCCACAGGAAGTGGATGTTGTGTCCATAGTAGCCGGCCGGATAGTAACCCTGAGCTCTACACGTAGCGATATAGGCCTCGTCCACCAGCGCAGCCTGTTCATTCACTTTGGCAGCGTCCTCATAACGGCCAACCCGATAGTAGATATGCGAGGGCATGTGCACGATGTGACCGGCTTGAGGCATGAGTTTTAGTAGACGGTCCGCCGCTACCTCTGCCCGCTGCGGTGTCGTCGTTGCCTCAACGGCATGGATATAGAGATGCAAGGCACCGGGATGGTCCGGCTGGCTGGCCATTATGCCTTCCAGCGTCGAGACAATTTCTGTCGCGTGGCCTTTGGGTGTCACTCCGTCGGCGGCCCAGTAGTCCCAGGGCTGGGTGTCCATCATGGCTTCAGCATAGAAACTCCCGGCGTCCAGGTCTTCGGGGTGGCGTTTCCACAGCGCACCCATAGCGGAGGCAAAGGCCGCGTCGAGTTTCGACCGGTCCGCCTTGGAGTCGTCTGAATAGCGCGTCCCCAGCGCCTCGATCCATTGTGCCTCTACAGGACTGGCATATTTCGCCAATGACTGGGCCTTTTGCAGGGCCTGCCAGGCTGGCACCTGGGCGTCTGCAGGCATAGGCATATTGATATTGGGTCCCAGAGCCATGGCGACACCCCACCAGCACATGGCACAATGGGAATCCAGCCTGGCGGCCTCACGGAAAGAGCGGATCGCTTCTGCATGGTTGAAGCCGAACATCAGGTTCACGCCCTGGTCGAACAGCTTTTGTGTCTGGGCATTGTCAGTGGTGATCGAATGCTCGTGTTTGCCAAGTCCGGTGAACATCGGCGCGCCAGGCTTGTCGGCCTGACCTGCATAGGCTGCGGGCATCGGGGCCATGATCATGTTCATGCCGCGCATGGGCGCGTCCTGTGCCCAAAGGCTGGCCGGGGCGGTGCCAAACAAAGCCAGCGGCAAAATCAGTTTGGTGAATTTCATTTTTCCGACTCCTTATCTGAACAGTGTTCATACCCCGTTGCCGAAAGTATAAACCCAGGATAGAGACAACCGCAAAATATCAGGAAACGAAGATCATGGCCGATGGTTCTACCGATATTCAGAAACAGGCTCGCGACCTGGCTTGGTCCATGCCTCTGGACCAGATCGATCTGAGTGATCCGGTGCGGTTTCGCGACAACACCATGGAGCCGTTCTTCGAGCGTATGCGCGCTGAGGACCCGGTTCACTATACCGCTGAGAATGAGTTTGGGCCCTATTGGTCGGTGACCCGCTACAACGACATCATGACCGTAGACACCAACCACGCGGTGTTTTCCTCTGAGGGCGGTATTACCATCGCCAATGAGGAAGAAGACTTCAAGCTGCCGATGTTCATCGCCATGGACCCGCCTAAGCACGACGCTCAGCGCAAGGCGGTCAGCCCCATCGTTGCGCCGCACAACCTGGCGACCATGGAACCCATCATCCGTGAGCGTGTGTGCACGATCCTTGATGCCCTCCCGGTGGGTGAGCCTTTTGATTGGGTGGATAGGGTTTCCATCGAACTGACTACGCAGATGTTGGCGACTCTGTTTGATTTTCCCTGGGAGGACCGGCGCAAGCTGACCCGGTGGTCGGATGTGGCCACCGCCGATGAGGACAGCGGCATAATCGAATCCAAAGAAGCGGGAAGGGCGGAACTGTATGAATGCGCCGCCTATTTCACCAATCTATGGAATGAAAGGGTCAATGCCCCGCCGCGTAACGACCTGATCTCGATGATGGCCCACAACGAAGCCACGCGGCACATGGGCCCGGAGGAATATCTGGGCAATCTGATACTGTTGATTGTGGGCGGTAATGACACCACCCGCAACTCGATCACCGGCGGGCTTCTGGCTCTGAATCAGAACCCCGATCAGTATCAGAAACTGCGCGACAACCCCGCCCTGATCACCGGCATGGTGCCGGAGATTATCCGCTGGCAGACCCCGTTGGCCCACATGCGCCGCATCGCTCTGAGCGATTTCGAACTGGGCGGTAAGCTGATCAAAAAGGGCGATAAGGTGCTGATGTGGTATGTTTCAGGTAACCGTGACGAGAGTGTCATCGACAATCCAACCGCCTTCATTATCGACCGCCCCCGCCCGCGTCAGCATCTCTCATTCGGTTTTGGCATCCACCGCTGCGTCGGCAATCGTCTTGCCGAACTGCAACTACGCATCCTTTGGGAAGAGGTAATGGTGCGCTGGCAATACATCGAAGTCCTGGGTGAACCGCGCCGCGTGCTGTCCAGTTTTGTAAAGGGTTACGAATCTATGACGGTAAAGATCCACGCCTGAGCGGTGGGCCGAACCGGTACCGGCGCGCCATTCTGCGGCGCAGAAAACAAAGGGCCGCCACAAAGGGCGGCCCAGTGTCACCAGTTTACGTGGATGACAAGATATCAAGCGGTCAGGGACACCCGCGCCCGGCGACGCGCCATGGCTCCCACGGCACCGACGCCGACGAGCATCATGGCCCAGGCGGCCGGTTCGGGTACGGAGGAGTTGAAGGTGATGTTCACCGTGCCGCTGGAGTCGTTGTAGAGCGAGACGATGTCGCTCAAGCTGCCGTTGCTCTCGTAGATCCCGTAATTGATCGGGGGAACCGTCAACGTGTAGCCGTGGGCGATCCAATGGCCGACCGACTCATTGACAGGTCCATTTTCACACACGCCGGTTGTGTCGCAAGCTGGAACAACCCAGGTATTGGTGCCAGCGATCTGCACCCAACCCTTGGTCTGGACCGGGGACCAAATAGCGTCGAGCTGCAGACCGTCGCTGGTGTCGGTGCTGTAGCTGAACGGGTTGAACACACCCTCGCCATCACTGGCGGCGGTTATCGTGCTGCCGGTGACAGGAAGCGCCTGTACGCATCCACCGCTGGCGGATTCCGTGCATAAAAAAGTTAACGCCTGGGCCGACGCGGCCCCGGCTGTGAAGACGAATGCCACCGAAGACGCTGCGGCGACAACAGTAAGTAGTTTACGCATGCTCTTTCTCCAAGTTTGTTGCAAAAATTGAGCCGGATTTGGCTCCGTTTGGTAAGCCACAGGAAAGAGGCTGAAATCTCAGTTCACCTCTGACGGCTTATAAACGCCTAAAAATCGCCGCGATGTCAATATGGAAATTGAGTCATGCGCGTCAATTTGCGATCATAAAAAACGGTAATTGAATCCGAACCCAGATAAAAAGCCCCAGATATGATTATCTGGGTTCGGTTTTTCTGTCATGGCGGCACAAAGGAATGTGACGGTCGCGTATGAGGCGTTGATTGCGAGGCGGGTTGTCCCGCACCGAGACGAGCCACACCTGAAAAGCTCGGGAACTGGTTGAACCAAAACAAGTGCGCCATCTTCGGAGTGGGGGCGACATCCCGTTTTTGTTCGCGGTCATATTTACCCTCAGGCCACTGATCGGCAGTGCAATCCCAATCAAAGCTGGCAGCGAAGGGAGCCGTTCTCAGATGACGGCGCACGCCCGGGAACCCTTCGTTTGGGCAGGAGTTATCTAAGTGGAGAGACCGAAACGGAGATGGCGGCGATAAAGCGGTTCTGGGTCTGCATGGCCATTGCAGCGGCGTCGGGCTTGAGCGCCTGCGCGGACACCTACGGCGACAGGTACGGCTATGATGTTTACAACAATCTGGAATACGGCCCAGGCTACAATGATGGCGGCCGATATGGATACCACCACGATCACTGGCGCGACCGTCGTGATCGGGAGCGCCGAGCGCGCGACGAAGACGAGTACGAAGGTTACTAGTGGTGCGAACCAGACGAATACAGGCTCGGCGAGTCGCCCAGACACCCCCAAAACGCAGTATTGGAGTTTGCCTTGACTCTGTCATTTAGCCACCCAATCGCACTACGCGGCCCCAGGCACCGGCAGCCTAATTTTACGCTGACAACACCATCTTCCAAGAAAACACCAAGAAAGATCCGGCCGCCGAGCTTCCTATTCGTGGGGCCAACTCCTTAACAATAACAGGCAGGAGGCGTGTTTTCCTTGACTCAGCCGACCGGACGGATGATCGCCGCTCTTGAAGCCGCCAGCCTGATCTTCATTCTGGAAAACCGAGGCGGGAAGGGTGTAAGACTGCCGCGACGATGACACGCGCCTAAGTCGCTCGCACCGGACAATACCGCGCCTGACGTGCGAGGCAAGGTGGCGGAATCTCTGCTTAGATGCCCCCGCGAAGAGACAGGCCCATGAGCGAGACAATCATCACAGGCAGCTGCCTTTGCGCAGGGGTAAGCTTCAGATATGCGGGACCGCTGGG
>JAYTXQ010000276.1:0-4166 GCA_043742825.1 Caulobacteraceae bacterium | reverse complement strand
GATACGCCTGTCATAGGTGCCAGCCATACCCGGCCCGGCACATCGACATCACCGATCTTGATTACGTTGCCCATTTTTCATTCACGGTTGCCGCCTAGTCTTTAGGCAGTTTTGTCGATCAGGTAAAGGCTGACGATGGGTCTGCGAAACCTCGGCAGCGTTTGCTCCAACTCACCTAGGCACGCTACAGAACCCCATGACATTCAGTGCCGTAATCGTTGCCGGGGGATCTGGTGCCCGGGCCGGGCCATGGGGCGCAAAGCAATGGCGCAACCTTGGGGGCAAAACTGTGTTGCGCTGGTCGGCTGAGGCCCTGCTGGAAGCCGGTGCGAAAACCCTGATTGTCGTGATCCCGGCAGGTGATGAGACTATCGCAGCCCGTGCCCTGGCCGGACTTTCAGGCTGGCACACTGTGACAGGTGGGGCGACACGCGCGGAATCGACTTCGGCGGGTCTTGCCGCCCTAGGTTGCTCCGACGATGAGATCGTCTTGATCCACGACGCCGCGCGACCCTTTCTTGGTCAAAACACGATCAAGTCATTGATTGCGGCTCTGGAGGGCTGCGATGGGGCGATACCGGCTCTAGCGGCTGCTGACACTCTCAAACGCGAGGACGCGGAAGGCACAGTAACCGTGCCGCGCAAGGGCATTTGGCGAGCTCAAACCCCTCAGGCCTTTCGTCTTGGCCATCTTCGCGCAGCCTGTGCCGCTTGGCCACAGAACGAAGATGCAACAGATGAGGCCGGTATTGTCGAGAGGTTCGGTGGACGGGTTACCTTGGTTCCTGGCGATCCGCGCCTGTTTAAGCTTACCTATCCGGAGGACTTCGAAATGGCCCAGGCTCTCTGTGGTGCTGCTCGCGTAACCTGTATCGGCCAGGGTTTTGACGCGCACCGGTTCGGCGAAGGCGATGCGGTCTGGCTGTGCGGCGTCCAGATCGCCCACAGCCACAGCCTGATTGGTCATTCCGACGCTGACGCAGGCCTGCATGCCCTCACTGACGCCCTGCTAGGGGCTGTTGGGGCGGGCGATATCGGTGATCATTTTCCACCCACAGACCCTAAGTGGAAGGGAGCGGCTTCGGACCTGTTTCTACGCCACGCGGTCGACCTGATCACCGCCCGGAGCGGGGCGATAGTCAACGTTGATGTCACGCTGATCTGTGAGAGCCCGAAGATCAAACCGCACCGCGAGGCGATGCGACAGCGTCTAGCAGGCCTTTTAAACCTTGGTATCGACCGAGTCAGCGTCAAGGCCACCACGACAGAGGGAATGGGCTTTACCGGCCGCCGCGAAGGCCTCGCCGCCCAAGCCATCGCCACTGTAGAAATGCCGAGGTAGACCTATTCGCGCGAGCGAAGGCTCAGGGCATCAGTTCCTTCACCAGCCGGTTGGCGTGATAGATCTTCTCCAAGGCCTGCAGGATAGCATCGGTGCTGACCGCGACACTGCGGTTGATTGTCGGTTCAAAGGCAAAATCTCCACCTAAGGACTGGATATTGCCGTCAAAGATCAGGCCCACCGCTTCGCCCTTGCGATTGACCAGTGGCGAACCGGAATTGCCTCCGACGACGTCAGTATTGGTGGCCACATCTAACGGGCGGCTCAGGTCGAGATTGTCGTGCGCGGAGGTCCAGGATTTGGGAACGACGAACGGCTCGGAACCGGTTTCGTGTCCGAACGCACCGGCCCAGGTTGTCAGGGGAGAAATATCACGACCGCGTTCCCGATAGCCCTCGACAGCGCCGAACGAAATCCGTGGCGAGAACGTCGCATCGGGATATAAATTGGTTCCATAAACAGCGAACATGGCCTGTGCGATTTTGGTGCGCGCCTGGGTAATCACCGCACTGACGTTCGCCTCCATGTCTTCGCGGACGGTGCGCGCAGGAGCGTCCAGGCGGTCGCGAACAAAGACAATCGCGGGGTCATCCGATGCCTTGACCGCTTCAGCACCGCCGTCGAGCAGGGCTTGGCGCACCTTCGGATCATAGAGTTTGGAACCGGTCGCGATCCGCTCGGCAAGCTGTTCGGGCGAGTCCTTCATAAACACCGTCTGGTAATTCGGATCGTTGACAGAAAGTAACTCGCGCATTTTTAGGAACAGGGTGGTCAGTTTCACCCGTTCGAAAGCCGCCGAGATCGGGGCCGGCGAGAGCACCTCCTGGCGCAATGCCGGCAGTTCAGCGTCGCTGTAACCGCGCAGACGCTCGCTGTCGGGTTTCAGGCTTTCGGCGGCATGACGAACTATCCGCTTCGCATCAACCAGAATATCCGAGAACTGGCCAGGATAGGATTCCAGGGCGCTATAGGTGGTGTAGATATCGCGCTCGTGGGCTATAGCTTTTTCAATGTCAGCCCAGGCCGACTGGGTCGCCGCGAGCTTGGGATCCTGCGCCACCTTGGCACGTAGCATCGTTTCCTCAGCCATCTTGCGAGCCATCAGATCGCCCTGGGTAAGGGCCTCATGCTCACCGGTGATGGCCTTGAAACTGTTTCGATTGTAGAAAATATCATCAAGTGAAACGCGGCGCGCCTCGGCACCGGACGTGGCGAATTGGTCAAATGTCCCGATCAGGTAGTCCAGATCTATCAGATGACGTGGCAGTGAGACGTCGCGCAGAAATTGCAATTCGGCCACCGTGGAAAGCCTTTGCGTCGACCCGGGATTACCTGAGACGAATACCGGATCGCCGAGCTTTGGCACGCTGTGCGAAAAACTAAGGTGATCCTTGCTCACCAGGGGCTTATCGCCATCATATACCCTGATCAGCGTCGCATCTAGCGCATAGCGGGGAAACTCGAAATTATCCGGATCGCCGCCAAAGTTGGCCGCCGCATCCTCGGGGGACCAGACAAGTCGCACATCCTGGTAGCGGCGATAATGATAAAGTCGGTACTGAGCCCCGCCGTAAAGCTTGACCACGTCGCAGCGAATGTCCTTGTCCTTGCCGCAGCTATTGCGCGCCACTGCTTCAGCTGCCCGTTCAGCGTCACTGAAGGCCTTACCGGATTTGTCTGCGGTCGCCGCGTGCATCTCGAAGGTAACATCGGAAATCTGCACCAACTGGTTGACCTCGAGTGCCGGGCACTTTCGTTCTTCGGCCAGGCTGGCGGCAAGAAAACCGTCGCGAACAAAATCGTGACTAGCGTCCGACAGACCTTCGGTGCATTCGCGGGCGCAGTGGTGATTGGTCATAACCAATCCAGAGGACGAGACGAAACTGGCCGAACAGCCCTGGGCCAGGCGCAGTGACGAGAGTTGTAGGTGCTTAAGCCAGGTAGCGTCCGGAGTGAAGCCATAGGCTTGCTGCACTCTTTGCGCAGGGAAATTGTCGAATGGCCACATGCCTTCATCGGCACGCGCCGCTGATGCAAGGCCCAGGATGAGCCCCAGGCCGATGCTGCAGAAACGGTTACGGTGTAGATTTGAGATCGGCATTTATGCGTCCTGAACGAGTCGATATGGGTAACGTCGCTTTGCACTCACCAGAATAGTGTGGAACAGGCCAATTAAATTTTCGCCATCATCGACGTTCGTCAAACGAAAAGCGTTTAAGAACTATTGGTGATTCATAGAGTCTAAAAAAGGTTTATCATGTTCTCCCTGGAAATCGATACCCTGGCACGCCTCGTCATTGATGATGCGAGGCAGAGATCGTTGCGAATCGTCACCGCTGAAAGCTGCACCGGTGGACTCGTGGCTGCGGCGATCTGCGCCATTCCTGGGGCCTCAGATGTGTTCGAGCGAGGATTTGTCGCCTACACGAACCGAGCCAAACAGGAACTGTTAGGGGTATCAGGCGATCTGATCGCGGACCTGGGCGCAGTGTCGGAACCCATTGCCCGGATGATGGCCGAAGGTGCCCTCGAACGCTCACACGCTCATATCGCTGTGTCGGTCACCGGCGTCGCTGGTCCCGGCGGCGGCACGCCAATGAAGCCGGTCGGCACGGTTCACCTCGCCACGGTGAGAGCCAACCAATCTGTCTATCATCAGATGGAAATCTTTGAGTTTGAGACCCGTTGGGAAATTCAGATGGCGACAGTGCAACTGGCGCTGGAAATGTTACGCGATCGGATGCGGTAGGCCCTAAAGCGCCCCTGGCCCATACAACGCGGCGGCACGATTTTCGAAGCACTTGATCAAGCGGTTGCTAGCTGT
>JAYTXQ010000275.1:0-2883 GCA_043742825.1 Caulobacteraceae bacterium | reverse complement strand
GCGCGGGACGCCGCCGCTGGCCGGGCGCTGGCCGGGCCGCACCGGGGCGATCTGGCGGTTACACACTTGAGCAAGGGCCGCGCTGCCGCTGAGTGTTCCACTGGCGAACAGAAGGCGTTGATCCTTAATCTGGTCCTGGCCCAGGCGGCGCGACTTTCTCGTAACAAATCCGTACCGAATCCTATACTCTTGCTAGACGAGATCGCAGCGCACCTGGACCCTGACCGGCGCGCGGCCCTGTTCGACGAAATTGAAGCCCTTTCCCTGCAAGCCTTTATGACTGGCACGGACGAGGCCCTTTTCGAAACGCTTAAGGGGCGGGCGCTAGGTGTTCATGTGGACGCCTCGCATCTGACCCCATTGGACTGACGCATGACCGATCACGATCCCAACGCCACGCCTGAGCCGGACGAAGAGTCCACACTAGGTCAGAACCATGGCGAGACCGCCGACGAAGCGGCATCCGATTATGGGGCAGATTCCATCAAGGTGCTTAAGGGTCTGGACGCGGTGCGCAAACGGCCGGGCATGTATATCGGCGACACCGACGATGGTTCAGGCCTGCATCACATGGTCTATGAGGTGGTGGATAATGCCATCGATGAAGCCCTGGCCGGTTACGCCAGCAAGGTCGAAGTCATCCTCAATGCCGATGGCTCCTGCACCGTCACCGATGACGGGCGCGGCATCCCGGTGGATATCCACGAGGGCGAAGGGGTCTCAGCCGCTGAGGTGATCATGACCCAGCTGCACGCTGGGGGAAAGTTCGATCAGAACTCCTATAAGGTCTCCGGGGGCCTGCACGGGGTCGGGGTTTCGGTGGTCAATGCCCTTAGTGACTGGCTGATCCTGAAAATCCATCGCGGCGGCAAAACCCACCAGATGCGTTTCGAGCGCGGCGATACGGTCAAATCGCTGGAAGTCGTGGCGGTTGCCCCCCTGCGCGAAAACGGAGAGCCTCTGACCGGCACCGAGGTCAGTTTTATGCCCTCCCTGAAGGTTTCCGAAGACGACGGCACGTTCCTGCACATAGACTTCGACCGCAAAACCCTCGAGCATCGCCTGCGCGAACTGGCGTTCCTGAACAGCGGTGTGGTGATCTATTTCCGTGATCTGCGCGGGGCCGAACCGTTCGAGGAAATCCTGCATTATTCCGGTGGGGTCGAAGCCTTTGTCCGCCACCTGGACAAGGCCAAGACGCCGCTGTTGAAAACCCCGCTGATCATTCGCGGGCGCAAGGACAAGATCGAAATTGATCTGAGCCTTTGGTGGAACGATGGCTATCACGAAACCATGCTGTGCTTCACCAACAACATCCCGCAGCGGGATGGCGGCACACACCTTTCGGCGTTCCGCGCGGCGATGACGCGGGTGATCACCAGCTATGCCGACACCAGCGGGGCGACCAAGCGCGAAAAGATTCAGGTTACCGGGGAAGACGCCCGCGAGGGCCTGACCTGCGTGCTGTCGATCAAACTTCCCGACCCAAAATTCTCGTCCCAGACCAAAGATAAACTTGTGTCCTCCGAGGCCCGCCCCGCCGTTGAGGGCCTAGTTAGTGAGGGCCTGAGCCAATGGTTTGAGGAACACCCGGTCGAGGCGAAACAGGTGATCCAAAAGATCGCTGAGGCCGCCGCCGCCCGTGAGGCGGCCCGCAAAGCGCGTGATTTGACCCGGCGCAAGACGGCGCTGGATATCTCCTCTTTGCCAGGCAAACTAGCCGATTGTCAGGAGCGTGACCCGGCCAAGTCGGAAATCTTCATCGTCGAAGGGGATTCCGCCGGCGGCTCGGCCAAACAGGCCCGTAACCGCGACAACCAGGCGATCCTGCCTCTGCGAGGCAAGATCCTCAACGTCGAACGCGCGCGGTTCGACAAGATGCTGGGCTCAGAGCAGATCGGAACTCTGATCACAGCTCTCGGCGCCGGCATCGGCAGCGAAGACTTCGATATCGAGAAGATCCGCTACCACAAGATCGTCCTGATGACGGACGCCGACGTCGACGGCGCCCACATCCGCACCCTCCTGCTGACCTTCTTCTATCGGCAGATGCGCGAAGTGATAGATCGCGGCTACCTCTATATCGCCCAGCCGCCGCTCTATAAGGCGTCAAAGGGCAAGTCGATCCGCTATCTGAAGGACGACGCTGAGCTCGAGATTTATCTGATCGACGAGGGCGTGGACGGCGCGACGCTCGACCTCTCCAACGGTGAGCGGATCACCGGAAAAGACCTCCTGGCCATGGTCCAGACGGCCCGCGGCGCGAAGGCCAACGTCGAGCGGCTGGCCGCCCGCGCGCCTGCCTTCGCGATCGAGCAGTCGGCGCTGGCCGGCCTGCTGGCCGAGGGCGGCGACGTGGCCAAGGCCGCGGCCCGGTTGGACCTCTATGCCGAGGAAGGCGACGGCGCCTGGACCGGCGCGGCAGGCGATGGCGGCAGTTATGTCTTCTCCCGGGTGAAGCGCGGCGTTTCCGAAAAGATCATCCTGGACGAACTGCTGCTGCACGCCGCCGATGCGCGCCGTCTGGCCGAACGCTCAAAGGAACTGGCCCAGATCTTCGCTGGCCGTGCGACCTACACCCGCCGCGAAAAGACGACGGTCGTCCGCGGGCCGATCGACCTCGTCAATGCGGTGATGGACAACGGCCGCAAAGGCCTCTCGATCCAGCGCTACAAGGGACTGGGCGAGATGAACGCCGACCAGCTGTGGGAGACCACGCTCGATGCCGACGCCCGCACCCTACTGCAGGTCAAGGTGACCCACAGCGAGGACGCCAGCGACATGTTCTCCCGCCTGATGGGTGACCTGGTCGAGCCGCGCCGCGAGTTCATCCAGGAGAACGCGCTCGACGCTGAGGTCGACGTCTAGCGATGGACGTCTAGC
>JAYTXQ010000274.1:0-2230 GCA_043742825.1 Caulobacteraceae bacterium | reverse complement strand
AGGCGCAGCTTTCTGCTGCCCGCACGGTTTGCGCCAAACACGGGGATCGGATCGTAGCGCTCTGTGAAATGCGCGCGGGCAGGCTCAATCCCACGCGTGTTTTTCATCTTAGCTGAGCGGAAAGAAAATCCGATGTCGATTACAGCCCTGCGTAAAACCGAAGTCATCCACACCCATGCCCGCTCCGAGGGCGACACCGGCTCAGCCGAGGTCCAGGTCGCGATCATGTCCGAACGGATCGCCAACCTGACTGAGCACTTCAAGATGCACAAAAAGGACAACCATTCGCGCCGCGGCCTGCTGAAGCTCGTCTCAGCCCGCCGGTCGCTGCTCGACCACCTGAAAAAGACCGATGAGAGCCGTTATACTGCTCTGATCGCCACCTTGGGTCTGCGCCGCTAACGCCAGTCTCATTTCTAAACCCGCCGCCCGCCATCGACAGGCATGAGGGCGGCGGTCGGACCTGGCCAAATTCTTGGCCGGGCCACACGCTTGAGGGTTCAAACGCAATCCTCGTTCAGTCTGTCGAACTGGAGAGGACCCTCGCGATCTGGTCAGAAAGCCACCGCGCCCTTATCCGCCCCCGTGGGAATTTGCCTGTGGGAATGAAAGAAAGAAGACATTAAATGTTTGATATCCGACGTAAGTCTATCGAGTGGGGCGGCCGCAAGCTGACCCTGGAAACCGGGCGTATCGCCCGTCAAGCCGATGGTGCCGTTCTGGCCACCTACGGCGAGACCATGGTTCTGGCCACCGCCGTTTTCGCCAAATCCGCCAAAGCCGGTCAGGATTTCTTCCCCCTGACGGTCAACTACCAGGAAAAATTCTATGCCTCGGGCAAGATCCCGGGCTCCTTCCCGCGCCGCGAAGGGGCTCCGTCGCAAAAAGAGACTTTGACCTCACGCCTGATCGACCGTCCGATCCGGCCGCTGTTCGTCAAGGGTTTCAAGAACGAAGTCCAGGTCGTCTGCACCGTTCTGGCTCACGATCTTGAGAACGATCCCGATATCGTCGCCCTGGTCGCCGCCTCCGCGGCCCTGGTCCTGTCCGGTGCCCCCTTCATGGGCCCCATCGGCGGTGCACGCGTCGGCTTGATCAATGGCGAATACGTCCTCAACCCGACCCTGGACCAGATGAAAGAGACCAAAATGGATCTCGTCGTCGCCTCAACCAGCGACGCGGTGATGATGGTCGAATCTGAGATTCAGGAACTGAGCGAAGATGAAGTCCTGGGCGGCGTCATGTTCGCCCACGCCGGCATGCAGCCGGTGATCGACGCCATCATCGAACTGGCCGAACACTCCGCCAAGGAGCCTTTCGAGTTCACCCCCGACGACACCGACGCGGTGAAAGCGCAGATCAAAGCCCTGATCGGGACAGATCTTGCTACTGCCTACAAAATCGTCGCCAAAGGTCAACGTCAGGACGCGGTGCATGCCGCCAAAGACAAGGCCTTGGCCAAGTTCGCCAAATCCGAAGCCAACCCGGCCGGAACCGACGCCACCAAGCTAGGTGCGGTCTTCAAGGAACTGGAAGCCGACGTCGTCCGCCGCAACATCCTCGATACCGGCATCCGCATTGACGGGCGCACGGTGGATAAGGTGCGCCAGATCGTCTCCGAAGTCGGTGTTCTGCCCCGCGCTCACGGCTCGGCCCTGTTCACCCGCGGTGAAACCCAGGCTCTTGTCGTGGCCACGCTCGGCACCGGCGACGATGAACAGATGATCGACGCGCTGGAAGGCAAGTACTACGAAAAGTTCATGCTGCACTATAACTTCCCCCCTTTCTCGGTCGGGGAAACCGGCCGGATGGGTGCGCCGGGACGCCGCGAAGTCGGTCACGGTAAGCTTGCCTGGCGGGCGATCCGTCCGATGCTGCCCAGCGCGGAAGAGTTCCCCTATACCCTGCGCCTGGTCTCTGAGATCACTGAGTCCAACGGTTCCTCATCCATGGCCTCGGTCTGCGGCTCTTCACTGGCTCTGATGGATGCAGGGGTGCCCTTGAAGAAGCCCGTCAGCGGCATCGCGATGGGCCTGATCCTGGAATCCGATGGCTTTGCAGTTCTCTCCGACATTCTGGGTGACGAAGACCACCTAGGCGACATGGACTTTAAGGTCGCCGGCACCGCCGACGGCATCACGTCCCTGCAGATGGACATCAAGATCGCCGGCATCACCGAGGAGATCATGAGGAAGGCGCTCAGCCAGGCCAAAGAGGGCCGCATCCATAT
>JAYTXQ010000273.1:0-2770 GCA_043742825.1 Caulobacteraceae bacterium | reverse complement strand
TGCGGACGAGGTCGCCCGGCGTCGGCAGGTCGGCCACGTAGCACAGGCGGATCAGCACCATTTCGGCGGCGGCACGGCGGTCGGGGGCGGCCTCTACTTCGCCGATGCCCTTCAGCAGCATCTGCCAGGACCGCGCCAGCGTTGCCATCGAGAGTTTGTCGGCCATCTCGGCGCCGCGCGTGCGCTCGGCCTCCGGCAACTCCCGCCCGTGCCGCAGTTCCGGCACCGCCTTCAGCCGTGTCAGCGTGTGCACGAGCTCCAGCAGGTCCTGGAGCAGCATGCCGAGGTCGGTACCGCGCGAGTGGGCGGCATCGGTCAACGCCAGGAGTTCGGCTGTGCGCCCGGCCATGGCGGCATCCAACGCGTCGAAGGTGGTGTCGCGGTAGCCCAGGCCGAGCATGTCGGCCACCCCCTCCGGCCCGATCTGGCTGCCTGGCTCGCCTTGCGCGATGGCTTGGTCGAGCAGCGAAAGCCCGTCCCGCGCCGAGCCATCCGCGGCGCGTGCAATCAGCATCAGCGCTTCGTCGGCGATCTCGACCTGTTCGGCCGCCGCCACACGCCCGAACAGCGCGGCCAACTCCGCGGCCGAGATCCGGCGCAGGTCAAAGCGCTGGCAGCGCGACAGCACCGTCACGGGCACCTTGCGGATTTCGGTGGTGGCGAAAATGAACTTGGCGTGCGGTGGTGGCTCCTCGAGGGTCTTCAAAAGCGCGTTAAAAGCCTGGGTCGAAAGCATGTGTACTTCGTCGATGACATAAACTTTGTAACGCGCCTCAGCGGGGGCATAGCGCACGCCCTCCAGCAATTCGCGCATGTCATCCACCTTGCTGCGGCTGGCGGCGTCCAGCTCCAGCACGTCCAGATGGCGGCCATCGACAATGGCCTTGCAGTGGCGACCTTCCATCGCCAGGTCAGTGACGCTCGGGCCATGCACCGTATCGCTCTCATAGTTGAGTGCCCGGGCCAACAGGCGCGCGGTCGTCGTTTTGCCCACCCCGCGAACCCCGGTCAGCATGAACGCATGCGCGATCCGGCCCAGGGAAAAGGCATTCTTCAGCGTTCTGACCATGGCCTCTTGGCCGATCAGGTCGTCGAAGTTGCGCGGCCGGTATTTCCGGGCAAGAACCGTGTAAGGCCCGGTCACGAGGGCAGCAGCCGGCGCGGTGGCTCCGCCAAAGATGTCAGCCGTGGCGTCGTCACGCTCGGCAGGTTCGGTCTCGAGCTGGTGATCAGTCATGAATTTCTAAAGAGGTCCAGATCAGTGGAGACCGGCAAACGACCCGAAGCAAAACTCGTTACGGCTGCTTCCTTCCGGACCTGACCGGGTTGGCGAGGACTCCGCCCATCGCCGATCTCCGCCCTCTATATCGCGTGGCCCGCACCTTCGCGCAAGCGGGGGTTGGGTTGACGACTCTGGAATCGAGGGAATGGAGAGTCTCTTTAGATGTCCCAGATGGCACCGCTGGACAACCAGCCACCAACCCCCTAGAAGCGCGCGCTTTCCTGCGTCCAGTGTTCGATCCGCCGGCGTGGCACAGCTCAAGAAGCCCCTATCATGCCCCGCTCCCCCAAACCTGGCCGCCGCCCCGCTCCATCGGGCCCCAGCCAACGCCAGCTTCGCGCCGGCGAGCTCATTCGCCATGCCCTGGTGGATATCCTCCGCGAGGAGGATTTTGCTGATCCGGCCCTGACCGGGGTGTCGGTGACCATTACCCAGGTCAAGGTGAGCCCCGACCTGAAACACGCCCACGCCTTTATTGAACCTCTGGGCGGCGCGCATGCTGAGGAGGTGACCGCGGGCCTGAACCGCGCCAGCCGTTTCATCCGTGGGCGTCTGGGGCAGATCATCGAAACAAAATACACGCCCGAGCTGAAATTCCTGCACGACGATACCTTTGAGGCGGTCCGGCATATGGATGATCTGCTCAGCGATCCGCGCGTGCGCCGTGACGTGGAGGCCTGATGGGCCGCCGCCGTAAGGGCGATCCGGTTTCGGGTTGGATCTGTCTGGACAAATCCCTGGACCTTGGGTCAACCCAAGCTGTGGGCCGGGTGCGCTGGCTGCTGAACGCGCAAAAGGCCGGGCACGCCGGGACGCTCGACCCCCTGGCCACAGGCATTCTGCCCATCGCTTTGGGCGAAGCGACCAAGACCGTGCCGTTCCTGGTCGAAGCTGACAAGACCTATCGTTTCACCATCGCCTGGGGCACCACAACTGCCAGTTTTGATCGCGAGGGCACTGTGACCCAGATCAGCGATGTTCGCCCGTCGGCTCAGGCCGTTGCGGCGGTTTTGCCGCAGTTCATCGGCGAGATCGACCAGATTCCCCCAGACTATTCGGCGGTTAAGGTGGACGGTGCGCGCGCCTATGACCTGGCCAGGGAAGGCGTGGCCATGGACCTGAAAGCCCGCCGCGTGACCATCCATGATGCTCGTGTCACATCCGTACCCGATGTTGATCACATTGAGCTTGAGATCGACTGTGGCAAAGGCACATATGTGCGCGCCCTGGTCCGCGATATCGCCACCGTACTAGGGGCCTGTGCCCACGTCAGCGCTTTGCGCCGCACCCGTGTGGGCACCTTTAGCGAGGCGCGGGCGATAACACTTCAAAACCTCGAGGAGATGTGCCATACTGGCAAAGCTTTGACGGCCCTACTTCCGGTCGAGACCGCCCTGGACGACATCCCGGAGCTGGCCGTGACCACCGAAGATGCCTTCAAGCTAACGCAGGGACGTGCGATCGTTCTGCTTCCCCGTCAGGTGGAAA
>JAYTXQ010000272.1:0-8550 GCA_043742825.1 Caulobacteraceae bacterium | reverse complement strand
CACGGCGTCTTCACCGACCGCCCCGGCAAATTGACCAATGACTTCTTCGTCAACCTGCTGGATATGCGCACCGAATGGCTGGCCACTGGCGATGAGACCCTGTTCGAAGGCCACGACCGCAAGACCAAGGCCCCGAAGTGGACCGGCACCCGCGTCGATCTAATCTTCGGCTCGCACGCGGAACTGCGCGCCCTCGCCGAGGCCTATGCTTGCACGGATTCACAAGCGGCGTTCGTCAGGGATTTCGTCGCCGCCTGGACCAAGGTGATGAACGCTGATCGGTACGATCTGGCGGTCTGACTGGACCTCGACGGCTAAAGACTGCAGATCAGGGCGGCGTTCCAGCGAACGCCGCCCTGTGACGCTACGGTCTTTTGTTGTCCTGGGACACAATATTTATATCGTCAAACAGGTTTGCAGCGGCATGTGCCTCAGAAGATATAAGTATTGTGTCCCCGGATAAGTCGCGGTTCGCAGTGATTTTTCCGGTTCACACTGCGCCTAATAAGCTCGATAACTTCACCTCATAGCTCGCGGCCTACGGACTCTTGTTAGACGATCAGCCGGAGAGGACCGTAGCGGTTGACGTAAAGCGAAACTCTAAGTTAACGGGCCTGAGAGCCCAACTCACACAGTGGAAACTGTGGGGATTTCTGCGGTGGTCTGAGATTGAGATTTCAAACTGAAACACTGTCGATTCGCTTTGTCATTGGCGTCAG
This sequence comes from Caulobacteraceae bacterium, assembly GCA_043742825.1. Taxonomy (GTDB): domain Bacteria; phylum Pseudomonadota; class Alphaproteobacteria; order Caulobacterales; family Caulobacteraceae; genus Acaudatibacter. Next base: position 7,831 of record JAYTXQ010000272.1, on the reverse strand, counting down.
AACGTGGTTCTAGCCGAGAACGCGCCTAAAGGTCACAAACTGTCATAGGCGTGCGCGCTGGAGGTCAGGCTCGAAGCCAAGTCTACGCCGCCAAGGCTCCGCAACCACAGTCCTTGGACAATCGGTATCAAAGCAGATTGAGCTTGAATTCATGACCCCAGCCTATTCGCCGATCCCGCTGCCGGACCGCTCGACGATGACGCCAGAAGAGTCGTTGGCGTGCGCGGAGCGCCTGCGGGAGCGGTTCGCGAGGCGACATACTGTGCGGGAGTTCTCTGATCATCCGGTGGACCGCAGGATCATCGAGCATTGTATCGCCGCGGCCGCTTCGGCCCCTAGCGGCGCTAATCAGCAACCCTGGCACTTCGTCGCGATCGGACCGGGGCTCCTGCGCAAACAGCTCCGCGCCGCCGCCGAAGCTGAGGAGCGGGCGTTTTATGCCGGTCGCGGGGGTGAGGAATGGTTGCAGGCGCTAGGCCCCCTGGGCACTGATCCGGATAAGCCGTTTCTGGAGACCGCCCCGTGGCTGATTGCGGTGTTTGCGCAAAGGCATGGGCTCGGACCCCAGGGCCGCAAGGTCAAACACTATTACGTGCCCGAATCGGTGGGCATAGCCACTGGGTTTCTGATCAGCGCCCTACACGAGTGCGGCCTGGCCACCTTGACCCACACCCCCAGTCCCATGACCTTTCTGGGCGAGGCACTGCATCGACCGACGTACGAGCGAGCCTATATGCTGATCATCACTGGTCATCCGGCACCGGACGCAACGGTTCCAGCCCACGCGAAGCTTAAGAAGCCTGAGCGCGAGGTAATGTCGGTGGTATAGGCGGCGTCGCGCGACAAATCGCCAAGGCCGCCGGTTGAATTTTGGGGCAAAATCTTATGTCACGCTATACAGTTCTGATCGGTGGCCAGCATGGTGCCTATGGCATTGTGTTTCCGCAGTTGTCGGGCTGCGCCGCTATGGGTGCCTCGATCAATCAGGCGCTGACGAACGCTGCGGATGCTCTGCGCGACTGGGCGGAGGTCATTTTCGAAAGAGGCCGCAGCCTGCCAGAACCTTTGTCACCGGAATCCCCCCGCGCCGACCCCGAGGTTCGCGAGGCCCTGGCTGGCGGCGCGACCCTATCCCGCAGCCGCTAAGACCGCCCATTACTCCACTAACAGGGCCGCCACAAAGGACCCTAGCCACGTTGCCCGCGTGCGTTTCAGTCGTTCGGCCTGGTAGATGTCGGTGAGGTGAGCAAAGGCGGTTTCGAAACTGTCGTTGACGATGACATAATCGTACTCGCCCCATTTTTCGATCTCGGCGCGGGCTCCGGCGAGGCGCCTGGCGATGACGGTTTCGCTGTCCTGGGCGCGAGTGTGCAGGCGGCTGGCCAGGGCAGCCATGCTGGGCGGCAGGATGAAGATGCGAACCGTATCGGCAGGGGCTACGGCGGCGATGGCACGGGCCCCCTGCCAATCTATGTCAAAGAGAACGTCGCGGCCCCCGGCCAGGGCTTCCAGGGTCGGTGCCGCCGGGCTCCCGTAACGGTGATCATGTACAGTTGCCGATTCGAGGAACTCATCAGCGGCCATCATGGCGGCGAAGGTTTCGGCGCCAACGAAATGATATTCCCGTCCGTCAACCTCGCCGGGGCGCGGGGCACGGGTTGTTGCAGAAATGGACAAGGTCAAATCTGGCTGCTCAGCCAGAAGCCTTCGGGACAATGAGGTTTTGCCTGCACCGGACGGGCTGGAAATCACCAGCATCAGGCCCCGACGTGCGGGCACAGCATCACTCAACATTCTGCACCTGTTCGCGAAACTGATCGATAGTGGCTTTCAGTTCCAGGCCCAGGCGGGTCAGCTCGGTGGTTGCCGCCTTTGAGCACAGGGTGTTGGCCTCGCGCATGAATTCCTGGGTGAGAAAATCAAGCCGGCGGCCGGCAGCCGCGTCCTCGGCAAGCAGCGCCCGACCAGCTGTCAGATGGCTGTGCAAACGGTCCAACTCCTCACGCACATCGACCTTCATGGCCATGGCGGCGGCTTCCTGAATGACTCGCTCTTCACTTGTTGCCTCACCCGCCAACTCTGCGAGACGAAGGGCAAAGCGCTGATGAATCACCGCTGGCTGCTTGGCCGCTTGCCCCTCCGCCGAGCGCGTTGCCGCTTCGATCTTGTCGAGAAATCCGACCAGCAGGCGTTGCAGAGCCACGCCCTCCTCATCGCGGGCCTGTTTCAGATCATCCAAGGCCAGAATGACGCTCTGCGCCATCGCGGCCTGAACCTGTGAATGGATCTCCGGATCGTCCAGGTCATCGCCGCTTTCAATTACACCGCGCAGGGCCAGCAGACCATCGAGGGTAGGAATGGCCACTCGGCCTTGAGTTATAAGCGGCGCGCCGACGGCCAGATAGGCGTCCAGGACCTGCACATTTATGCGGACAGCGGCGCTCGACTCTGCTCTGCGGGCGGCGACATTAACGTTCACCTGGCCGCGGGCGAAGCGCACCTGCGCCGCCTCGCGACTGAGCTTTTCAAGAGTGTCGAATCCAGGCGGGCCACGATAGCGCACCTCAAGATTGCGGCCGTTGACCGAGCGGGCTTCAACCGCCCAACTCCACCCCGCAAGGTCGCCCTCGCGGCGGCCAAATCCGGTCATGCCTGAAAGGCTCATGGTGTGTTTTTCCTCAGGCCGAAGCTTTCTAAGGTTCGCCAGCGCGCGACATTGCGGCTATGTTCCGCGAGGCTGGCTGCGAAGACGTGACCCCCCCGGCCGTTGGCGACGAAATACAGGTCGTGGCTAGAGGCCGGCCTTAAGACTGCGGCAAGCGAGGCGCGCCCCGGATTACCGATCGGCGTTGGCGGCAGGCCGCTGAGGCGGTAGGTGTTGTAGGGGGTTATCCGATCCAGCTCAGATCGACGCAGACCATGGCCTAGAGGCTCGCCGGACGTCAGACCATAGATCACCGTGGGATCGCTCTGCAGGCGCATGCCAAGCTGCAGACGATGAATATAGACCGATGCTACGTGCGCACGCTCATCCGCCAGCGCTGTCTCACGCTCGACGATGGAGGCCAGGATCACCGCTTGCTGCGGTGTTTTGAAGGGCAATCCCGGCGCACGTTCCCGCCAGAGCTCGGACAACTTCGCCTCGCGCGCGCGGGTCATCTGCGCGATCAGGGCGACGCAGGCCTCACTGCGCATGGCCTCGTAGGTTTCTGGCAGGAGTGCGCCCTCGGGCGGAACGGGACAGGGTCCTGACAAGAATTCTGCCCGCCTGAGGATTTCCGCTGCGGCCCTTGAGGTCAGACCTTCCGGTATCGTGACCCAGTGATGAACCACATCGCCACGCGACACCGCGTTGAGCACGGCGCGCAGGCTGGCCCCCGACGCGAACCGGTATTCACCAGCCTTCAGGTAGTGTGCCGCGCCGGTCACTTCGGCGGCGACGACGAAAGCCAATGCCGAGTGGATGGCACCCGCATGGGCGAGACTGTCGGCCAGCCCTTGGACGCCGCCCCCCCGGTCCAAAACCAAGGTTCGAGAGGTCGCGTCAGCGGTGGCCGGCCCTGGCCCCCAGTAAAGGTCGGCACAGAGTGCTGCGCCGGCAATAATTAGGAACAGGAAGATCACGCGCGTGAGATTGACGGACGTGCGCGCTGGGCGGGATCCACGCCGCCGAAAGCGCCGGGTCACGGCGCGGTCTTGAACACAACACTGGCGTTGGTACCGCCAAAGCCGAAGCTGTTGGACATTGCGACGTCGATCTTCATCGGCTTGGCGACTTTCGGCACCAGATCAATAGCGGTATCGACTGACGGATTATCCAGATTGATCGTTGGCGGCGCGATCTGGTCGCGCAGAGCCAGGATCGAGAAAATTGATTCGACCGCGCCGGCCGCCCCCAGCAGGTGGCCGATAGAAGATTTAGTCGACGACATCGTCGTTCGGCCCGCCGACTGACCAAACAGCCGCTCCACCGCTCCCAGTTCAATCTCGTCGCCAAGTGGCGTCGAGGTTCCATGCGCGTTGATATAGTCGATGTCAGAGGGCTGAAGACCCGCCCGAGCAATTGCCGCCTGCATGGCGCGAAAGCCGCCGTCGCCGTCCTCGGCCGGTGCCGTAACGTGATAGGCGTCGCCAGCCAGTCCATAACCGACAACCTCAGCATAGATTTTGGCTCCTCGTCTGCGGGCATGTTCCAGCTCTTCAAGCACAAGAACCCCTGCGCCCTCGCCCATGACGAAGCCATCACGATCGCGGTCGTAAGGGCGCGAGGCCAATTGAGGCGTATCGTTGAACTTCGTCGACATGGCTCGACAGGCGACGAAGCCGGCAATGCCCAGCTTACAGATCGCCGCCTCCGCCCCCCCGGCAACCATGACGTCGGCATCACCAAATTGAATGAAGCGCATGGCATCGCCAACGGCGTGTGCGCCGGAGGCACAGGCGGTCACCACCGAGTGATTAGGTCCCTTGAACCCATGCCGTATCGACACCTGCCCGGTGGCCAGGTTGATCAGAGAGCCTGTGATGAAAAAAGGGCTGATCCGGCGCGGGCCCTTTTCGTGCAGCTCAACGGCTGTGTCGGCAATAGTGGAAAGCCCACCGATGCCAGAGCCGATATTCACCCCAGTGCGATAACGGTCTTCCTCAGACTGAGGCACCCAGCCGCTGTCCCGCACAGCCTCTTCTGCCGCCGCGACCGCATAGAGGATGAAATCATCAACCCGTCTTTGGTCTTTGGGGCTCATCGCCTGGTCAGGATCGAATACCCCAGGCACATCCGGCCCACCGCCGCCGCGACCGTCCACGCGCGGCACTTCGCACGCGACCTGACAGGCATAGTCGGTGGGATCAAAACCGCTGATTCGGCCGGCACCGGATTTGCCGGCCAAAAGCGCGTTCCAGGAGGGCTCTACGCCCCACCCCAGAGGTGTGACCAGACCCAGTCCGGTGACAACGACGCGGCGGTTAGTCAGCAAGTCTAAGCGCCCAGACGCTCTCCGATGAACTTCACCGCATCACCCACAGTCTGAATGTGTTCAGCGGCGTCGTCCGGAATTTCGATGTCGAATTCCTCTTCGAAGGCCATGACCAGCTCGACGTTGTCGAGGCTGTCGGCACCCAGATCATCGATGAAACTGGCCTTTTCCGTTACCTTTTCAGGGTCCGCATCCAGGTGTTCAATGACGATCTTACGTACGCGTTCAAGAATATCGGACATTCCGGCCCAGTTCCTTATTGTGGTTGCGGCCTTATCAGAGGGCTCTCCCCCCAACAGGCGCGATCTGATGAATGTCGAAGCCTCCAGAAGTGACCCCAACGTTGATGTTCATATTCCAGGCTGCCCGCCTAGCATGTTATTTTCTGAGACACTAGCCGGGCGGGTCAAGGGTTTCGCTTCAACTAAAGTCTGCGCGGCGTAGATACAAAGTGACTTTTGTCTGACACGACCTTACGCAGTCATACTTCATGAGGTCGCGATGCTTGCCGAACCGTACGAATTCATCCTTTACGAGACGCCTGCCGACAAGATCGCGCGGATCGTGCTCAACCGCCCGCCGGTCAACGCCCAGAACACGCAATTCCTGTATGAACTGAACGCTGCATTCGACAAGGCGGCCCACGACGATGACATCAGCGTTATCATCCTGGCGGCGAACGGCAAACACTTCTCCGCCGGCCACGACCTGGCCGTAACCAGTGCGGATATGGCGTTCAGCGATTTCGAGACAATCGGGACGACATGCGGCTTCGAGTGCGCCGGGGCTGAACGGCAGATGTCGCGCGAGGAGGAGATTTATATCGGCTTTTCCAACCGCTGGCGTAACATCAGCAAGCCGACGATCGCTGCTGTGCAAGGCAGTTGCATTGCCGGCGGGCTGATGCTGTGCTGGCCCTGCGACCTGATCGTGGCCAGCGACGACGCCAGCTTCTCCGACCCCACGGTCAGTTTCGGCGTTGGGGGGGTGGAATATTTCGCCCATGTGCACGAGCTGGGTGCCCGGCGGGCCAAGGAGATCCTGTTCACGGCCGATTCCTTCACCGCCCAACAAGCTCTGGAGTGGGGGATGATCAACCGGGTGGTCCCGCGCGCCGAGCTGCAAGAGGCGGTCCTGACCTTGGCCAAGCGTATCGCGCAAAAGCCTCGATTCGCCTTGCAACTGGTCAAAAAGGCCGTCAACGGGGTGATCGACGCTCAGGGCCGAGAGGTGTCACTGAACAACGCCTTCCACCTGCACCAGCTAGCTCACACCCACAATCTGAAGGTGTTCGACATGCTGATGGACCCGACGGGCTTGCCTGAGGAAACACGCCGAGCAATGCGCAAGAAAGCGCCTGTGAGCTGACCGACCCTCGCGGGTGTCATTTCTGGACTTGCCATGAGCGCCTTGCGCGCCCGCTTCGTGACGCGCGGAAACCCCCTCACCCCTGCCTATTTCAGAGCCAGCGGATTGACTGGTGAGCCGAAGCCGTTGGTCACTTCGAGGGGTGGGGCCGCGAGCATGACGGTGTAGCGACCGTCTTCCGCACAGTCTGCGGCCAGCGCGTCAAGATTAAACATCTCGCCCAGTGGCATCCCCATGTCGCGCAGCGCCAGCATATGAAAGGCCAGGGGCATTTCTGAGTGCATGCCCGCAGCATCGATAATTTCGACGGCTACGTTGTCGGCGGCCACGGCAGCCAGGGATTTGTCGTGGGCCCATTCGGCACAGGTGTAGGTGAGCCCAGGCTGCTTGCCCATAAAGCGCAACCGATCCTGGTCCTGGGTAAAGACCTGGATGTGGCCGGTGCGAACCAGCAGGATGTCACCAGTCTGCATGGTCACGCCCTGTTTGGCGCAGCAGCCGTTCAGGTCGTCGACGGTGATCGCGTAGTCGCTCGCCAAGCGCTCGACGCCCTTAAAGCGCGCGATGTCCAAAAGCACGCCCCGCGACAGGATCCCCGGTGAGGCCAGGTGCTCGATGCCCATCTTCAAAGCGCCTTTGTCGGTCAGGCATTCGCGGGCGTTGCAGCCATTGTAGAGCGCGCCGTCATAATGGACGTGGCCGAGCGCGTCCCACTGGGTCGAGGCCTGGAGCGGCATGTGTACCACGTCGTCGGAGTAGCAGACCCCCGGCACGTTCGGGTTCAGCGGGGTGAACAGGTCGGTGACATAGACCATGGGGTTGAAGCGGCCACCACCAGGCTGCGGACCGTTTTTGTCGAACCGAAGGCCAAGGTTAAACAGCTTGCCCGACTGCACCTGGGCGGCGGCGTTCTTCAGCACCTCCGGCCCTATATGGTTGAGCGTGCCACGCTGGTCGGCTGTGCCCCAGCGCCCCCAGTTGCGTAGCTTTTCGGCCAGGTGGTCAAAATTTGCAGGTTTCATCGATCTTTCCTCGACAGTGTTGATTCCCGCGCGTCCGGCGAGGCCTGCGCCCGGCGGAAGTCGGCCCAGTCGTGCACCGGCCACATGTCCTGGTCCTCACCGTGGCCAGCGTGGCCGTTGATCGTCCAGGCGATCAGGCCGTTGGAGTCGATGAAGCTATGGCGATTGATAATGATTCCGGAGAGGCGCGTCCCAACAGCCTCCAGGGTCCTGCCGAACTCATCGCGGCCCTCGATCAGGATCCTGATGACCCAGCCGGTTGCCGGGTCACGATCGACACGGCGATGGCCGCCCGCCAGATCCGCCGTCTCGCCGTTTTTGATCATAAAGCCGTAAGCGATCTCCTCGACCTCGCCATTCCACCGGGTGACCGCCAGAAAAGCGTCCTGGTCGGAAGCGATACCAGTGACATAAGCGCTCTTCTTTGGTCGGTGCTCGGGCCTGGGTCCCCAGGAGCGGTCTCTC
>JAYTXQ010000271.1:0-15470 GCA_043742825.1 Caulobacteraceae bacterium | reverse complement strand
AGCACCCTGTAGCCATCGAAATTCTTCTGATCGACCATGCCGTCGGTGAGGGTGACCTGACCGAAAAGCACGGCGGAGAGGCCGTAACAGGTGCCCCCCTCCATCTGAGCGGCGATCTGACCCGGAGAGATCGCGGTTCCACAGTCTATGGCCGTCACCACCCGCCCGACTTTTGGCGTCCCGCCCTCTAGTTTGACCTCGGCGATCTGAGCCACGACTGAGCCGAAACTCTCGTGCACAGCCAGGCCACGCGTCCAGCCCGGCGTTGCCGCCGGTCCGGCCTTGGCCAGGGCCAAGTCCATAACCGCCAGGTGCCGCTTGGCCCCAGCCTTTGTGTAGAGTGCGCGGCGATAGGCCTCGGGTGTCTTGCCAGCTTTTTTCGCCAACTGATCGACCATGTGCTCCATGACAAAGGCCGTATGTGTCGCGCCGACCGAGCGCCAGAACTGAACCGGCACGCCGACGTCGGGCATAGAGGCCTGAGCATCAACCGTCGCGGTGGCGGTCAAATAGGGCGAATCGACAACACCCTCGACGATTGAGGTATCCAGCTTACCGTTGTCGACCATCGAACCCTTCAGCAGGGACTGAGCCACGACACGGTGGTGCCAGGTCGATGGCAGGCCGTCTTCGCCCAGTGTCACTTTGACCCGGTGATGAACCAGAGGTCGGAAATAGCCGGCTGTCATGTCGTCTTCCCGCGTCCAGACCAGCTTTACCGGTCGGGCATCGCCAAGATGCTTGGCGATGTGCACGCTTTCCAGCACATAGTCAGACTTCAGATTGCCTCGCCGGCCAAAGGACCCGCCGGCAAAAAGTGTTTCGATCTGCACTGACCCCGGCAGTCGGCCCAGGGCCATGCCGGCGTTGAGTTGGTCGACTGTCGGGATCTGACAGCCAAAGGTCAGCTTGGCCTTGCCACCACCAAGGTCGGTGACGCAGTTCATCGGTTCCATTGTCGCATGGGCCAGATAAGGAAAATCGAACGTCGCCTCGACAACCTCGCCTTTGCCGGTCGACGAAGCGGCATCACCCTTGGTGACAAAAGGCTGCCATTTGGCCCCACCCGTGGGCTCGAATTTGCCAGAGGCAGCGTCTTGATAGCTGGCCAGGATGGCCGTCGATCCACGCTTTTCTGCCTTAGACTCATCCCAAATGACATGCAGGGCTTCGCGCCCCTGTCGGGCGGCCCAGGTATTTTGTCCGATGACCGCGACGCCGGAGGGAATTTGCACCACATCGACGACGCCGGGCACCTTTTTTGCCGCCGCCGCGTCAAAGCTTTTCACCGTCGCGCCGAAGCGAGGGGCATGGGCAACCATCGCGGTCAGCATTTTGGGCAGGTGAACGTCCTGGGTGAATAGCGCAGTGCCGTTCGACTTGGCCTGAGAATCCTTGCGCCCGACCCGGTCAGTGCCGATCAGCGTGAATTTCGCCGGATCCTTTAGAGTCGGGCTCTTTGGCGGTGTGACCTTGGCGGCATCTGCAAGCAGGTCGGCAAAACCAGCCGATTTGCCAGAAGCGTGACTGAGCACGCTATCCTTGACGGAGATTTCGGCACCTGGAACATTCCACCGCGTCGCTGCGGCCTGAACCAGCATCGCCCGTGCACCGGCTCCCGCAGTGCGTAACTGCGTCCAGGAATTGGCGATGGCCGACGAACCGCCCGTACCCTGCAGGCCCATCGGCATGCTCAGGTTGCCGTAGACTTCAGTGATCGCCGGGGCCTGCACCACCTTTACTTTGGTCCAGTCGGCGTCAAGCTCCTCCGCCACGATAGCGGCAAGACCGGCATGATTGCCTTGACCAAATTCGATATGTTTCGAAATCACGGTCACCGTGCCGTCAGCGGCTATGAGGACAAAGGGGCCGAATGCGCCAAAATGCTCGACCGCGCCCAAGGACAGGATCTTGGCTGGCGAACAGCCGACCATCAGTGCCCCGCCGGTGAAGACGGCAGAAATTCTTAGCATGTCGCGCCGGGAGACAGCCCGTTTGGTCAGTGATTTTTCAGGAGCGTTCATTTCGATCATTCCCCCTTAAGCGGCCTGGACGCCGGCGGCGTCCTTAATCGCGGCGCGGATGCGCTGGTAGGTACCGCAGCGACAGATATTACCCCGCATGGCGGCATCAATGTCTGAGTCAGTGGGCTTGGGCGTGTGGGCCAGGAGGGCGGCGGCCGACATAATCTGACCCGACTGGCAATATCCACATTGCGGCACATCCGCTTTGACCCAGGCCACCTGTAGAGGATGAGCGCCGCCCAGTCCCTCAATGGTGGTGATCTTTGCACCAGCAAGGCCGCCAACGGGGGTCTGACATGATCTGGTGGCCTGACCATTGATATGCACCGTGCAGGCCCCGCATTGCGCAATACCGCAACCATACTTGGTTCCGGTCAGCCCCAACTCATCGCGCAGGGCCCACAGCAGGGGCATGTCCTCGGGAACATCCAGACGGACGACCTTACCATTGATCTCGAGGGCTACAGCCATGGTCATATCCTGTGAATTTGCAGTATCTAAGCAATGTTAAGGTGTTTGACCAATGCAGAAAAGGGGTCACTGAAAAAACCTAGGTCGCTTCGATACTAAACGCACCCTATGCTAAGGCTATGCATGCCTTTCCCGCATTTTATCCCTTGGAGGGAAAGACCATCGTTATCGCTGGTGACGGCGAGCCTGCAGACGCAAAAGCCCGGCTGTTTGCCGGCTCACCCGCCCGCGTTTTGCGGTTGACACACGAAGCGGCCCTGTCGCCCCAGTCCTATGCGGGAGCGGACCTGATCTTTGTCGCCAGCTTTGACGCTCAATTTCGCACCGCTGCTGCGAGCGCTGCAAGGGCGTGCGGGGCACCGCTGAATGTCGCAGATGCGCCACAGCTGTCTGACTTTCACACCCCAGCCATTATTGACCGTGGCCAGATTGTTGCTGCCATCGGCACGGCGGGAGCGTCGCCCTTAATGGCATCCCTGCTGCGCACGCAGCTGGAAACGCTTATCCCCGAAGGCGCGGGCCAGATCGCCACCTTGCTGGGGGAAGCGCGCGAAGCTGTGGCGGAGGCCTTTCCGGACCTGGCGCAGCGGCGGGCCTTTCTGCGCCTGATTCTCAGTGGCCCGGCACCAGGCCTGGCCCAGGCCGGTGACATGGATCTCGCGCGGGAAAGCCTGCGACAGGCCATTGCCGAAGGCTTAAATACCTTGGGCCGGGTGAGCTTTATCGATTCCGGTGGCCCGCCTGACCTGATCAGCCTGAGGGCTGCGCGTGTGCTTAACCTTGCGGATGTCGTGTTCGCCGACGAGAGCGCCCAGGGGCTTTTAGCGCATCATGCTCGCCGCGATGCTGAACGTCGGGACATCATCGAGGCCACGACAGCGACAATGGCCGACCTTGCCCGTGCCGGCCAGCTGGTTGCGGTTATGGCGCAGATGGCCGATCCGGTGACGATGGCGGCGCTGCAAAGTGAGGGTATCACGGTCGAGCATCTCAGACCGGTCCCCAACAAATGATCCTGCTTGACCCAGGCGATCTGGCCATTGTCTGGCTGTCGCTGAAAGTTGCCGGCACCGCGACTGTGGCGAGTTTGCCCCTGGCCGCAGCGATGGCCTATGTCCTGGCGCGCGGTCGTTTTCCAGGCCGTAGCTTACTGGACGCCCTGACGCATCTGCCGCTGGTCCTGCCGCCAGTGGCGACCGGGTATGGTCTGCTGTTGCTGCTTGGACACAACGGCGTTCTGGGGCGACCGCTGGGTGCCCTCGGGCTGGTGTTTGCCTTTCGCTGGACTGGCGCTGCTCTTGCGGCTGGGATCATGGCCTTTCCGCTGATGGTGAGACCCATCCGTATCGCCATTGAAGCCACGGATCCCGAGATCGATGAGGCGGCGCGAACCCTGGGCGCTTCCCGGCTGGTGCGCATATTCCGCATCACCCTGCCCTTGGCTGGGCCGGGCATCGCCGCAGCAGTGGTCTTGGGTTTTGCCAAGGCTCTTGGCGAATTTGGTGCCACAATTACCTTTGTCGCCGCTATTCCCGGTGAGACTCTGACCTTGCCCACGGCGATCTATCAGGCCACTCAGAGCCCCGGGGGAGAGACGCGTACCCTCATCCTCTGTGGCATCGCTGCCAGCCTGGCGATCATCGCTGTCCTGGCCTCGAATGCGATCAGCCAGAGGGCGGCGCTCAGGCGAGGGTTGCCCTAAATGACCCTGGTGTGCGTCTGGGGAATCAGAAAGGGCAGGGTAATGACACTGAGGCCCGTGAAGGCGACCGAATACCACAGGCCCGAATAGATATCGCCCGTCGCCGTGACGATGGCAAAGGCGGTCACGGGCATAAAGCCGCCGATCCAGCCAGTGCCGATATGATAGGGCAGTGACATCGCCGTATAGCGGATCGATGTGGGAAAAAGCTCAACCAGCGTCGCGGCGATGGGGCCAAAGAGGGCTGTACAGGCGACAACAAAGATCATCAGAACAGCAAACAGACCCCAGAAATTTAGCCGTGCCGGATCGGCACTCGCTGGATAACCTGCTGCTGCCAGAGCTGAGATCAAGCGATCTTTTACCCCTGCTGCCAGGATCTTGGTGGCTGCCGCTGGCATGCCGCCTGCTTCCTGCGAGGCGAATATGTGGGTGCCGATAGCCACCTGCGCCACTGTTCCCGCAGCTGCCGCCTGGTTGCGGTAGGAAACACCCGCATTGGCGAGAACATTTTTGGCGATGTCACAGGATGTCGAAAACCGGGCTTTGCCGAACAGGTCGAACTGTAGCGAACAGCGTGCCGGATCGGCGATAACCACCACCGGTGCGCGGGCCTGTGCGACCTCCAGAGCGGGATTGGCCAGATGGGTCATGGCATGGAACCCGGGAAAAAAGGCCACCAGAGCCAGGCTCATGCCCGACCACATCACCCATTTGCGACCGATCTTGTCCGACAGCCAGGCAAAAAGAACATAGAGCGGGGCGCTAGCCAGAGTGATGGCGATCAGAAGCTGGGTCCCGGTCAGGGGTGCGATCTTCAGGAAGTGTTCGAGGAAAACCTGCTCCGCATAAAAGAACAGAGTGTACCACGCCGCACCCTGCGCGCTCATGATCGCGACAAGGGCAATGAGCACCAACCTCAGGTTCTTCCACTGCCCGAAAGCCTCCCGGTAAGGGGCCTTTGACTGGCTGCCAGTGGCCTTAAGCGATGCGAACGCCGGGCTCTCCGTCAACTTCATCCGCATAAAGATCGAGATCGCCAGCAGGCCCGACGACAACAAGAACGGCACCCGCCAGCCCCCGGTCCAACCAGCGCTGGAAAAGGCGGCCTCGCCCATCTGACTGCGCACCAGCAGGATCACGCCCAGAGCGCCAACCAGGCCAAAGGCGGCAGAGGCCTGGATCCAGCCGGTGGACACACCGCGTCGGCCCGCACCGGCATGCTCAGCGACATAGATCGCCGCACCGCCATATTCTCCGCCAAGGGCGGTACCCTGAATGATCCGCATAAGGATGAGCAGTATCGGCGCGATGGGCCCAGCCTGGGCGTAGGTTGGCAAAAGCCCGATGGCAAAGGTTGCCCCGCCCATAAGCGTCACGGTGATCAGAAACGCGCCCTTACGGCCGACGCGGTCGCCGATGCGACCAAAGATCAGAGCCCCGATCGGGCGGAAGAAGAACCCTGTCCCAAACAAAGCCAGGGCAGCCAAAAGGCCCGAGGTTGCGTCGAGAGCCGAAAAGAAGTTCTTGGCGATGGTCGGTGTCAGGGTGCCAAAGACAAAAAAGTCATACCATTCAAAGGTTGTGCCCGCTGCCGAAGCGATGATTACGGTGCGAAGTGACGGCGAGGGCCTTTGACTTACAGGGCGCATGGCAGCCTAAAACGCGTTCTCGCCGGTGATCGCCCGGCCGATGATCAAGGCGTGAACATCATGCGCGCCCTCATAGGTATTGACCGTTTCCAGGTTCGCCGCATGGCGCATGACATGATATTCGCCGCTGATCCCGTTGCCGCCGTGGATGTCACGCGCCGCCCGGGCGATATCCAGGGCCTTGCCACAATTGTTGCGCTTCATCAGGCTGATGGCCTCGGGAACAAAGGCCCCCTGGTCAATCAACCGCCCCAGGGCAAGAGCCCCTTCATAGCCAAGGGCAATTTCGGTAGCCATATCCGCCAGCTTCTTCTGCACCAGCTGGCGCGCGCCCAGCGGGCGGCCAAAAACACTGCGGCTCATGACATAGTCGCGTGAGGCATGCAGACAGAACTCCGCCGCCCCCATCGCCCCCCAGGAAATGCCGTAGCGGGCCTTGTTGAGGCACGAAAACGGACCCCTCAAGCCTGAGACATTCGGCAACATCGCCGCCTCCGGAACGAAGACATCGGCCAGAGCAATCTCGCCGGTGACCGAGGCCCGCAGTGAAAGCTTGTTCAGGATCTTGGGCGTTGAAAACCCATCGGATCCGCGTTCGACCAGAAAGCCGCGAATCACGCCCTCCAGTTTGGCCCAGACCAGAGCCACATCGGCGATAGGCGAATTGGTGATCCACATCTTCGAACCGTTGAGTACAAAACCACGATCGACCCTTTTTGCCACAGTGCGCATGGATCCTGGGTCCGAGCCACCATCCGCTTCGGTGAGGCCGAAACAGCCGACGATCTCGCCCCTGGCCATGCCGGGAAGCCAACGCTGACGTTGCTCCTCCGAGCCAAAGGCATAGATCGGATACATGACCAGAGAGGACTGCACGCTCATGGCCGAACGGTAGCCGCTGTCGACAGCTTCGATTTCCCGGGCAATCAGACCATAGGCCACGTGGTTTACCCCGGCGCAGCCATAGGCTTCGGGCAAAGTAGCCCCCAGAAACCCCAGAGCCCCCATTTCGTTCATGATCTCGCGGTCAAAGCGCTCTTCGGCATAGGCGCTGACTACGCGCGGCAATAGCTTTTCGCGGGCATAGGCGCGCGCCGCGTCGGCTACCATGCGCTCGTCCTCGCTCAGTCGCGAGGTCAGATCCAAGGGATCATCCCAGCGAAAGGTCTTGGTGGTCGTGGCGGCATCGAGGGCCATGGTCGTCTCCAAAGGGTGTAGGGGCCTTATGCCGTGATGGACCAAGAAAGCAAAACAACATCCGGAACCTTCAGGAAACCGCGCTCATTTGAACAGCTCGCTATGAGTGCCCGCGCGGATGAAGACGATGCCGCCGCGTCCCGCCGTTTCGTCCACCCTATAAATCAACAGGAAATCACCGCCGATATGGCATTCGCGGTGACGCGCCCACTCGCCCTTCAGAGCGTGGTCCTTCCATTCATGACCGATGGGCTCATCATTGGCGATGAGCAGGAGCATCACCGCTTTCAGACGCGTCATGTCATAGCGACCAGAACGCGAAAGCCGTTCCCAATCGTTCAGGAATGGCTTGGCGTAATCGACCTTGCGTGGGAGCGCCGCGCGCTTACTGGTTGCTGCTTTTTTCAACGTCGGCGAACAGTTCGGCGGCATTGGCGAAGCGGAACCTGCCGCTCTCGAAAATGGCGTCCGCCTCGGCCATCGCCGCGCGAGTTTCGGCGTTGGGCACCTTGAGTTCCAGTGGAAAGGCTTGATCTGCCACGATGCGGTGGAACAACAGGCGCACAGCATCGGACGCCGTCAGCCCCATCGCCGCCAGCGCCTGGCTCGCGCGCGCCTTCAGATCATTGTCCATACGGATATGGATCATCGCGCTATCAGCGCTCATGAAAAGCCTCCTGTATCTCATTTGAGATATTACAGTAGGTTGCTGGTGCGGTCAAACGGTCCTTGCTACACCGCCGCAATCCTCATCAACCGGATCAGCCGTGATCGTGATCCTGGCTTGGATCGAGCAGGCGGTGGGCGTGGATGATGAAGTAGCGCATGTGGGCATTGTCGACAGTGGCCTGAGACCGTTCACGCCAGGCGGTGAAGGCGGCGTCATAATTTGGGTAGGCTCCGACCAGATCGACTTTTGACAGATCGCGGAACGTGGTGCCGGAAACTTCTTCCAGTTCGCCGCCGATGAGCAGGTGCAAGAGTTGGCTATCGGACATG
The DNA here is from genome assembly GCA_043742825.1 of Caulobacteraceae bacterium. GTDB lineage: Bacteria > Pseudomonadota > Alphaproteobacteria > Caulobacterales > Caulobacteraceae > Acaudatibacter. Next base: position 7,425 of record JAYTXQ010000271.1, on the reverse strand, counting down.
GGGGTATCCTATCTCCCGGCTATGGCCAGAGCATCCACCAGCAGGGAGGGCGAATTGGCCGACCCACGGATTTCCAGATCCGAGCCGGCTATCAGGCGGGCGTAGATGTCCAACAGGTTACCGGCGACAGTGATCTCGGTGACCGGATAGGCGATCTCGCCGTTCTCGAACCAGTGCCCCGAACACCCCACCGACCAATCACCGGTATTGGCATTCAGCGAGGGGCCGAACATCGAGGTGACCAGGACCCCCGCGCCGGCATCGCTCATCAGGCCTGCCAGATCACGTGTTCCCGGCTGCAAGGTCAGGTTCGACGGACCGACGCCCGGTGGTCCGGCCAGGCCGCGCGAGGCATGCCCGGTCGTCTGTAACCCAAGCTGGCGCGCCGAGCTGGTGTTGAGCAACCAAGTGGTCAGAACCCCGGCATCAATCAGGTTCATGCGGTTATTGGTTACACCTTCATCATCAAAGGGTGAGGAGCCCAGGCCGCGCAGCACGTGGGGATCGTCGGTCAGAGTCATGTTTCTGGCGAAAAGCGCCTTACCCATCTGGTCTTTGAGGAACGACACGCCGCGGGCCACGGCGGGGCCAGAGATGGCTCCGATCAAGGGACCCAGCAAAGACATGGCCAGACGGTTTTCGAAAATCACCGGAGCGGTGGTAGAATCAATCTTGCGCGCGCCGACGCCGGCCACGGCGCGACGTCCGGCCTCGGCCCCGATCTCTGCTGCTGCCGGCAGGTCACTGAGCCAGCGCGTGGTGCGTCCGTCATAGCCCTGTTCCATACCACTGCCCTCGCCAGCGATCGCCTGAGCCGACAGAGAAAAGGCGCTACCGCGATGTTGGCCATAGAAACCGTCACTGGTGGCGAACCGCCAGACCGAAGTTGAGCTGTAGGCTGACCCGCCATTTGTATTGGTGACGCCGCTGACAGCACGAGCGGCGTCTTCGGCGGCGCGCGCCTTGTCTTCCAGGGCCTCTGCGGTCAGTTCGCTGGCATCGAAGAGGTCCAGGTCGGCAGGCGTGCCGCTGGCCAGGCGATCCTTGGGGGCCAGACCAGCATAGGGGTCCTCTGGGGCCAGACGGGCCATGGCGACCACGCGCTCGATAAGCTTGGCCCTCCCTTCAGCCGAAATATCTGATCCCGAAACCGAAGCATGGCGGCGACCGACAAAGGCGCGAATGCCCAGGTCGCGGGCTTCTTCGCGCTCGACCTCGTCCAGGGCCCCCAGGCGCACAGAAATCGACAGGGCGGCACGCTCGGTAAAGGCCACTTCGGCGGCGTCCGCGCCAGCGGCCAGAACGGCATTATTGATATCGTTTAAGATTGATTGATCCATGGGCCGCGATATGGCTGATGCGCCGCCTCCGGGCAAGCACGCTTAGGCAATCAGGTCGGGAGTCAGGTGACTTTCGAGTTTGGCGATCTGATCGCGCAGGATCAGCTTTTGCTTTTTCAACCGCGCGATGCGCAACTGATCGGGTTGCGGCACGATTTCCAGCGCCTGTACGGCGGCATCCAGATCCTGGTGGCTTTGCCGCAGTTGGGTCAGTTGCATACGCAGGGCGGCCCGTGCCTCACCCTCGGGTTCATCTGTCTGCATGCTAAGTTTTCCGCCTCAGAAACGCCCGGAGATTGCACCCGTCAGGGCCCCGCCGACAAGGGGCCGAACACTATTGCGCGCTCCGGGTCAGCAGAGCCAATAGGGTCGCAGGGGCATACGTCCCCCAAACCGTAACCAGGTGATCCAGGCTCTGCAGCGCCGGTCCCCCGTTGGCGGACTCGGCCGGCAAGATGGCAAGGGCGTCAAACAATACCCGCTCGGCGCGCAGTTCGCTTTGCGTCACGCTGTGCCTAAGCTCCTGTTGGCCGGGCACAACGAGCCCGTCGATGGGCATTTTCAAGGTCCGGCGGACCCGGCGAAGTGGCCCCACGACCGTCATTTCCCAGGATTTGGCCAACGTCACGCCCTGGCGTATGGTCTCGGACCCTAATGGGCGATGCTCGATGATGGCCCAAAGGCCCCACAACAAAAGCGGTACTGACTGTCCATGTTGATCCTGAAGCTCCAGACAGGCCGCTTCGACGGCTGGCCGGGCGTAGACCTCAACGGCGAAATCCCAGAGATTCAATCGCCGCTCCACCGCCGCACGCGGCTCCAGTCCAGCCCGAAGAGGTCCAGAGCCCGTCCCACCGACTGATCTACCATCTCGGCCAGGCTTGCCGGCTTGGCGTAAAAGGCCGGCACGGGCGGGACAATTGAGGCACCCATCTCCGCCAGCGCGGTCATGGTGCGCAAATGGCCCAGGTGCAGCGGTGTTTCGCGCACCATCAGCACCAGACGGCGGTGTTCCTTGAGCGTGACATCAGCGGCGCGGGTGAGCAGGGAAGATGTTACGCCAGTGGCAATTTCGCTCATCGTGCGCACTGAACAAGGGGCAATGATCATGCCCAGACTCTGAAATGACCCAGAGGCAATAGCTGCGCCCACGTCGCCAACCTTATAGGTCACGTCGGCCCTGGCGCTCAGATCGGCAAGCGTAAGGTCGGTCTCTTCAGCCAAGGTAAGGGCAGCAGCACGGCTGACCACCAGGTGACTTTCCAGCCCCAGCTCGCGGCAGGCATCCAAGGCGCGCACGCCGTAGAGGGCCCCGGACGCTCCAGAGATCCCCACGATCAGTCGAGTTTGTGTCGGGTGGGTCAAAACGTCGCACTCCGCCGGAACATTTTGGGGGCCATACAAGCATATGTGAAATGACAACGCGCAATAAGGGGTGTTCACTGCTGTTTGCGACGCATGTCGCAAACTCAGACAGGGAGCCAGAACCAATATGGCAATCGAAGCCCGTATACGCGAACTTGGCGCGCGCCATCAGATGTTGGATCGCGAGATTGACGAAGAGACCCATCGGCCCGCCGCCGATCCAGTTCGCCTGACAGAGCTCAAACGCCAGAAACTTCGATTAAAGGAACAGTTGGAAGGCCTTAGAACCACTCACTAAGCCTTCCAGACGATTCAATCCTCCCGCGATTCCGTTGCCACAACGCCTGCCTGATCGGCGGCATTGGCTTGAAGGCTTGCACCCTCGGGCTCAGTGACACGCCGTTTGGCGTCGTCGCGCTGACGTTTTTCTGCGGCCTTTTTCACCAGAGCGTCGAGTTCAAGCTGGCCGATCAGGCCCAGTGACACCGGGTCGACGGGCTTAACGTTGGCTGCGTTCCAATGTGTGCGATTGCGCACCTGATCGATGGTCGCTTTGGTCGTGCCCAGGGCCTTGGAGATTTGCGCGTCGGTCACTTCGGGGTGGTTACGGACAAACCAGGCAATGGCGTCGGGACGGTCTTGCCGACGCGATACCGGGGTATAGCGCGGGGCCTTTTTTGTTGGCTTCAACAGCTCAGCATGACGACTCTTCTGCGCCACCAGCCGGTGCTTGGGATCGGCCTCGGCGGCGGCAAGACCTTCGCGTGTGAGCTGACCGTTCGAAATCGGGTCGGCACCTCGAATGTCGCGGGCCACTTCGCCGTCGGCGATCCCCTTGACCTCAAGCACGTGCAGTCCACAGAAATCGGCGATCTGTTCAAAGGTCACCGAGGTATTGTCAACCAGCCACACGGCGGTGGCCTTGGGCATCAGAATGTCGTTCACGGCGAGCTCCACATACAGCGGCGCCCGGCCTTTCGGCCGGGCGGGTCACAGAGGCGTCATATAAGCCTTTGCGGCGCGAAAGAAACCAAATTCGCAGATTAGCGGTCGACGGTGATCTCGGGCCAACGGGCCTGGGCAGCAGAAGCCGTGCCCGCAAAGCCAGCGGTCTGGCGCAAGGGATTGGGACGAATGCGCAGGGAAAACAGATCTTCCAGCCCGAACGGCGCGACAATCTGCATCGCCCCTTTCGGGTCCAGGCGGACGCCAACAGCGAAAGTTGCTGAGGTAAATCGCTGCAAAGCCTCAGCTGTCGTTTTCAGGGGAGTGTAGGCCCCGCCGAACTTGGCCGCGAACCAGAGGTGGACGCGCGCTTGATTGCGCACTTCAACCAGATCACGCAAGAGCGGCTCAAATGCAGCGGCAACTCGGCGAATAATCACGTCTTCGGCTGCGTAACTGATATCGGAAGCATCAAAGTAACCCAGGTCATAATCCTTCAGGCCGAAGTCAGACGCTCTCCCCGTCAGGTGGTTGAGGACCGGCTGGTAGACAGCGCCGGAAAATAGCAGCCAGTCGGGCAGGTCGAGTTGCCGCGCCACCTCCAGCACCTGCATCAGCTGCGGCGACGCACGCAGGATGGTTTCCAATTGTCTCCGAAGATCGGTCACTGCCGTCGCAACGGCCAGCCGTGATCCACAGGTCCGTGGCCGCTGCCAAATCCCTGAGCGCCGGCAATGGCCTGGCCGGTGTAGGCCCAGGCGCGAGCGACGGACGCGGGAAGATCCAGACCCTGGGCCAGGCCCACAGCGCAGGCCGAGGCCAGGGTGCAGCCGGTACCGTGGGTGTTGCGGGTTTCCAATCTGGGCGCCTCAAAGGTTGTTTCCCCCGCTGCTGTCATCAGCACATCGGTCACCGGGTCCCCGGCGACGTGGCCGCCTTTCATCAGGACTGACCGCGCGCCCAAGGTCAGCAGCCTCTCGCCGGCCCGGCGCAGATCATCGGTGCAGGTGATGCTCAGACCGGTCAGGGCTTCAGCCTCGGGCGCGTTGGGGGTCAAAAGCGTCGCGCGCGGGACCAGCTGGGATATTACCGCCTCGACTGCCCGCTGGGTCATCAGCCGGTGCCCGCCTTTGGCGATCATCACCGGGTCAATAACAGCAGGAATCAACGGCCAGCGGGACAGCAGTTCGGCCACCGCCTCGACGATATCTGCGTCCCCAAGCATACCCGTCTTGATAGCGTCCGCGCCAATATCGTCCAGAACAGCGCCTGCCTGGGCCAAGACAAGATCGACGGCCAGGGGATGAGACTGGGTGACGCCACATGTATTTTGCACGGTGATCGCTGTAATGGCCGTCGCCGCATAGCCACCCAGCATAGTGATAGTCTTGATATCGCCTTGGATCCCCGCCCCGCCGCCACTATCTGAGCCTGCTATGATCAAAACCCGGCCGCGCCAGTCAGCCATGGGCTGGGACCTGAGCAATCGCGGCGTCCATGGCCAGAGCCTGACGCGTCTGAGCCACGTCATGGGTGCGGATAATCTGTGCCCCAGCCCGCGCTGCGGCAATCGCGGCGGCGAGACTGCCTCCCAGTCGGTCCGGGTCAGAGGGTTGTGACCCAGCAATCCTGGCAATGAAACTCTTGCGGCTGGCCCCCACAAGGACCGGGTAGCCGAGCTTTACGATGCAGCACAGGTTACGCAACAGAGCCAGGTTATGGGCGAGCGTCTTACCAAACCCGATGCCTGGATCGAGCCAAATCTTCTGCTGCGTTATCCCGGCGGCACGTGCGGCGCGGGCGCGGACGTCGAGGAAATCGGTCACCTCAGCGACCACATCGTCATAGCGGGGGGCAAGTTGCATGGTCTCCGGATTGCCTTGCATATGCATCAGGACGACACCGCAACCCAGGCGCGCGGCCGCCTCCAGGCTGTGCGGCGAGCCCGTTAAGGCAGTGATATCATTCCAGAGGCTTGCCCCTGCGGCGCATGCCGCCTCAGCCACCATCGCGGTGCGGGTATCGATGGAGATTGGCTGATCGGTCAGTGCGCGTAGGGCGGCGATCACGGGCACGACACGGTCGATCTCTTCGCTGGTACCGACCGGGGTTGCCCCCGGCCGCGTGGACTCTCCTCCGATGTCCAGAATATCAGCCCCTTGCGCCAACAGAGCCTGACCGTGAGCGATGGCCTTTTCTGGCGCAAGGAACCGGCCGCCGTCAGAAAAGCTGTCAGGCGTGACATTGACGATGCCCATGATGAGGGGCCCCATGATCAGGGACCCGTTGGATGTCACACCAATTCGACCTGGGGCCTGGGTGCCAGCGGTACTGCCGCACGCGAAATGCTGGGGGCCTTGGTTGTGCCATCGTCGCGCACCGGCATCTGGCCCTTTAAGGCCGCGATAATCTCATCGCCCGACAGGGTTTCGTATTCCAACAGGGCTTTCGCCAAGGCATGCAGATCGTCAAGGCGTTCGGTCAGGATTCTGCGGGCCTCATCCTGGCCTGCCTGCACCAGACGGCGAACCTCACTATCAATAGTCTGGGCCGTCTGTTCCGAAACGTTCTGGGTGCGTGCCACCGAGTGGCCCAAGAACACCTCTTCCTGGTTGTCGCCATAGGCCACGGTCCCCAGTTTATCGGAATAGCCCCAGCGGGTTACCATGCTGCGGGCCAGTCCGGTGGCGGCCTGGATGTCGCTGGACGCCCCTGAGGTGATATGGCCTTTGCCCAGAATCAGCTCTTCAGCCACCCGTCCGCCCATCATGATCGCCAAGCGCGAAGTCATCTGCTCATAGTTCATCGAATAACGGTCGCCTTCGGGTAGCTGCATCACCATGCCCAGGGCTAGGCCGCGGGGGATGATCGTCGCTTTGTGCACCGGATCGGCGGCAGGCACCGACAGGGCGACCAGAGCATGGCCTCCCTCATGATAAGCGGTATTACGCTTTTCAGCGTCGCTCATCACCATGGATTTGCGTTCGGCTCCCATCATCACCTTGTCTTTGGCATCTTCAAAGTCGCGCTGGGTGACCATCCGGCGATTGCGCCGGGCCGCCATCAAGGCCGCTTCGTTGACCAGATTGGCCAGGTCTGCACCGGAAAAGCCGGGCGTGCCGCGCGCAATCGTCTTGACCTCAACGTCGGTCGCCAAAGGCACGTTTCGCATGTGCACGCGCAGGATCTTTTCGCGTCCGCCGATGTCGGGATTGGGCACTACCACCTGGCGATCAAAGCGGCCGGGCCGCAGCAGTGCGGGATCCAGTACGTCCGGGCGGTTGGTCGAGGCGACAACGATGATACTCTCGTTGGGCTCAAAGCCGTCCATCTCGACGAGCAACTGGTTGAGGGTCTGTTCCCGTTCGTCATTGCCCCCGCCCAGGCCTGCGCCGCGGTGGCGGCCCACCGCATCGATCTCGTCGATGAAAATGATGCAGGGAGCCGCTTTCTTGGCCTGCTCGAACATATCGCGCACCCGACTGGCCCCGACGCCGACGAACATTTCGACGAAGTCAGATCCAGAGATGAAAAAGAATGGCACGCCCGCCTCACCAGCAACCGCGCGGCCGAGTAAGGTTTTGCCAGTACCCGGCGGGCCCACCATCAGGGCTCCCTTGGGGATCTTGCCGCCCAGGCGTTGGAACTTTGCCGGATCCTTTAGAAAGTCGACGATTTCGCTCAGGTCCTCCTTGGCCTCATCGACACCGGCCACATCGTCAAAGGTGATGCGGTTTTTGTTTTCTGTCAGCATGCGTGCCTTAGACTTGCCAAA
>JAYTXQ010000270.1:0-1671 GCA_043742825.1 Caulobacteraceae bacterium | reverse complement strand
CAACTGCCTGCACCCTCGCGCCCCATTCCCCGCAGCATGGCCGGCCCGGGTCTGCTGGCACATGTCCTGGTGTCGAAATTCGACGATCATCTTCCGCTCTATCGCCAGAACGAGATCTTTGCCCGGATGGGCGCAAACATCCCGGCCTCGACCCTGGTCGATTGGTGCGGCCAGGGCGTTCGGGTGCTGACCCCGCTGGTCGAACGCATCCGCACCAACATCCTGGCCTCGGATCGCCTGCACGCCGACGACACCCCGGTGCGGGTGCTTGACCCTTCCAAGCGTATCGATGGGATCGGTAAAGGGGTCAAAGAGGGCCGCATCTGGACCTAGAGCGGGATGATCATTGAGGGAATCTGGGGATTCCCACTGGTAGTAATTTCTGATTCAACATGGAAGCTGGGTGTGGAGGCCAGCTTTCATGACAAAACCCCTATCTATGGACATCCGGGACCGTGCGATGGCACGGCTTGCTGCGGGAGAGACGGTGCGCGATGTTGCCGAGGCGCTGAGCGTTGCCCCGTCAAGCGTTGTGAAGTGGTCGCAGCGGCTTCGCGCGACGGGGAGTGCGGCCCCCGGCAAGATCGGCGGGCATGTGCCGCACAAGATCAGAGGCGAGCATGGGGAGTGGCTGCGCGCCCGGATCGCTTCGGCCCCGTTCACCTTGCGCGGTCTGGTGGCCGAACTGGCCGAACGCGGGCTGCTTGTGGACTACCACACGATGTGGAATTTCGCCCATGCTGAGGGTCTCAGCTTCAAAAAAAAACCGCTCTGGCCAGTGAGCAGGACCGTCCGGACGTGGCTCGCAAGCGCCTGAGGTGGAGGGCCCATCAGGGAGGTGTTGACCTCCAACGGCTTGTATTTATTGATGAGACTTGGGCCAAAACCAACATGACCCCGCTGCGGGGCTGGGCGGCGCGCGGCAAGCGGCTGATCGGCAAGGCCCCCTTCGGGCATTGGAACACCATGACCTTCATCGCCGCCTTGCGCCATGACGCGATCACCGCCCCTTGGGTGATCGACGGGCCGATCAATGGCGAGATTTTCCGCACCTACATCGAGCAGGTTCTGGTCCCGACCCTGCACCAGAATGACATAGTGATCCTGGACAATCTTGGCAGCCACAAAGCCCCCGCCATCCGAAATGCCATCAGGGCGGCTGGGGCAAGACTGCTCTTCCTCCCCGCCTACTCACCCGACCTGAACCCAATCGAACAAGCCTTCGCCAAACTCAAACACCTCCTGAGAAAGGCCGCCGAGCGCAGCAAGGAAGCAGTCTGGCGAAGGATCGGCTCGCTCCTCGACCAGTTCAGCCCACAGGAATGCGAAAATTACCTTAGAAACTCAGGGTATGGTTCCGTATAAACCCATCCCGCTCTAAATCCTCAAAAAATCCCTACCGCGCCAGCCGCGCCCAAACTTGCGCCAGCGTCAGATCCGGCTCGAACGCCCCGTTTTCCAAAAACGCCAGCACCTGCGCGATCACCAGCGGGTTGTTCATCAGGAACGTATGCGTCACCGGCAGCGTTAGATGCGCCGCTCCCACCAGCCTTGTGCTGGCAACCGAAACCTTGCCGTCATTCGGCCCGGTGATCATCGCCGAATAGACCGGGTTCAGCGACATGGTGCCCGCCACCACGCCGATCTCATAATCCGGCAGCGCCAGCCGTC
>JAYTXQ010000269.1:0-2598 GCA_043742825.1 Caulobacteraceae bacterium | reverse complement strand
GATCAGGCCATGGACGCCATTTTGACCGAAAACGAGTATTTCGAGATCTCTAAGGTCTCGTCATGAGCCCCACTCTTATGGATCCCCTCTTATGAGGTTCGCGTTTTTTGGTGACGTGGTCGGGCGTTCCGGTCGCGAAGGCCTGAGCCGACATTTGCCCGGCCTGCGTCGACGCCTCGGCCTGGAGTTCGTTATCGTCAATGCCGAAAATGCAGCAGCCGGCTTTGGCATCACTGAGGCAACAGCGCGTGAGCTGTTTGACGCAGGAGCCGATTGTTTAACTCTGGGCAATCATTCCTGGGATCAGAAAGAAGCTCTGACCTATATCGTTAGGGAACCACGGCTGATCCGGCCGCTGAACTATCCAGCCCTGTCTCAGGCCCCGGGCCGTGGGGCTCAACTTTTCGAAACCGATCGCGGGCGGCGCGTGCTGGTGATCAACCTGCTGGGCCGGGTGCATATGGACGCGCTGGACGATCCGTTCAGCCACGTTGACCGCGAGCTGGAGAGCTGTCCGCTCGGCGAGGCGGCTGACGCCATCATTGTCGATATGCATGCAGAGGCCACCTCGGAAAAGATGGCCATGGGGCATTTTTGCGACGGCCGGGCCAGTCTGGTGGTGGGCACCCATACGCATGTGCCGACCGCAGATTGTCAGATCCTGAACGGTGGCACGGCCTATCAAACGGATGCCGGGGCCTGCGCCGACTATGACAGCGTCATCGGCAACCAGAAAGAAGAACCTCTGCGCCGCTTCACCACGCGCATTTCCGGCGGCCGCTACAAACCAGCCGAGGGCCCGGCGACGGTCTGCGGGGTTTATGTGGAAACCGACGATGCCACCGGCCTGGCCAAACGCGTCGAACCGATCCGAGTGGGTGGCCAGCTGGCGACCACCGTTCCCGAGGTGGCTGCGGCTATCTCAGCTTAGTCCCCTCGCTGCCACAGCACCGGAAACAACGGGTGGTGCATCGGCGCACCGGCGGGCAGTTCGTCTTCGAGGCCTAGAAAATCCGGCGATGTAGCCCAGGGGCGCGGGGCGTGGGTGATGTCGTCACCTAAGAATCGGGCGGAAAAGACTCGGCGCGGTCGCCCCGGTCCGACCCCGGCAGCGGCGTGCAGGGTCAGGTTGTGAAAGGCGACCGCATCGCCCGGCCGCAGCGACCAGCCGATGACGCGATAGGCATCGGGGTCAGCCTCAATGTCTGGCATTTCGGCCAAGGCCCCTGGCGGGAACCATTTGGCCTGTTGATTACGGAAACTGCGCGGCATCCGCCACGGCCCCAGGTGCGAGCCCGCAACAAACTCCAGAGTTGAAACACGCGGCACCGGATCGATCGGAATCCACAGGCTGAGGGCCTGATTGCCTTCAATATTGTAATAGGGCTGGTCCTGATGCCATGGCGTGACCTGGCGGGTGCCGGCAGCCTTGACCAGCAGGTGATCATGATAAAAACGCACTTCGCCGCTGCCCATCAGTCGGCCAGCGGCACCGGCGGCGGGGGAACGCCGGATAAAGGTCTCGTAGCCTGAGATCTGGGTCCAGTTGCAGAAGTCTTCGAAGAACTGACCCGGATCATCCGGGTCGCTGGCGATATTCGCCCTGGGGCTGGGCGCGGCGAGGTTCTGGCGGATACCGGCTTCCAGGATTTCCAGATCCGCAGCATCAAAGAGACCACGCAGTGGCACAGCCCCATCGCGCTGGAAATCGGCGATAACCTCGGCGGTGACGACCTCGCTGGCCCGGTCTTGCCGATTGGGACCCTTCATTCGGTGCTATCGGGCTTGGGGCATTCCAGATGGCCGACGACCAGGTGGTCGATAGTCAGGTGCTTGAAACGGGCGCGGCCAACGCTGAGGCGGCCAAGCGCCAAGGCACCTATCGCGACGGCCCCGATAGCCACCGCTCCGAGCGCCAGAGCCCCGGCCATCGCGGCCAGACTGCCCACCCCGCCCAGGCCCAGGCCGCCGCTCATATGACCGCCGGTCAATGTGCCCACCGCAACTGATCTAAGGGTTTTGGGATTCCGAGGCTGATCGATTGGGCGTGGCAATGCAGACTCCTGGTCTTTGGGCGGCCAAACTGGCGTTCGTTGACCCGTAGCTATAGAAGCCGCCCAGGTTTCACTGCAAGATAACAGGATCAATGGCCGGCCACTCAAAATTCAAGAATATCCAATTTCGCAAAGGCAAGCAGGATGGTCTGCGCTCAAAGGCGTTTTCCAAACTCTCGCGCGATATCACTATCGCGGCGAAGGCCGGTCTGCCCGATCCAGCCGCTAATGCGCGCCTGCGTCTGGCCATCCAAAATGCCAAGGCTGAATCCATGCCTAAGGACAATATCGACCGGGCGATCAAAAAGGCCGTCGGCGGCGACGCCGATTCCTATGAAGAGATTCGCTACGAAGGCTTTGGCCCCGGCGGCGTCGGCCTCATCGTTGAGGTACTGACTGATAACCGCAACCGCGCCGCCGCCAACGTGCGGGCCACGTTTGGCAAGAATGGTGGCAATATGGGCGAGAGCGGTTCGGTTGCTTTCATGTTCGACCGCCTGGGCCGCATCCTCTATCCGCGATCAACAGGCAGCGATGACCAGAT
>JAYTXQ010000268.1:0-2361 GCA_043742825.1 Caulobacteraceae bacterium | reverse complement strand
ACTTCTACCGCCTCGCGACGTATCGGCTTACCCAGACTGTCGCGCAAGAGATCGTGACCACTGTCGTCAAATGGGTCTGTTCCCACAGTTTGCAGCGCGTTGTCACCCTGTGCGGGCAGCTATGATCAATAATGCAAGAAACGAGCGGATGATCACCCCCGAAAACAACAGTGTTACGCGGGTTGGAGTCGCCGCAGCAGCGGCGCTGGAGTGAATTCCACAGGCAGGCTCTGGATGGCGTAGACGAAATTATTGGCGGCGATCTTCATCGGCCCTGACTGATGCATATCGGGAAAACGCGCCAGCAATTGGCGATAGACCGCTTCTAATTGGAGCTGTGCCACGCGTTTACCAACACAGGTATGCGGCCCGTAGCCAAAGGCGATGTGTTTGTCGGCATTGACCCGCTCGACATCCAGGCGGTCAGGGTCGGCAAACACCGAGGCGTCACGATTAGCTGCACCATAATACATAATCACTTTTTCCCCTTCAGCGATCTTCTGGCCCGAGATTTGGACATTCCTGGTGGCAGTGCGACGCATATAGATCACCGGACTGATCAGGCGGATAAACTCATTTACTGCCCCAGGAATCAAAGCCGGATTGGCGATCAGTTTCTGTTTCTCCAGAGGAAAGTCCGTCAAGAGTTTGAGGGTGCCGCTGAGGGTATTGCGGGTCGTGTCATTGCCGGCGAAGACGATCAACAGCCAGGATCCATCCAGGTATTCATCCGACAACAATTCGCCGTCCAGCTGGGCCCTGGCGATCGCGCTCATCAGGTCGGCCTGAGGGTTGAGGCGCCGTTTGTGCAGCATGTGCCGGCCGTATTCGAACATTTCGGCAATGGCTGCATTAAAGGCATCGAAGAAAGCCTGCATCTGCGGCGGTATCGCTGCGGCGGTGGCCGCCATACCCTCAGCATCGCCGCTGCGCTCGGCGGCAAAGGTATTGGCCAGCTCAAGATAGTGCATCCAGATCAGGAACTTTTCACGGTCCTCCGCAGGCACACCGAGGATCTCGCAGAGTGTAAATAACGGCAGTTGCGCCGACAGGCTGGGCACCAGGTCGCATTTTCCCGAAGGAGCCATGGCGTCCAGCAAGCGGGTCACCTCGCCCTCCACTCTCTGGGTCAGAGCCCGCAGATAGGCCGGGGTGAAATACGGCATGTGCTCGCGCCGCAGCTGCATGTGCCAGGGGGCATCCATATTGATCATCTGGTCCAGGGACGCCTTGGCCAGTTGCATCTCCGAGGGCTCGTGGGCCATCAGGATGCCCCCGGCTTGCGAAGAAAAGGTCTCGTAATCGCCGTTGACCCGCATGACGTCATCGTAGCGCGTCACTGCCCAGAACCCCGGTCGGTCCCCCGGTTCATCGCACCAGGCCACCGGTGCCACCTCACGCATCTGGGCGAATCCATCCAGTGGGGGACCAGCGGTGAAAGCCTCCGGATTCCACAACTCAACCGGACAGGCCGGATAGATCGGCGCATAGACCGGCCCCTTGCGACCGCCAAAAGCGACGGTTTCACTGATCAGCTTCATTTTTAACCTCGGGAGACTGTGGCGCTGTGGCCAGGCTTGGGGGTGGAAAGATCGGGACAGGGATAGCCTTTGATCGCTGCGATATGCGTAAGATAGCCGCTTACTGCCGCCAGCACCCTCATCTTAAGGTCGGCGCGGTCCACCAGTCCGGTTTGCGACGCAGTATCGATCAGGGCTTTAGACAGAGTCAGCATGTCGGCAGCCGTAGCGGCGACCACATCGCTGGGCCAACCGGTGAGCCTGCGCCCGAGGAATCGTTGCAGACTGGAGCGAATACTGCGGCTCGCTGTCTGAGCCTCATCATCCATGGGCAGCCGGCTTTCCTCCAGATCCAGGATCAGGGCCAATCGGCAACGGGCCAGCTGATGGTCGAGGGCCACGTCGGCCAGAGCGCTCAAACCGGCAGCCAGTTTGGCATCGGAGCAACGGGCGACCACAGCCTCGATCTCGATCTGAAAGCGGGTCACGTCATCGCGGATCAAGGCAGCCATCAGGGCGTCTTTGCGCGGAAAATACTGATAGAGCGAGCCGACGCTGACCCCCGCCCTGGCCGCAACGGCGTTGGTATTAAAGCCCCCCAGGCCATGGCTTTCCAAAACGCGAGCCGCCGCCTCCAGGATCACGCTGACGGTCTGGGTGGAACGGGCTTGTTTGGCGCCTTTGCGAGGGGCGATGTCTGCCGGGGTCAGCTCAGTGGTCATGGGGCGAAATGTGGGTTGTCGATTGTGAGCAAAGGCTCATATTTTGAAATCCTCGTCAATCGCTCTCGAAAGCCTCAGGCCATGAAAATCGACGCCCCTGCACGCCACACCGTTTTTAT